>JAWQFW010000066.1:0-20899 GCA_035968095.1 Oscillatoria sp. PMC 1068.18
GTCCCCATCTCCCCAGTCCCCAGTCCCCAGTCTCCAGTAACCAGTCCTCTATAACCGATAAAATTTACAGTGAAATTACCATTTAATCGTGCAACTCCTCCAAATTCATCGGAACCTAATGCGGAAAAGTCCGGTTTAGGTACATTCGGTGGTGTTTATACGCCTTCGATTTTGACTATCCTGGGCGTAATTATGTATTTGCGCTTTGGTTGGGTAGTTGGGAACGTGGGCTTGCTGGGAACGCTAATTATTGTTACGCTCTCAACTTCAATAACTTTATTAACATCTTTTTCAATTTGTGCGATCGCCACCGATCGCGTTGTGCGGGCTGGTGGGGCATATTATATGATTTCTCGCTCTTTGGGTATTGAAACTGGGGGAGCAGTGGGAATTCCGCTTTACTTTGCTCAAGCGTTATCAGTGGCGCTGTATACCCTTGGTTTTGCTGAAAGTGTGGTGCAGGCGTTTCCGCACCTAAGTCAGTTATATGTAGCCTTAGCGGTGACAGTTTTAGTAGCGGTTTTAGCGTTAACTTCAGCTAGTTTGGCAATCCGCGCTCAATATTTCATCATGGCAGCGATCGCCTTATCGCTAATTTCCTTTGCTTTTGGACATCCCTTAGAAAATACCAATATCGAAATGTGGGGCGCACGTCCATCTTTGAGCGAACCATTTTGGAGTGTATTTGCGGTCTTTTTCCCAGCCGTAACGGGAATCATGGCTGGGGTGAATATGTCGGGCGATTTGCGCGATCCGATTCGGGCAATTCCCACCGGAACTTTAGCCGCAGTCGGGACAGGATACATAATTTATATGGCACTGCCGATTTTATTAGCAATGCGGGCAGATGCGACAACTCTAATTGACGAACCTTTGATCATGAGAGAAATGGCTTTCTGGGGTCCGGCAATTTTATTAGGAGTTTGGGGAGCAACCTTAAGTAGCGCGATCGGCAGTATTTTAGGCGCACCACGAGTGTTACAAGCCTTAGCTAGAGATGGAGTTTTGCCTCGGTGGATGAGCTTTTTAGGACAAGGTAGTGGGCGAGACGACGAACCGAGAATCGGCACTGCTGTGACCTTAGTAGTGGCAGTTGCGGCTGTGTGTATCGGGGATTTAAACTTAATTGCCCCGGTGCTAACAATGTTTTTTCTGACGACCTATTTAGTCTTAAATGTCTCCGCAGGTGTGGAAGGTTTCCTCCAAAGTCCTTCTTTTCGCCCGACTTTCCGCGTCCATTGGTCATTATCTTTGCTTGGGGCGCTAGGTTGTATCGCGGTGATGTTTTTAATCAATCCAGTGGCTACTGTGGTTGCGGCAGTTGTCGTCCTCGCTATTTATTTCTGGCTCCAACAACGAGAATTAATGACTACTTGGGGAGATGTGAGACGAGGGATTTGGATGTCAGTGATCAGTGAGGGAATTCATCAAATCGATCATGTTGACGATACGAAAAACTGGCGACCTCACATTCTCGTCCTTTCCGGCGCACCAACTAAGCGTTGGTCTTTAATTGAACTAGCGGATGCTTTCAGTCACAATCGGGGTTTAATTACTGTTTCGAGCGTTTTACCCAGTGGTTCCCGTAACGTTGCTCAACAAGCTAAATCTGAACAAACGATTCGAGATTATCTGGAACGTCGCGGAGTCAAGGCTTTGGTGCGTTTAGTGACGGCTACCGATCCTTTTGACGGAGCGCGAAAATTAGTCGAAACTTATGGTTTAGGTTCTTTGGTGCCGAATACGATTTTATTAGGAGATAGTGAAGAACCGACGCGACGCGATCGCTATTGTGAAATGATTTCCCAAATTCATCAAGCCAAACGCAATCTCGTCATTCTCCGGGAAAATCCTGAACGTAGTTTCGGTTTGCGTCAGCGAATTGATGTTTGGTGGGGTGGGATGCAGGCTAATGGCGGTTTAATGTTGCTTCTTGCTTATTTGTTGCGTACTGATATTGACTGGCGTAACGCTAAAATTTATCTCAAATTAGTAGTAGCTGATGAGACTGCGGCTACAGCAGCGAGAGCAAATCTCGATCGCCTGGTTAAGCAAGTTCGCATTAAAGCTGTTCCTCAAGTAATTGTTGCTGAATCTCGTTCTTTCGAGGAAATTTTACATTCTTCCTCGGAAAATGCGGATTTAATTTTCTTAGGTATGGCGACACCTCACGATAATTACACTGAATATTATGAAAGTTTACAAGCCAAAGCTGCCGGATTGCCAACGACAGTTTTTGTTCTTGCTGCCCCTGACTTTGCTTTTGAAGAAGTGCTGAGTGACACGGTTTAAAATTTTGCTCTTTGCCAAACATTTATTAAATAATTCCACGCCCTCGAAGGACGTGGATTTTTATTCTTCACAGCAAAAGTGCCAATCATCACAACAAATTTGATCTTCCTTTCTGCGATCGCTACTTCCAAGTTTTAGCCCACATCCACAGCAACTCGCTGTCGATTCTGATGATACCCATTAGTTACTGCCATTCCGTTGCTTACCGGAATCATTGTTTCCCCCTTTAACACATCCGGATTAAACCGATAACCAACATTACGCACCGTTTGAATCAAACTTGGTTGTCGAGGATCGGTTTCAATTTTTTTGCGTAAAGACAGCACATGAGTATCAATTGTACGTGGATTATCGATCGCATTGGGCCAAGCGCGGCGTAACAATTCACTGCGACTTAACGGGCTACCTTCGGCTTGAGTGAGGACGTAAATTAAACTAAACTCTTGGGGAGTTAAATCGATAAATTCGCCTTGAAACTGCACTCGACGCTGGACTAAATCAATTTTTAGGTCGCCATAATCTAACCATAACGGTGCTGCTGTGACTCGCATCCGCCGAATTAGCGCCTCAACTCGTGCCATAAACTCTTGCATTCCGAATGGTTTGGCGAGATAATCGTCAGCACCCGCTTTTAAAGCCGCAACCACATCCTTTTCCGTGTTCCGCGCTGAAAGAACAAAAACCAGGGATTGTCGTTGTTGATATAACCAACGACAAAATTCTATGCCATCTCCGTCAGGTAAATCCGAGTCTAGAACTACTATCGTTGGTTGACGGCGAGAAAATTTTGTTCTCGCTTGTTCGATAGTTGCTGCTTGTTGAACCCAATAACCTGTTTGCTGCAAGTGCCAACTCAACAGCGATCGCAAATTATGATTACCTTGGACAATTAAGATATTTACCGAACCCACCTTTCCCTAACCCATCTATAACTGTTGATTTCAGGCTAACAAAGCTATTGTCAAGATTTTGTAACACCTGCTACGGAGAGGGTTTTCTGGTTCCCAAGACTACTCTTTTGCCAGAGGTTAAGAGATTGGCAGTTAAAATGAAGTTAATACCAGATAAATATTGACGCTATTTTGAGTCAAACTGAATTCTCTCAGCTTCTCTTATTGCCGAGAACCACTTCAGCAAGGTCACTCAAATCGCCCTCAACAAAAGGATTTAAGATTATGCTTACTGACACTAACACAATCCGATACTATCAAAGACTCACCGATGCTTTGGTTGATTCTTGGCGTAGGGGACACCGTTTTGACGAATTGCGGCTATATATGGATGGTTATATTGCCGCACTCAGACATAGTAACGCGATCGAACCTTATTTAATTCATCGTTTAGAAGAGGAAGCTTTTCGTTTCTTGCGCGATCCTTCTAATTTTGAATTGGTAATGCCGGAACCGGAAACAGACTACTATCGCTAGTCATCATTATTTTATTTTAGTTCATTTTTCTGAGTCGGATGCTGGTCAAACTCCCACACATCCGACTTTCTTTGTAACTTTAGGAAGCTAGACTAACTTCAAGTTTTTCTTGCAATTCGCCACTTTGATAAAGTTCATAGGTAATATCAGAACCGCCAATAAATTCACCATCAACGTAAAGTTGGGGAATTGTGGGCCAATTAGAATATTCTTTAATTCCCTGACGAATTTCGGGATCTGTTAAGACATCAACAGTTTCGTATTTGACTCCCAAAGAATTGAGAATTTGGACAACATTATTAGAAAAACCACACTGCGGCATTAATTTGTTGCCTTTCATAAAGACGATAATTTTATGCTGATTGATGATCTTTTCAATCTTTTCCTTTACTTGTGAATCCATAATTTTTCCGTGACAATTGTTGGTTGATTGAAGATTGTTGAGTTGCTAATTTAGTTTAAACAGTTTGACCAGCAGCTTGCCAAGCTTCGGGTGTGTAAGTTTTCAAAGCTAAGGCGTGAATTTCTTCGGTTGCCATCGCCTCTTGTACTGCCGCATAAACCATTTGATGCTGTTTAACTTTGGTTTTGTCGGCAAATTCTGCCGATACGACTATTGCTTGAAGATGATCGCCACCACCTAAGTCTTCTACCTTGACTTTAGCATCAGGTAGCTGGGCTTTAATCATTGCTTCAACTTGTTTTAAGCTAACCATTGAGACTCCTGCGATCGCCTTACTCGGTTGATAAAATAATTGTGGCGCTTACCTACTGCCAAGCAAAATCTTACTTGCTCCGGTTTTGCGCCTACAGCTTTTATGTTACCGAAATCTGCGCTCGATTTTACAGTCAATGCTGAACTTCAATTAGAAGAGCTAGTTTCGCTACCACGAGGACGTGGATAGGGCGCATCAACAAATCCTAACTCAAATAATTGCTGGTAAGCTTTTTTCCCTTGGTCTGTCGTGGGACTTTGCGATCGCACAATTTGAATTAACAAAGGTACAGCTAATTCGGGCTGACTTTGCGCCCGGTGTACTAAAGCTAGTTGATAAGTGGCTTCGTCTCGTTTTAAAGCTGTTTCTAGTGCTTGCTGCCTCAATCTTTCGGAAATGCGATTATCTATCCCCGAAAAGCTACTTGATAACTGTTGATAAAAGTTAGACAATTGATTGAAAATTTGGCGCGCTTCTTGGTATTTTCGCGCGGCTAAGGCGTAATTCTGTCCGGCTACGGCTCCATCACCTTCTGTCATTAATCTTTCCCCACCCTGGAAGCTCAGAAGGCTATCTGTTTGAGTTAAGGGGCGAAGATTATTCGGATCGCTCAAATCTTCTTGCTGGATTTGTTCGATACCTCCTTCTGGTAAGGCGGGAACGGGTAATTCTTGAGCTTGGGCGCTTAAACTGATTATTGTGGCAATAGATAAGCTGAAGCCAGATAAACAAGCTCTACCGAGATTGCGAAACTGAGACAGAAATAGCATTGAATAATTCTCTGGGGGAACGTTGCTGAACACAACCGATTTAAACTTCAGGTATCTTAGCATTTGTTATTTGTGATTGTTTAATTTACAGTTGTCAATTGTTGTTTGTCAGTTGTCAAAATGAGCGCGGAGGAAAGATTTCGATGACGCAACTACCAGGATCGGGTGTTCCCGCAGCTAGTGTCGGGATAATTTTACAACGGGGAGGAGAGGAATTAGCGCTCTCAAAAGTTGGCGATCGCTTGACTTTATCTCTTCAGCCGCCAGATGCAGAATTTCCGCCTCCAATTGCTCATCTCCCTCACCAGCAAATTCCCCGCACTAATCTTTTTATTGTTAGTGTCACTCCAGCAGATTTGGAAGTCACAATGCAGACAGCAAGAGAGTTGGAAAATGTCGCTTTTGCTAGTCATGTTTATCAATTAACCAACAACCCTGAGACGAGAGTTTATCTAACTAACGAAATTACGATTCAATTTACACCAGATTTGGACGCAGAAACGAAAATAAATCTCGCTACTGAATTTGGTTTACAACTGCTTAAACCGATAGCTGGTATCGATCATGCTTTTGTTTATCAACTCACCACCGCAGCTACCGAAAACCCTTTGAAAATAGCGAATCGCTTAATCGGAAAACCGGGTATTCTCGTGGCTGAAGCGAATATCATTTTACGTCGAGAATCATTTTATCGTCCTCTAGATAATTTCTATCCTGAACAATGGTATCTTCACCACGAAGGCGGCTATCTTTTAGACATCAATTCTCACATCGATGCTGAGAAAGCTTGGGAAATCACTCGCGGAGTGCGATCGATAGTTGTTGCTGTTACTGACGATGCTTTTGATATCAATCATCCTGATTTTCAAGGAGAAGGTAAAATCGTCGCCCCAAGAGACTTTCAAGGACAAGATTTTTTACCTTTACCCGAAAACGACTCAGAAAGCCACGGCACTGCTTGCGCGGGAGTTGCTGTTGCTGAAGAAAATGGTCAGGGAGTTGTGGGAGTCGCTCCTGGTTGTGCTTTAATGCCCTTACGCACCACAGGTTTTCTTGATGACGAATCAATCGAAAGTTTGTTTAATTGGGCGGTAGAGAAGGGTGCGAGTGTGATTTCTTGTAGTTGGGGGGCGGCGGCAGTTTATTTTCCCCTTTCCCTGCGACAAAGTGCGGCGATCGCCAATGCTGCTACTAAAGGCAGAAACGGTAAAGGTTGCGTCATTCTTTTCGCTGCGGGTAACGCCAATCGTCCCACCAACGGCACCATATACGAGCGTGGCTGGACGAAAAATGTCGTCGCTGGACCCACCCAATGGTTGAGTGGATTCGCCGTTCATCCCGACGTGATTACCGTTTCTGCGTCCACCAGTTTGAGTAAAAAATCTGCCTACAGCAATTGGGGAACTAATATTTCTGTCTGCGCTCCGAGTAACAATGCACCACCGGGAACTTGGTTTCCCGAAACAGGTTATATTTACACCGCCCCAGAAATTAAAGGCTATTTGCCCGGACGAGGTATTTTTACCACCGATTTATTAGGACAATTAGGCTACAATGCTGGTGACTTTACTCGCGACTTTGGCGGCACTTCTAGTGCTACTCCTGTCGTCGCTGGTGTAGCAGCTTTAGTGCTTTCTGTCAATCCCGATCTGACTGCTCAAGAAGTTAAATTAATTCTCCAACAAAGCGCCGATAAAATTGTTGACCAAGATATCGATTCCCAGTTAGGTTTACGATTGGGAACTTACGACAAAAACGGTCACTCGCAATGGTTTGGCTACGGTAAAGTGAATGCTTTCCAAGCTGTGCAAATCGCCAAACAGAAAAATCGTCCCACTCAAACAGTTACGCGCCGAATCCGCGATCGCAACAACACCAGTTTAGCAATTCCTGACAACAACTTACAAGGAGTTACCAGTACAATTCGGATTACCGAAAAAGCCCTTCTGCGAGATATTCAAGTTAATGTCGATATTGAACATGAATTTTTAGGAGACATTACCATCACCTTACTTACTCCTAGTGGTGAGAAAATCTTACTCCAAAATCGAACTTTAGGCGCAAAAACTAAACTGAAAGCTACATATTTTCTCGCAACCGTACCAGCATTAAAACAAGTCTTAAATAAATCTGCGGCTGGAAATTGGCGCTTAAAAGTTGTCGATTATTCCCCTCAAGATACCGGAAAAATTAATAGCTGGGAATTAAGATTAGGCTTTTAATTTCCTAGAGACGTTATCTTCAGCAACGTCTCTATAAATTTCTCATTGGTAAATATTAACTAGCTGAGTTCTTAACAAATAAATTACTCGACTTAAAATGCGACAAAATACTATAAATATTCAGAAAACAATTTCTTCATCTTCAAGATCGTAAAATTGCGATCGCGTGCATTATGCTAGCGTACTTACAAATCCGTCTCAGTAACTAAAAAGATAAAAAGTTTAAAGAGTGGAGTCATAACCCAAATTTACTAGGCTAAGATCCTCTATAATAGAAACTAACCATAAATCACCCAAACTACTCAGTTTACAGAATTCTATGAAAGCAGCCAAAATTCTCGCAAAAATAGACACAAACGGTCACTTAATCGCCAGCGAACCAGTAAACTTACCTCCAGGTGAAGTAGAAGTGATAATTTTAGAGAAAACTGAGATAAAATCTGATGTAGAGGAGTTACAATCGACTACCGAACGACCTCATTTTCAAACTCAAGTAAAAGCATTTCAAGATTTGCGGAAAAACTGGCAACCAACTCCTCCTGATTTCGATTCAGAAACAGCTAGATGGGAAGCGATGAAGGAGAAATACAACCTTTGAAAGTTTTAATAGATACTAACATTATTGTTGATGTTGCTTTACAGCGAGAACCTTTTCGCGCCGAAAGCGATCGCGTGTTACAGTTGGCTGAAGAAAAACAATTTACCGGATATATTTCTGCATCAACTTTTAGCGATTTATACTACATTATTCGTCGCGTTCAAGGTAGAGAGTGGACATTAAGATATTTACAAACTTTGGCTACTTTTTGTCAAGTAGCTACCGTTGATGAAACAGTAATTACCATAGCCCTTACTACTAACTTACCAGACTTTGAAGACGCTATTCAGTACGGTGCGGCAACAATTAACGGATTAGAAGCAATTGTCACTCGTAACCCTCAAGATTATCCCAATTTAACAATTAATATTTTCACCCCTGGACAGCTAATAGAAAACTATCCTTAATAACTAACTTTTGCGCGGCTTCTTTGTGTCTACTCTGCGAGAACGGCTAACGCCGAATGCGACTTAGCGAGAAAAAAATATCAATAAATGCTCTAGACTAAAAAATGATTATTAACTCTAGAGGCTAAAATTTAGAATGCGCTTATCTCAAATGCTTTTCGTTACTTTGCGCGAAGATCCCGCAGAAGCCGAAATTCCTAGTCATAAATTATTGCTACGGGCGGGGTATATTCGTCGAATTGGTAGCGGAATCTATGCTTATTTACCGTTGATGTGGCGAGTATTGCAAAAAGTTTCTCAAATTGTTCGGGAAGAAATGAATGCGACGGGGGCGATGGAATGCTTGTTACCGCAACTTCAGCCTTCAGATTTATGGAAAGAGTCGGGACGTTGGGATACTTATACTAAGGCTGAGGGAATTATGTTTGCCTTAACTGACCGACAGGAACGAGAATTAGGATTGGGACCGACTCATGAAGAGGTAATTACTTATATTGCGCGGGATACAATCCGATCTTACCGTCAGTTACCTCTGCATTTGTATCAAATTCAAACGAAGTTTCGCGACGAAATTCGCCCTAGATTTGGTTTGATGCGGGGACGAGAATTTATTATGAAGGATGGTTACTCGTTTCATGCTGATACGGAAAGCTTGAAAAAAACTTATCAGGATATGAATCAAGCTTATAGCAATATGTTTAGTCGCTGTGGTTTGGAATTTCGCGCGGTGGAGGCTGATTCTGGGGCAATTGGGGGGTCTGGTTCCCAGGAGTTTATGATTCTCGCAGAGGCGGGTGAAGATGAGGTTCTTTACACTGAAGATGGGAAGTATGCGGCTAATGTGGAAAAGGCTGTTTCTCTTCCTCCGGATGCGGAAGTTTCCAGTTTTACCAGTTACGAAAAACGAGAAACTCCGAATAGTAATACGATCGCGTCTTTATGCGATTTACTCAAATGTTCGCCGACTGTGGTTGTCAAAAATGTCCTCTACGAAGCAGTTTATGACAATGGGATGATGGTTTTGGTGTTGGTTAGCATCCGAGGCGATCGCGATATTAATGAAGTGAAGTTACAAAATGAGTTGGTAAAATTAGCTGCACAATATGATGCTAACACACTTTTGGCGCTCAATGTTCCTGATGAAACTGCTCAGAAAAAATGGGCGGCGAAACCGTTACCTTTAGGTTATCTTGCTCCGGATCTTGCTGATGATTATCTTAGTAAAAATAAGCAGGTTGCACCTAAATTTTTGCGGATTGTGGATAAAACTGCGGTGGATTTGCAGAATTTTGTGACGGGTGCTAATGAAACAAATTATCATGTGGTTGGGGCAAATTGGAGTCAAGAATTTCCTTTACCGAATGTGGTTGTGGATGTCAGAAAAGCAATAATTGGCGATCGCGCTTCACATGACTCTACCCAAACGCTACAATCGGCTAGAGGTATCGAAGTTGGACATATTTTTCAACTCGGTAACAAATATTCACAAGCAATGGGCGCAACTTATACTAACGAAGCTGGCGAAGAAATTCCTTTACAAATGGGCTGTTATGGTGTAGGAGTTTCGCGATTAGCCCAAGCCGCAGTGGAACAATCTTACGACAAGGATGGCATAATTTGGCCCGTGGCGATCGCGCCTTATCACGCAATTATTGTTGTCCCGAATATTTCCGACGCAAAAGCAATGAATGCTGCGGAAAAATTATACGAAGAATTGAATACAGCCGGGGTAGAAACTTTACTCGACGATCGCGATGAACGAGCCGGAGTAAAATTTAAAGATGCAGATTTGATCGGTATCCCCTACCGTATTGTAACCGGACGCAGCCTCAAACAAGGCAAAGTTGAACTTGTCCAACGAGCAACGAAAAATTCTCAAGAAATACCTCTCGATGAAGTTGTTTCTACGTTGCAGAAAGCAGTTACCACAAATAGTTAGTAAGCCTTAATCGATCGCAAACCAGGATTGCTAGATAGTTTTTTCAGCAGAGCGGGTAAGTTGCCCGCTCTAGGAATTAAAGTTAAATTAAGTTAGGTATTTGTCGCGCGATCGCGCTGCGAAAACTCTGAAAACGGTAGTGGCAATCGCCAACTAACAACCAACTACGAGTAGCCCGAAAACGCCTCTTTTACAGGGTAATCTGCCGCTTTCTCTCCTAATCTCCAAGATTTTAATTATGTCCTCCACTCAAGTAATAATTTCTGGATATCAAGTTGCTGAATCAATCTACGAAAGCCAAAAAACACTCGTTTATCGCGCCCTGCGATCGCGCGATCGTCTCCCAGTCATCCTGAAAACCCTCAGAAGCGAGTATCCGGCGATCGTGGATATCGCCCGTCTTAAACACGAATACGAAATCACAAAAAATTTAGATATACCAGGAATAGTTCAACCCTACAACTTAAAAACTTATCGTCACAGTCCTTTACTCATTTTAGAAGACTTTGGTGGTCAAGCATTAAGCGACTTAATTCCTACTAATTCGCTAACCTTAGCTCAATGTTTACAAATTGCTATTCAGCTAGCAACTACTCTCGGACAACTCCATCAAAAGCAAATTATTCATAAAGATATTAAACCACAAAATCTGATTATCAATACCGAAACTGAACAAGTTAAAATTGGCGACTTTTCCATCGCTTCACAACTATCCAAAGAAAATCCAAATCTTAACAGTCCAAATCTGATCGAAGGAACTTTAGCTTATATGTCGCCAGAGCAAACTGGCAGAATGAATCGAGTCCTAGATTATCGTACCGACTTTTATTCTTTGGGCGTAAGCTTATATGAAATACTCACAGGAAAGTTACCATTTTCAGCAACCGATGCAATGGAATTAGTCCACTGTCACATCGCCAAACAACAGTGCGTTTAGCTTTTTATCCTGAAGCGGAAAGCGAGATCCAACCCAGATTACTGGAAAAAGTCGAGTCAAATCAAGCTAAAATGCGGGACTGGGCAAGTCATGCACCAATGAATTTTCAAAGTAAGTATGAGTTAGTAGAGGCAGAAAAAGCTCGAATCAGGGGAGAAATAGCCGTAGCGATCGCGCATTACGATTCCGCTATCGAGTTAGCTAGAGAATCTGGCTATCTCCAAGAAATGGCGATCGCCGCAGAACGAGCAGCAGATTTGTGTCAAGCTTGGGGAAGAGAACGCTTTGCTCAACTTTACCTCGTCGATGCTCATTATGCTTACTTTCGCTGGGGTGCAGGAATGAAAGTCGAACAACTACAACAAAAATACCCTCAGTTACTTTCCCCTATCAAGCTTCAAGGACAAGCCATCCCAGGTACGACAGTCACCGCTTCTACCGCTACAGACACTTTAACCGGGGTGTTAGATTTAAGTACAGTTATGAAAGCCTCCCAAGCCATTTCTGGCGAAATTGTCCTCGATAAATTACTCTCGAAACTTATGCAACTGGCGATCGAAAATGCGGGGGCGCAACGCGGTTTCTTAATTTTAGCCACCGAGTCAAAGCTGAAAATTGAAGCATCGGGGGAAGTCAACGGATCTCAGATTAATGTCTCAGAATCTCAAGATGTAGATAACGAAAAAGTTCTTCCAGTTTCGCTAATTCAATTCGTTCAAAGAACCCTTGAAGATGTGGTTCTCGCCAATGCTACCTCTGAAGGTAGATTTACCACTGACCCATATATTGTGAGAAATAAGCCGAAATCTATCTTAGCTGCACCAATTCTGAACCAAGGAAAATTCATCGGCATTTTATATTTAGAAAATAATCTTGCCACAAAAGCGTTTACCGCCGATCGCTTAGAACTCTTAAAAATTATTTCTTCTCAAGCAGCTATTTCTCTTGAAAATGCTTTGTTGTATCGTACTTTAGAAGATAAAGTAACCGAACGTACCGCACAACTCGCCCAAGCTAATGCCAAAATTTTAGCACTCAACGAACGCCTGAAGGAAGAGAATTTGCGTATGAGTGCCGAACTTGAGGTCGCGAAACAACTCCAACAAATGGTTCTCCCGAAATCAGAAGAACTCAGTGCGATCGCAGAATTAGAAATTGCAGGTTTTATGGAACCCGCAGATGAAGTTGGTGGCGACTATTACGATGTGTTACCCCACGACAACGGAGTTAAAATTGCGATCGGTGATGTTACCGGACATGGTTTAGAAAGTGGTGTGTTAATGATTATGGCGCAAACTGCCGTCAGAACTTTACAAGAAAGCGGCGAAACTGATCCGGTGAAATTTTTCGACATTCTTAACCGTACTCTCTACGCTAATTTACAACGACTTAATCCTTTTAAAAACTTAACTTTAGCAGTTGTCGATTATGTCGATGGTCAGTTATTTTTAAGTGGACAACACGAAGAATTAATTGTTGTACGCGCCGATGGTACTATCGAAAAAATCGACACAATTAATTTAGGTTTTCCTCTAGGTTTAGAGCTAAATATTGCTGATTTTATTGACCAAAAAAGGGTACAATTAACTACAGGAGATATTGTCGTTTTATACACTGATGGAATTACCGAAGCAGAAGATATCAATCAACAACTTTACGGACTACAAAAACTCTGCGAAGTCATCAAAATTAATCGTCATCAGTCCGCAGAATTAATTAGAGAAGCTGTTATTAAAGATGTTCGCCGACATATTGGTACACAAAAAATGTTTGATGATCTGACTCTGGTGGTTCTTAAGTCTAAGTAGTCAAAACTAGAGGATAAAATAGCATTTCATAAGTAACTAAGCTCTTAAAAAAAATCAGATGAAAAATAACCCTGAATTTGCTGACTATAAACGAAAATTAGCGACTTATTTTGATTCTCGCACTAATTATGACCGAGGAGAATTTCACCCCAAAATTGCTCATCTGCTCATTAAATATACAAAAATAGTCAAGGGACAAAAAGTATTAGATATCGCAACAGGAACAGGTTTAGTTGCAATCGAAGCAGCACAATTAGTTGGGCTTGAAGGTAGAGTAATTGGAGTAGATATTTCTCCAGGAATGCTTAACCAAGGTAGAAGTAAAATTGCTCAATTAGGGCTGAAAAATATTGATTTAATTCAAACTGACGCAGAAGTTTTAAACTTTTCTGAGAATAGTTTTGATTTAATCCTTTGTTGTTCAGCTTTACCGTATTTAACTAATATTCCTGATGTTTTGCGTCACTGGTATTCTTTTCTTAAACCTGGTGGAAAAATTGGTTTATGTGTCTTTGCAGAAACAGCTTTTATCTCTGGAATAGTTTTGCGAAAAGTTGCTATAAATTACGGTGTCGAATTACCAAATTGGAATGAAATAACGGGAAATGAGCAAAAATGTCAGGCGCTTTTAGTAGCAGCAGGTTTTCAAGATATTGAAATAATTACCAAACAGTTAGGAGATTACTTAGCTTGGGAAGATTTAGCAAAAACTTGGCAAAGTATCTTGAGAAATCCTTTATCTTTTCAATTAGCTGAATTAGACGACGAACAATTAGAAAAAGCAAAGGAAGCTTATTTAAGCGAACTGAAATTCTTAGAAACAAATCAAGGAATTTGGAACGATATTACTACCTTTTTTGTTTTCGGTCGGAAGTAGAAATATCATTAAATTAGCTCCGAAATTTGGCTAAATTTAAGAGAATAACTTTTTCTCTTTAAAAAGAAATTTTTACCATCACCATACCAAAAAGTCAAGAAAAATAAATATAGTAGTAGAGAGATCCCTTTTGAGTGATGACGCTACCGCGTCAATCGCTATCTTAGCTGTGCGATATGCCAAAATATCACATTGTAGTTGTAGATATCAGTAGCGAAAAATTAACAATCCTTACTGAAACTAGAAGCGATCGCCAGAACTGCTGACTATACTTAAAAAATGAAGAGGCAAACCCTAACTAGATATACAATTGTAGCAGTCGTTCTCGCTGTTACAGTCGGATATGGTTTAAGCTTACTTAGCGACGGCTCAACAGCAATGGCGATTAGAGAAAGTCTAGCACATTGTGGGGCGTACCGTAAGGTCGGCGCAGCCATCGCCATAATTTTGCTAGGTAGCGTTTTTTCCTACCAATATCCTCGCATAGGCTTATGGATTTTCCTCATTTACTTACCTTTTAGTGGCAGCATAACCTACTCCCTTGGTGCTGGCAATCCACTTTACCATTTAATCAAAGACGCTTTCTATATTCCCTCACTTTTCGCCTTAATTGACTCCACAACCCAAATTTCCCAACCTCATCCTAAAATCAAACCTTTAATTCCCGCACTTTTTTTATTAGTAGTAGTTTGCTTAATGACACTTCTGTTTGTCAACGTTCCCCAACAAATTCAAGGAGGAGCAAATGATAATTCAGTTTTAGTAGGAATTCTCGGTTTAAAAGTTTTATTAGGCTATATACCTTTGATTTTTTGCGCCTCTTATTTAATTCGTACTCAATCAGATTTGTTTTTCTTAATGCGTCTGCACGTAATTTTAATTATTATTTGTTGTAGCTTAGGTTTACTACAATATATTTTTCTAGTCACAGGCGTATGTCATGGTAATATTGGCTTAAGTGGAGAAGCTATTCACAAAGCTAGTTTAGAAGCCCGATGTTTAATCGGCGGCTCTTTATTATATTATCCAGAATGGAAATTAATTCGCTTACCAGGAACTTTTGTCGCACCTTGGCAGTGGGGCTGGTTTTTAATCTCCGGTAGCTTTTTCAGCTATGCTACCAGTATCAGCGATCGCCAAATTTCTTGGCGGATTCTCAGTTTGATTGCTACTGTCTTAATCGTAGTTATGGCAGTAATTTCGGGTCAAAGAATTACTCTTGCTTTAGTTCCCACTACGTTAATAATTCTGGCATTATTAACAGACAAACACAAACATTGGCTACCTGTAAAATTAGGTGGGATTTTACTTTTTGCCACCTTAATTGCTAGTAACTCAGAAAAAGTTCAACAGCGTTTACAAAGTCTGATTTCACGTTGGAATGCTTCTCCACCCCACTATTTTATTGTCGATCAATTTGATTGGGTAATCGCAGCACAATCAGGATGGTTAGGAAATGGGTTAGGAAAAGCAACAAATTCAGCCCGAATTTTAGCGAATACTAAATTAATTGAAACTTATTATGCCGGATTACTTTATGAAATTGGACCTTTAGGAGTCATCGCATTTTTAAGTGTAATTTCCGTGTTAGTCTTAATTACTTACCATGCTTATAAATCCTTAAAAGATCCTTCTTTACGTCGTTTAGCTTTATGTTTATGGATATTTATCTTATTAGTTGGCTATAATACATATTATTATCCACTTGCGGTCGATCCAGTAGCAGTTTATTATTGGTTTTTTGCTGGGGTAATGCTCAAGTTGCCAGAAATTGAGTTTAACCCAAGGAAAATAAAGAGCTAATGAAAATTAACTAATAACTACTCGCTCAGGATTTTAATAATGGAATTTATTACTGTTTTTCTAGCTAGTTTACTCAGTGTTTTTACTCCAGGCGGTGCAATTCTTGATAGTAGCATCGAAAACGCCTTTCGATCTCGCCTGACAGCAGTGGAAGAGTTACAAATTCGGATTGATAATACTCCTTCTTATCAAATTATTTCTGGAAAAGTAGAGCGAGTGCGGTTTGCGAGTAGAGGAGTACAACTTACACCTGAAATTCGGCTTGATGTCTTAGAATTAGAAACAGATCCACTAGATGTAAATTGGCAACAGTTACGAGCCAGAGAAGGCAATTTGCCTCAATCTTTCCGCAAACCAATCCAAGCTGGGGTACGCCTAGTTTTAACCGAAGCCGATGTCAATCAAGCTTTAAGATCTCCCCGAATTAAGGCACGAATCGAACAAGCTGTCAATAGAGCGCTGAAGAATTTTCCAGGAACAACCGCAGCAGGTTACGAATTAAGCGATCCAGAAATAGAATTTTTAGGAGGCGATCGCTTCCGTTTGCAACTAAAATTGCATCAAGCAGAACAAGAGCTTAAAATCGATCTCGAATCCGGATTAAAAGTCTTAGCAGGAAAACGACTAGAGCTAGTCGAGCCAGGAGTATCTCTCAACGACCGACCAATTCCTGCTGTCTTCGTCAACGGTTTCGCAAATCGAGCCAAAGAAAACCTCGATCTTAGCAAAATCTTACCGCCAGAGATTACAGTACGGATCTTACAATTAAAGCTAGAAACAGACGCAATTCAAGTAGCAGCATTTCTCAGAGTCGAGGCAGCATCACCCCTAACTACTAACCAAATTGAGTAATTCAAAAGTAATAGTAGCATTTCCCCAGGAGCTTTGGAGCGGACAGAAATTGCGATTGGGCTAGCTTCCAGCGCCGCAAAAGTCGATTCCTGTGGTTTAGGTTGAAAACCGCCTCTGGGTGCTGATGTCAAACTTTAGTCAAACTTTCAACGAGGGCAAATTGATGCAAAACCAAGAAAAAAATCGTCGAGTCGGGCTTGGAGTCATCGCGGGCGTATCCGCCGCCGTACTCATCGCCGTTGGTGGTGGTGGTTGGTGGGCTTGGCATTCCCTAAGAAGTTCTTCACCATCAGCCACTTCTCCAACCGAACAAGCACCCACCTCTCTCAAACCAACAGAAGCTCAAAAAGCCGAAGTTTATTGGATTAGTACCACCAGCGATGACATTGAAGTAGTTGCCAACGCAATTACGATTGAAAACACCGCTCAACCAGAGCAAATTCTCGAAAGTGCCTTCAAGCGTCTCTTAGCCGGACCAAGCGAAGAAACTTTTAGCACTACCATTCCTGATGGAACTACACTGCGTAGCTTAACACTCGAAAACGACGGAGTTCACGTCAATCTCTCAGAAGAATTTACGACAGGTGGAGGTACAGCTTCCATGACCGGGCGTGTGGCACAAGTAATTTACACTGCCACCAGCTTAGACGCTAACGCTCCAGTTTGGATTGAAGTGGAAGGAAAAACCTTAGAAGTTTTAGGAGGCGAAGGACTTCTTCTCGACCAACCTTTAACCCGCAAAAGCTTTGAAAAAGATTTTGACCTTTAAGTTATTCAGTGACCTTGAAAGTTAAACTCTCCCGCCTCACTTATGGTGGTTGATTCCCACTATTCTCGATTCGCAAGACTAAAATCGCGGAAGTGACGAGCTTGCTGTTCGATGCGCGTGGCGAGGCGATTACAAACCAAGGTGCATAACTCGTAAATCAAAGGATCGGCAACGCTATAGTAAGCAGAAGTGCCTTCACTACGACGATTAAGAATACCAGCTTGCAGCATCACTTTTAAGTGCTTGCTGACATTTGCTTGAGAGGTTTGAGTTGCCTCAACTAGCTCTTGAACGCACTTTTCGCCGTCGCGCAATAAATTTAAAATCCGCAGACGCATCGGTTCGCTCAAGATGCTGAAATACTCAGCAACTTGTTGGACAACTTCTTGAGGTACGGGTTTTGCTAGTTGCATTAAACTAAGCTAACTACTCGATCCCCAAATTTTAACAGTCTCATCCGTCAATAACAATCTATTGACAACTCCCCGTCCTTAATGAGCGGGGATTCTCGTTTCATCGGGAGAGTCTAGCTGCTCCCGAAGTAGTAGCCTCGATCTCTTTACCCTCGACGAGCATTGTTCCGATCTGCCCGACCGTACTTAGATCACAATTTAGCACAAAGCCGCCCTAAAGGGACGGGGCTAATAACCCAAATTTTTCGGTAATTATGATTCAGGATTAATTCGCATTAAAGTTTGACCGTACTCAATGGGTTCTCCGTTGTTGACTACAATTTCCATCACTTGTCCAGAAATTTCTGCTTCAATTTCATTCATTAGCTTCATCGCTTCGATGATACAGACAGTTTCACCAGAGCGAATCGTTTGACCAACCTCAACAAAAGCTGGTTCATCAGGTCCCGGAGCGCGATAAAAAGTTCCTACCATCGGCGAAGTAATTTCCACCCATTTACTGCTATCAGGAGTAGGTGCAGAAGTGGCTTCAGCAGTCGCACTACCAGAAGCAGAGGACTTAGGCGAGGAACTAGAACCAGGGTTAAGAGATAAACCCGAACTGTCTGCCCCAGGATGAGCGGTAGGCAGTGCCGCTACACCCCGGCGCAAAGTCAATTCAAACTCTTCACTTTTGAGAGTTAGTTCCGCAATATCAGTTTGCGCGATCGCGCTAAGAAGTTCGCGAATTTCGTTAAAGTCTACAGGCACAGATTGTGCATCCCAAAAATTTGTTAATTTTCTGTTAATTTTCCATTGTCAGCCTTCAGTTGCATCTAGACAAGAGCAACACTGACTGATTGGTAATGATCATTTGTTGTCTAGCTTTCTCTACCCAGATAAGAATCGTTGCGGGTATCAATCTTAATCTTCTCTCCGATGGAGATAAACAAAGGAACCATTACTTGAGCGCCAGTCTCTACCGTCGCTGGTTTCGACCCACCAGTAGCGGTATCGCCTTTAACTCCGGGGTCAGTTTCCACTACTTCCAAAGTCACTGAGGTGGGTAATTCCACTTCCAGCACTTGTCCGTCCCACTGAACCACATTAATTTCCATTCCTTCTTTGATATATTTGACGCGATCGCCAATTTGATCGCCAGTTAACCTTGTCTCTTCAAAGGTTTCCATATCCATAAAAACGAATTGATCGCCCTCAGCATAGGTATACTGCATCGTTCTTTTCTCCAAAATAGCTTGGGGAACTGTTTCTCCGGCGCGGAAGGTACGCTCGACCACACTCCCCGTCTGCACATTTTTCAGCTTTGTCCGGACAAAAGCCGAGCCTTTACCAGGCTTAACATGGAGAAACTCAATTACTTTCCAGACAGCGCCGTCTAACTCAATCGAAACGCCAGTTCTAAAGTCGTTACTAGAAATCATGAAGCTTTTTCACCCAAATCACAGCCAACGCACTTTCTGCTTCTGTTGTCCTTCTATTCTCTCAGAAATCGATCGGTTCGCTAGCACCGATTAATTCCAGAAAGGAACCGGAATACATTTTACCGCTCAATAGCTCCTTCTCTCTCTTCAAATTAAGGTATTTCCTGGTACAACCCTATGGCAAGATCGAAAAGGGGCATTGGGGACTGGTTACTGATAACTGATAAACTGCTCACTGGTCACTGGTCACTGATAACTGTTAACTACCCAATACTCAAACTCAAACCAAATAGTAAAAATTGAATTGCCGTTTACAATTTATGTCACCTAAAAAAAATAATTTGTTTCATTGGTGCCAGCGCTTACTCAAAACTAGCGTCACAGTCATTCTGCTGGTGGTACTTTCGCTCTCTCTGAGTGGAGCCTGGTGGAACTTAGGCAGCGATGAAACTCCACGTAAAAGTAGTTTGGCTCAAGGAGACGCAATCACCGATCCTACAGCGATTTTGCGCTATGCCTTACCGATTGATAACCAAACGGTACGAGATTTTCAACGTAGTGTTGAAGACATTTCCACCCATTTGCGCAGTAAGCGTTGGAGTCCAATTAGTCGAGATGTTAAGGAAGCTTCGCGGATTTTGAGCCTTAATGCTGATAAGTTGTTAGCTAGCATCGAGAGCGATCGCACCACGGAAGCTGAGTCAATCATTGCTCAAATGAAGGATCAAGTCAGCCAACTCCGAGAAGCTGTTGATGCTCAAGATCAAGAAGCTGTTTGGACGCAAAGAAGATTGATTCTCAACGATCTCAACGATCTTGAAGCGATGATGGTCAAAGAATTTCCCTTTGAAGTACCTGCGGAATATGCCAATCTGCCTCAACTCAAAGGTCGTGCTACCGTCGCAATGGAAACCGAAAAAGGAACCATTACCATTGTCGCTGATGGTTACAGCGCTCCAGTTAATGCTGGTAATTTTGTCGATTTGGTTCAAAGAGGATTTTACGATGGGATGGAAATTATGCCATCCCAAGACTTTATTGTCCAAGCTGGCGACCCACCGGGACCAGAATACGGTTTCACAGACCCCGCTACTGGAGAATATCGCGCAATTCCTTTAGAAGTGCTAGTTAAAGGCGAAGATGAACCAATTTACGGTATGACTCTCGAAGCGGCTGGACTTTACCTGGCTGAACCTGCGATCCCTTTCAATGCTTATGGTGCAGTAGCTTTGGCTCGTCCGGGTAATGACCCTAATGGCGGTTCTTCTCAGTTTTTCTTCTTCAAGTTCGATACGGAATTGACTCCTCCAGGTTTTAATCTGATGGATGGACGTTATTCTGTCTTTGGTTATGTGGTCGATGGTGCAGATGTTATTGAACAACTGACCACAGGAGACAAGATTATTTCTGCCAAAGTTATTGATGGTAGTGACAATTTGGTTCAACCGCAATTAGCCCAAGCGAATTAAGCCAGATTGATTCAGTTGTCAATTATCAGTTTATCTTCCCAGCCCCCAGTCCCCAAAAGAAGAGTGTTGGGGGTATGGGAAGTGTTGGAGGTGTTGGAGGTGTGGGAATAATTAGAAATTACCAACAGACATCTTACCAACAATTTACTCTTTCAAATCTCCCAATCCCCAATCCCCAG
>JAWQFW010000067.1:0-20861 GCA_035968095.1 Oscillatoria sp. PMC 1068.18
CCCTAATCCCCAATCCCCAATCCCCAATCCCTAATCCCCAATCCCTAATCCCCAGAAAGGGCGCTCATTTTTTCTAAATCGAGAACTGAGGCGAGTTCGGCTTCATTCATTAAACCTTTTTCGAGAACAATTTCGCGGATTGATTTACCTGTTGCGAGAGATTCTTTAGCGACATCGGCAGCTTTGAGATAGCCAATGTGGGGGTTAAGGGCGGTAACTAAAGCTAAACTTCCTTCAGCATAGCTGAGACAACGAGATTGGTTCGCTTCGATTCCGGCTAAACAGCGTTTGGCTAAGACTTGAATTGTCTTACCGAGAATTTCGATACTGTGGATGAGATCGTAGGCAATTAGGGGCATCATGACATTTAATTCTAATTGTCCAGCTTGGGCGGCAAAGGCGATCGCGGTATCATAACCCATAACTTGAAAACAGACCATCGAAGTCATTTCGGCAATGACTGGGTTGTATTTTCCGGGCATAATCGACGATCCTGGTTGTACTGGAGGCAGTTGAATCTCTTTTAGACCCGTTTTCGGTCCGGAGTCCATTAAGCGCAGGTCATGGGAGATTTTTACGCAGTCTTGGGCTAAGTTACGCAAGGTTCCAGAGATATTGACAAAAGGAGCCATACTCTGCATCGCTGCCATCAGATGTGCTGCGGGTTGTAAAGGTTGTTGAATAAATTCAGTGAGTAGTTCGGTGACGCGGTAACGATATTGGGGATGGGTATTTAAGCCAGTTCCCGCCGCGCTACCACCAATACCCAGGATAGACAAATCTTCTGAGGCTCTTTCAATTCTAACCAGATGGTCGGTTAAAATTTCTGCCCAGGCTTTGAAACCCTCTCCGAGTCTGACGGGAACGGCATCTTGTAAGTGAGTTCGACCGGATTTGACAATATCTTTAAATTCGCTCGCTTTTTGGTCGAGAATGGCGATCGCGTCCGACAAAGCTGGATACAATGAATGTTCTAAGGCGAGTAACGAACCAATCCGAATTGCTGTGGGGATTGTATCGTTGGTAGACTGACCGTAGTTTACATGGTCATTGGGACTGACGCGCTGATAGTTACCTTTTTCCTCGCCTAATATTTCCAAGGCACGATTGGCAAGAACTTCGTTAATATTCATGTGGTGAGAAGTACCCGCCCCAGCTTGGTAAACATCAACAACAAATTGATCGCGAAACTTCCCTTGAAGAATTTCATCTGCGGCTTGGGCGATCGCGTCTGAGATCTCTTGGGGAATACAGCCTAATTCCCCGTTAGCAATGGCTGTAGCTTTTTTAATTAGCACGCAAGCATCAACATACGTGGGTAGGGGTTTGATCCCGCTAATGGGGAAGTTTTCGATTGCGCGTAAGGTTTGAATTCCGTAGTAGGCGTTTTGGGGAATTTCGCGTTCTCCCATTGAGTCTTTTTCGATGCGGTAGTTTGGTGCGTTCATTGAGTTATTTAGTCATTTGTGTATCCTCCTTATTCTGTAAGAGATTGATTTGGGTGGCAAGATTTTGATTCGAGCAGTTACCAGTTATCAGTCACCAGTTAACAATTTATTGTCCTTGTTTCCTAGTCCCCAATCCCTAATCCCCAATCCCTAATCGCCAATCCCCAGTCCCCAATCTTTCTTTCTTTTGGTTGGGGTAAGTTGGTTTTTGTCGATGTTATTCTAGGTTTAATCTATGAATTATTAAGCTAAATTTCTAATGACAAACGCGCCAAATAATCCTAATCCAATTCAAGCTGCTACTGATGTTGTTGAGACGGTGAGCAAAACTTCTCAAGAAGTTCTCGATGCTGCTTTTGGAGAAGCGGAAAAATTACTTGCTGGGGCGATCGCGGGAACTGGGACGACTCTGGAGGCGATCGCGGATTTACCTTTTTTACGCCAAACTGTCAAGTTTTTTAAGGCAAATTGGTTATTAAGTTTCTTAGGTGAGGTGGATATTGCCGCAGTTGAAGCCCAGGTAAATAAATTCAAGTCGGAATATCCTCAAGAAACTGCTAGCGAAATTGCTCATCGTTTGATGGTTGAACAAGCTTTTAATGCGGGACGTTTGGGATTATTTACGAATTTATTGCCTCCTTTTGCAGCAATTTTGTTTGGTGTTGAATTAGCGGCAACAACTCAAATGCAAGCTGAGTTGGTTTATCAAATTGCTGGTGCTTATAATCTTGATTTAAAAGAACCTTCTCGTCGCGGAGAAGTAGTCACTATTTTTGCTTTAGCAGGTGTTTTTAATGCTGCTAAGTTGGGTTTGAATTTTGTGGAAATTATTCCTGGTGTGGGTGCATTTGTGGGTGCAGCAAGTAATGCGGCAATGTTGTATGCAGTTGGTTATGCTGCTGGTCGTTTTTATGAAGCGAAACAAAATAATGCGGCTAATTTCAAACCCGAAACTATTTACCAGGAAAGTGAAGCGTTTTTACAGAAATCTCAGTCTCAACAAGCAATTATGAATCAAATCTTGGTGGAAATGATTTTAGCCGTTTATCCTGAGAAAACTCGCCAAGATGTAATTAAAGAAATCCACTCTGTCCATTTTCCTGACTCTTCAATTGAAGCAATTTCTACACAGATTGAAAAACCTCAACCTGTGGAATTATTAATTGCTCAATTAGAACCGGATTTTGTCCCACCATTATTAGCTCGATGCGAAACTATTGCTCGTGAAAGTGATAATCTGAGTCCGAAAGCTGAAGAAATAATTCAGGCTTTGCGTGCTAGAAGTTCGTAGTTAGCCTAGGGTTTTTGACGAGGTTGGGAAATTAATGACTACCGCGATCGCTCATTGGACGCTTGCTGATTATCACCGGATGATTGAAACTGGTTTCTCTTTGCCTCGATCTAAAAGAATAGAGCCAGAGCGTCAAAGTAAGCATTTCAAGGCTCCGGCTCGAAACAAGAATCTCTGGTTCCCTAGCTCTGCTGGGGAACCCCTCTTTTGAGGCTCTGCCTCGAATAAACATAGCTAATCACAAAGGATTATAACTTCGCACCGCATTCAGGACAGAATTTGTTGAGGGCGGTATTTTTGGCTCCACAACTACCGCAATAGATCAATTCGGCGGCTTTGTCAAGTGGGTTTTGTTCGGGTAAACCAATCATTTGCGCGTTACTCTTGCCAGGAGCGACCATCGGATAGCAATTTTCGTCTCTTTTCACCCGTGCATCGATTAAGACGGGACCGTCGTGTGCTAACATTACCGCGATCGCCTCTGACAACTCTTCCCGCGTAGAAATCACCATTCCTTTGATTCCATAAGCTTTCGCTAACAGTTCAAAGTCAGGCATTCCTCCTTGCATATTCGACGAAGAATAACGCTCACCAAAGAAGGTTTGCTGCCATTGGCGCACCATTCCTTGCCACCCATTATTAATAATTACAGTCTTGACATTTATCCCATATTGTGCTAAACATCCCAACTCTTGCAAATTCATTTGGAACGAAGCATCGCCACTGATACAAATCACTTCTTCATCGGGAACTGCAACTTTGGCTCCCATTGCCGCAGGTAAGCCATAACCCATCGTTCCCAAACCAGCGCTAGAAATCCAACGACGCGGACCGTTTTTCAAGAATTGTGCCGCCCACATCTGGTGTTGACCAACATCTGTGGTGTAATATGCGTGAGGTGCTTGTCGTTCCAACTCCACGATCACTTCCTGGGGAGAGAGCAAATCTGGATATTGAGGAGCGACCAAAGGATAATCATTGCGCCAGCGATTGATGCGCGTTAACCATTCGCTAGTGGCTTCGCTCGATTCAGGTAAATTTAATTGGTCAGCACGTTGTAAGACTTGGCGCAAAACTTGGCGTACATCGCCCACAATTGGCACTTCCGGTGCGCGATTTTTCCCAACTTCAGCAGGGTCAATATCAATATGAATCACTTTCGCCCGACAAGCAAATTCGTCTAATTTACCCGTAACGCGATCGTCAAATCTCGCTCCCACCGCAATCAGCAAATCGCACTCCGAAACAGCAAAATTCGCATAAGCCGTTCCGTGCATTCCCAACATTCCCACAGCAAGAGGGTTATGTTCATCAAACGCTCCCAACCCCATCAAAGTTGTCGTCACCGGAATTTGAAAACGTTCCGCCAGTTGCTTTAATTCTGGATGAGCGTTTGCAGAAATCGCCCCACCACCAACGTAAAGTAAAGGTTGCTTGGACTCTTCAATTAATTGCAACGCCGCATTAATTTGCCGAGGATTACCTTTAACTGTAGGACGATAGCCAGGTAACTTAACATCCCCAGGTTCGACAGGAATGTAATCAAATTCTTCTAAACCGACATCCTTGGGTACATCAATTAAAACCGGTCCCGGACGACCCGTACTCGCAAGATGAAAAGCTTCGGCGACAATTCGCGCCATATCAGTCGCTTCCCGCACCACATAAGAATTTTTGACAATTGGTAATGTAATCCCAAAAATATCAGTTTCTTGGAAAGCATCAGTACCGATCGCTGCTCGTGCAACCTGACCTGTTACGACTACCATTGGAATAGAGTCCATGTGTGCAGTCGCAATTCCCGTAACTAAATTAGTTGCCCCCGGACCCGAAGTAGCAAAGCAAACTCCGACTTGTCCTGTCGCCCTCGCATAACCATCGGCTGCATGAGACGCACCTTGTTCGTGTCTCACTAAAATATGTTCGATATCGCCCCGGGCTTCGGCACGATATAACTCGTCATAGATTGGCAAAATTGCACCGCCAGGGTAGCCGAAAATATGCTTGACCCCGTGGCGAACGATACTGTCAATTAAGGCGTATGCACCCGTTTGGCGCGATGGCTTCATAGTTGGTAATGTTGAATGAGAAATTCTTGTAGTAACCACGATCTAACTTTCCTGAACTAGCTAATCTTCAATATTTAGGTTTTGTTGCGCATGAAACAACAATTTAGAGCAAAACTTGATATGGGTATAGGCTTTTACTTTAATTTAATATTTTCTTAGTGTCTAGAGGTAATTTAACTTTTTTAGAGAAAATTCGTCGCTCTCAACGAAATTATAACTTTTGAGTAGAGATGCCTACGTTGAGCTTACCGTAGATGCCTGCGCTTTTATCAGAATTTCTTGATTTTTTAATTTGACAAAATTTTAGTAACATGGTAAGCAACAAAATTAATTAACACTTTACTTTTTACTTTTAACTCGTTAACAGTTGATAATTCATCTCTGTTTTTTCGTAGTTCCAATAACTTAAAACTTTTTTGGGTAATTAAAAATTAGTGGTTAGAAATTAGCGGCTGGAGATTACTGTTAATTGGTATTTGCTAAAAGTTTATTGATAACGTTTGAATAGTTCAGTTAAAAATTCCACCGTTGAGCAACGTATCCGACATCCAGAACTTTGTACCCACCATCCTAACGTAGTTTGAGGATTTGCCCACAAGTTTAAATGTTCTACGCTTGGTTCAGCATAAAAACTATCTTCACCTGCACCGAGTAAAGCCGAACTCCAGTGGGTAAAATAATCGTGACTAAGGCGATGAATAGGAAAATTACCCGCTAGAGGCATTCCCCAACCATCAAAAGCAATTAAAGCTTTTACTTTTCGTTGCTGCATTTGCCAAGCTAAGGCTGCTCCCATCGCACCAACCACACCCGCACTAAAAGCAATAAATAGTAATGATGAATTATTATTTATGGTAGCATCACTGTGCAAAAAGTTGAAAATATCAATGGCTGAATATGCTTGTCGTTCTGGTGCTGGAAAAATAATTAAGTTTTTTGAATCTTCTTCACTGTTTTGAGATAATTGTTGTATGAAGGAGTTGGTTAACTCAGGGGAATGGATACCAGGACAAATTATTTTAATCGTTGGTGAATTGCTCAAAATTAATAACTGCTAAGTGTAAATTAGTCAATGATAGAAATCACTGGTAATTACGCCGTAAATCAGAGTAATTGTGCGTGATAGCTTGCAAACTAACAACAGAAGAGTTGGGAGACGAAAACTATGCAAGTTGCTCAATTAACCCCGTCACGTCCTCAAGTTTACGCTGCGAAAGAATTAATTTTACGTCCGACGAAACCGAAACTTCTTGCTAAATGGTACAAAATTGACGGGAAGTTGATTTGTAAGTGGGTATCAGAGTAAAACAAATTAAGCTCGAATTTTTCTGTCATAGACTTTGGCTATTATTGAGCGAACTTTTTGCTTAATTATACTCGAATTATTAATCAGGAGCCTGAAATTAGTTTCGGGTAAAAACTTGCTTTCTCTGGCAAAATTTGCTAATGGAAAAAGAAGCGAAAATTATCCCAGTTCGCTTTGGTTGTGCTACATAAAATTGTGTAGAGACGTTGCAGGCAACATTTCTAGAAAGTCTGTATCTGGAGTATTCATTTAGGGAAATAGTATTACTTCGGGCGAAATTTTTTTTCCAAGAGTTTAACTAATAAAGGTCGAGGTAAAATTCCTGAAAGTCGGCTGAGAATTTTATTTTGCATTCCACCTGCGACGACATAAGAATTATTGTTTTCTAAGGCTTGAAGTGCTTCTTTTACTACTGATTCTGGAGAAGCTGCAAGACCTTCTTTTGCACCTCCGGAAGCAAATTTATCAAAGTTGGCGCGATTGAAGAAATTAGTTTCTGTAGGTCCGGGACAAAAGGCGAGAATTTTTACTCCTGTGTTTATATTTTCTGCCCAAAGTGCTTCGCTGAAGTGTAAGATAAAGACTTTTGTTGCTGCATAAAGCGAGAAATAAGGAATAGGTTGAAAAGCAGTAAAGGAAGAAACATTAATAATACTTCCTTGACCTCGTTGTTGCATTAAAGGAAGAAATTGATGAGTTAAATCTACTAAAGCGAGGACATTTAATTTCACCATATCTATTTGTTTTTCGTGAGATGTTTCGCTGAAACGACTGTAGTCACCGAAGCCAGCGTTATTAATTAATAAATCTATTTGTAAGTTTTTTTCTTGGGTAGTTTTAAAGATGATTGTCCCAGCATTGTTTTCGGTAAGATCCTGGGCGATTACTTCGGCGCGAATTTGATATTTTTTTTGTAATTCTTGGGCGAGTTGCTGAAGTTTATTTTCGGAACGAGCAACTAAAACTAAATCGTTTTTGCGTTGGGCAAGTTCAACGGCAAAAGCTTCACCAATACCAGAAGAAGCACCTGTAATTAAAGCTGTAGACATAAAATTTTTCAATTAAATGAGGACAAATTGCTGTTCAGGAGACGATTGGTAATTTTTCCTGGAAAAAGCAAAGGTTACATTATTGTGTCAAAATCTCTAGGGTTTGAGCTTCTATCTCTAGTCTTAACTAGAAGCTAAAATTTTGGTGCGAGAGAGATTATAACTATGAGTGGATATTTTCTGGGAGAGAAACAAGGTATGTAATAAAGAAAGAGTCTTTAAATGAGTTTGTAGTTAGGGTGGAGGAAGAAATTAGCAAAGACGATGAAACCAGAAATTATTGCCGATTATCAATGTCATAATGCAGAAGTTCCTGTTTGGCATCAGCAGGAAAAATGCTTATACTGGACGGATATTCCTCGTGGAAGAATGTATCGTTACGATCTGGTGACGCAGAAAAGCGAACAAATTTATGAGGGTAGTCCGGTTGGGGGTTATACTATTCAAGCGGACGGAGCGTTGCTGTTGTTACAAGCTGGTGGTGCGATCGCGCGCTGGGATGATGGGAAAATAACTTTAGTTGCAGAAATTCCTGACGAAAGTGAATCTCGCTTTAATGACGCGATCGCCGATCCCCAAGGAAGAGTTTTTTGCGGTACAATGCCTACACCCGAACGTCTAGGTAGACTTTATCGGCTCAATTGCGATCGCACGGTTAACAAAATTCTCGATCGGATCGGTTGCTCGAATGGAATGGGTTTTACTCGCGATCGCCAACAAATGTATTATACCGATTCTCCAGTACAAAAAATTTATCTTTTTGATTACGAGGCTGCTACTGGTAATCTCAGCAATCAACGAGTTCATCTTACCATTCCCGAAACAGAAGGCTTACCCGATGGTTTAACTGTCGATACGGAAGGTTATCTTTGGTCGGCTCGTTGGAATGGAGGACATCTTTTCCGTTATAATCCTCTGGGGAAAGAAGTTTTGCGCATACCTTTTCCAGCGAAAAAAGTTACTAGCATTACTTTCGGTGGTGAAGATTATACAGATATGTTTATTACTACGGCTGGTGGGGATAACCGGGCTGAGGAAGGTGCGGGTGCGGGTGCTGTTTTTCACCTCAATTTAGGTATTCAAGGTGTACCGGAATTTTACTCGCGAATTGGTTAGTAATCTCGATCATTTTTCTAACTATTTCCTAACTATAAATCCGGTGATTTTGAAGGCAAAGTAACTGTAAAGGTAGTACCTACTCCTTCTTGACTTTCAACAGCAATTGTGCCTTGATGTAAATCCACTATTTGCTTAACGATAGATAAACCTAAGCCAGTTCCTTGAATATTCCCGACATTTTCTGCTCGTTCAAATTGTTGAAACATTTTCTGTTGGTAATCGGCTGGTATCCCAATTCCTGCATCTATTACTTGGAAAGTAATTTGTTCGGTTTCGCAAGCTAAATTAAGAACAATTTTTCCCCCTTCCGGGGAATATTTAATCGCATTGTCAAGCAAATTATTAAGAATGTGGCGCAGTAACATTTCATCTACATAAACCAGGCTACATTCACCGCGAGGACAAAATTCTAAATTGTATTTTTCAGTAGCAAACAAGCGATAATTTGCTACAATTTTTTCACAGTAACTCTTGATATTGAGCGGTTGGACATTTAGTTCCAACTTACCTAGTTCAGCGCGGCTTACAGTTAAAATATCGTCCAATAATCCGCTCATACTTTTAACTGCGACTTTAATTCTTTCCATAATTCTCTGCTTTTTTTCTTCATCTAATTGATCCTCATAATTTTGCAAAATCTCTGTAGAAATTTGAATGACAGTAAGGGGGTTGCCAAGGTCATGAGAAACAATCGACATATAACGCTTTTTTTCTTCATTACTAACTTGACAAACTCCAAGGATTTCCTCAATTTTTAGTTGTTGTTCATGTTTTTTTAAAGCCATTTTGATTGTGGCGTGCAATTCTCTTTCCTGAAAAGGTTTGAGAAGATAACCATAAGAACCAGATTGTTCGGCTCTTGCTAAGGTATTGTCATCTGCGTAAGCGGTTAAATAAATAATGGGAATATTGTAGTCTTTATGAATCATTGTTGCTGTTTCAATACCATCGTAGTTTCCTTTAATGGCAATATCCATTAAAATTAAGTCAGGATTAAGCTCAGTAGTTTTTTCTAATGCTGCTGTTCCTGAAGAAACAATCCCGACGACGTTATAACCTAATTTATCTAGTTTTCTAGACAAACTTTTGGCGATTAAAAGTTCATCTTCGACAATTAAAATTTTCTTAGCTTCCACAGTTTTATAATCTCCTTTGATAATTTAATTCGGAAAAAGTCAATTTAAATTTTGTTCCCTGACTGCGATCTAATTCTAGTTTACCTTCTAATTGTTCAGTTAAAATACAAACTAGCTGCAAACCTAACGATTCGGTGTTTTCCCAATCTACATTTTCTGGAAATCCGACTCCATTATCTTGAACAATAAGAATTATTTTTTCTTGTTCATGCTGATGCAATTTAATCGTAACTTCACCTTTTTTATTATTCGGGAATGCGTGTTTAACGATATTAGCAATTAATTCGTTAACTATCAGCCCACAAGGATTAGCACTTTCGATATTTAAATTGAGAGGTTGTAAATCTAGATTGAGATTAATTAATTGAGAATCAAGATTACAAGAGCTAAAAATATGGTTGACCAGGGTTTCTAAATAATCACCAAAATCAATTTCAGCTAAATTATCGGAGCGATATAATTTTTCATGAATTAAAGCCATTGTTTGAATGCGATTCTGACTATCTTCAAATATTTTCACAATTTCGGGATTTTGTAAATAGTCAACTTGCCATTCAAGCAAACTAGAAACCACAAGTAAATTATTTTTAACACGATGGTGAGTTTCTTTGAGTAAAAGTTCCTTTTCATGTAAAGAAGCTTTAATTTTTTCTTCAGCCCTCTTGCGATCGCTGATATCTCGGAAATAAACTGAAATACCATCTTTATAGGGATATACTCTCACTTCAAACCAAATATTTAAAAATGGATAGTAGTCTTCAAAAGCTACTGTTATTTGTTCTTGAAAGGCTTGGTGATAAGCGCGGTCAAAACTGGTGTCAATTAATTCGGGAAATACTGACCAAATATTTTTACCTATTAATTCTGTTGCGGGAAGCTGAAAAATTGGTTCTAAGTATGAATTTACGGTAATAAATCGCCACTGTTTATCTAAAGCTAAATAACCTTCGGTAATACTTTCTAAAATATCAAAAATTTCTTGCTTAGATTCTTGTAAAGCTAATTCAAATTTTTTCCGTTCGCTCAAGTTGTGAAAAATTCCCCCAAAAGCTAAAATGTGCTTACTTTTCTGATTTTTGATGGGAAAGATATTATAGATACTGGGAATTTCTTTTCCAGTTTTAAGATGACGCAAAGTAATTTCTCCGGTATTGGCTTTACCTTGACGCAATTTTGGTAAAACTTGATTTTTGATATTGGTTAAATCTTCTGGTGAGGCGAAATCAAAAATTGACTTTGTTTCTAAAACTGTTGATTTTGTCAAGCCAATTAATTGTCTTCCACTGCGGTTAAGATAAGTAACTTCTCCGGTTACGTTGGTCATGATAATAAATTCGTTGCTATTTTCGACTAAAGCAGCTAGTTTTTGTCGTTCAGCTTCTGCTTGTTTACGTTCAGTGATGTCTTTTTCGACACCACGGTAGCCTTTGTATTCACCTTGAGTGTTAATAATTGGTGTACCGCTAGTTTCGACGAAAATGAGATGACCTTCGTGATGAATAAGAGTATGTTCCAAACTATGAATGGTTTTTTTTGCTTGTACGAGGGGATTAAAAATTTTTTTAACTCGCTCTGCTTCTTGGGATAACATTAAATTAAAAAAGTTTGTTCCGATGAGTTTGTGAGGTTCATATCCTAAAAGATTGTTAATTCGAGGACTTATGTAGGTGAAGTTTCCATAAGAATCAATTTCCCAGATATAGTCGCTCGTTGTTTCGACGATGTTACGAAAGCGTTCTTCACTTTCGCGTAATCTTTCTTCAGTATGGCGATGTTCTCTAATTTCTTGCATTAGATTAGCGACAGTTTTGATCAATTCTAGGGTGTTTTCTTCAACTCTTGTTTCTAGTTCTTCATTTAATTTTTTGAGTTCGGCTTCGGCTTGTTTGCGTTGGGTAATATCGTGAGCGACACAATAAAGTTTGCCGTCGGGAGTGGGGCGAGATGTCCAAGCAAACCAACGATATTCGCCTTTTTTAGTTCGATAACGGTTTTCAAAATGAATGGTAGGTATTCCGGCAGATAATTTGTTGATTTCGGCGAGAGTAGCATCAATATCGTCAGGATGAATAAAGAAGAAAAATTTGTTGGTGAGGAGTTCTGTTTTTGTGTAGCCGAGGACAGTTTCAAAAGTAGGATTGAGACGTTTGAAATAGCCATCTGTACCAGCAATACATAATAGGTCTAAAGAAAAATTGAAGAAGTGATTTAATTCTTTTTCTGCTTGTTGGTATTGGAGGATGAGTTGTTGGCGTTCGATGGTGCTGGCGACAATATTTGCAGTTTTTTGTAAAAAGTTAACTTCTTCCAGAGTAAAGTTTCTGGGGGTGGTGGTATGGATTCCTAAAATGCCATAAATTTGATTATTTTTTTGGGGAATAATTGTGGTGATTCCGGAGATAATTTTGTGGTTATGTAAGAAAGCTGAACCGCCGAAGCGATTTTCTATGAGCAAGTCTTCGACTACTATGGGTTGAGCTTGTTGTAAGGTATAACCTATTTGGGTGCGGGGGCTGACTCCCATAACTGTTTGTCCGAGCCACTTTTGTTCCCAACCAATACCAGCTTTGAGAGAGAGGGCGGCTTGATTGGGGAGTAGTTCGAGAACTTGAGAGTGGGTGACTGCTAAGGTTTGGGCAACAATTTTTAGGGTTTCGTCGAAGAAAACATCAAGGTTAGTTTCGGATAGAGCCTTTTGAGAGATTTGAGCGATCGCTTTTTGTCGTTGCAGAGAGATGCGGAGTTTGCTCTCGGCTAAGGAATGTGCTTCGATTTCGCTTTGGAGACGCTCGAATGATATTGTTTGTTTAATGGCGATCGCGACTTGAGTGGCTAGTTTTTCAATTAATTCGATTTCTTCTGGCTCCCATTGTCGAGGTGCGTTACATTCATTGATACTGATTAAACCCCATAACTGTTCTCCAATTATGAGGGGAACTAAGAGTTTGGCGCGAATCTGTAATTGCTCTAAAAGTTGAAGATGACAGGGAGTTATTCCGACGTTATAAATATCGTTAATAACTTGAAAACCACCTTTTTTTAAGGATGCAAAATTGGGAGCAAAGCAAGGGTCGTAAATTACTCGTCCCATTAATGACTCAATACCTTCAGCCAGGGATTCAGCGACGACAACTCCACTCCAATTTTGATAAAAGCGATAAATAATTACGCGGTCGGCAGCAAAAAACTTTCTGGTTTCAGTTACGCTAACGTTGAGGATGTGGTTCAGATCGAGCGATTGGTGAATTTGTTGAGAAATATCTGCTAGGAAGCAAGATTTTTGAGCTTGTTTTTGTAGCGCTGTTATTTGTTGTGGTGGTTGTGGTTCTAGGTTAGGATTCTGTTGTTGTAGCAGTTGTAAATTCTCGGTTTCGAGGTGAGATATTTTTTGTTGTAATACGGCGACGAGATCGTATAAATTAGTTGGTTCCAGAAGACGCAAGAAGCTGCTTTGAGTAACTATTCCTTGTAATTTTCCTTCAGGATTAGTGACGATTAGTTGTTGTCGGTGCTGACGCTGCATTTGTTCAGAGGCGATCGCTAAACTATCAGTGGGATTGACGGAAAATAATGGTGCAGTCGCGATCGCTGAAGCGGGTAAATTTGCTAAATTTAAACCGAGAATTTTGGATTGGGCAAGATCTTGCTCGGTAATTATCCCCATTGGTTTGAGAGACTGGGAATTGGAAATTGGTGAGTTTGGTGGCGATTTTGTCGGAAAAGTTTCTTGCTGTTGCGCTTCAAAAATTACCACATAACTAACCTGGTGCAGAGTCATTAACTGAGCGATATCTAGTAGAGAGGTTCTCGCTGGTGCGCTGATTACCTGATTATCGATTACCTCAGCCACAGTACGCAATTTCAGCAAACTCGTGGACTGTATCGACTCGTAGAGTTGATTTTGAGTAATAACTCCAAAAACATTTTCCTGTTCATCGATAACTGGAAGGTGACGAAGGCGATTTTCTCTGAAGATCGCCAAGACTTGGAAAATATCTCGCTCTTCACATTTTCTTAAGGTAAATGGTTGTTTTGTCATTACCTCGGAAATAGGTACTTGAGTTAGTTGTTTTTCGGTTGCCGCGAGATGTACCAAATCTCGTGCAGTAAAAATCCCCACTATTTTGTCAGCTTCAATTACTAAAGCATAGTTGCTCAAAACCAGACTACTCTTAGCGTTCTCAGGTTCAACTAAACACTGGCTGCCAATAGTCTGATCCATTCGAGCGAGAACTATTTCTAGAGAAGTGTCAGGAGTTACGGTAAGTGGAGAGCGATCGCAAATCTCTTCTAAACTGGGGGAAGAAAATCTGAGGTTTTCAACTAACATAGACTATTGCAACCTAGATTAACAAAACAATATGAATTAACAATTTTGCGCTGACTGCTTATATCTTAACCTCGTCTGGATTGAGAAATTAACCCTTGTCAGTTCGCCATTAAGGAGAGACAATTAACGATGAATAACGGATAGTAAACCATGATTAATCGCTTGCCTTCTCAACGGTGGCAAATAGCACCAACAGCAAAGGAAAAAGTCGCTTTATTTACGCAAACTACGGGACTCGATCCTTTAATTGCTCAGGTAATTGTCAATCGTGGTATTGATAACCCCGAAGAAGCTTCTACTTATCTTGACCCGGAAGTGGAGCAGTTACCGTCACCACTGGATGATTTCCCGGATTTGACGAAAAGTGTCGCGTTGCTCCAAGAAGCGCGATCGTCGGGGGAAAAAGTGGCGATCTGTGGTGATTATGATGCGGATGGAATGACTAGCACGGCTTTATTGTTACGTGCTTTTGCTCATTTGGGAATCGATGTGGATTATGCGATTCCGAGTCGGATGAAGGATGGGTATGGGATTAATCAGCGTATTGTCGAAGAATTTGCTGAGGCTGGGGTTGGTTTAATTTTAACGGTTGATAACGGAATTTCTGCTTATGAGGCGATCGCCCACGCGGTTGAGTTGGGGTTAACGGTAATTATTACCGATCACCACGATCTTCCGGAAAAGTTACCACCTGCTGATGCGATTCTGAATCCGAAGTTAATTCGTCCTGATTCGCCTTATCGCAGTTTGGCTGGAGTTGGGGTTGCTTATATTTTGGCGGTGACTACTGCCCAAAGTCTAGGTTTGCTTAAGGGTTTGACGAATCAATTACTGGAGTTATTTACTTTAGGAACAATTGCGGATCTTGCACCGTTGGTAGGTGTGAATCGTCGTTGGTTGAAGCGGGGTTTGCGGCTGTTACCAAAGTCGAAAATTCTCGGAATTCAAGCTTTGATTGAGGTTGCGGGTGTTAGTGAGTCCCAAAAAGCCCTGAAACCGGATGATATTGGTTTCAAATTGGGACCAAGAATTAATGCTGTGGGGAGAATTGGCGATCCTCAAGTGGCGATCGAATTACTAACTACTACTGATGATGAGCTTGCTTTGTCAAAGGCGATGGAATGCGAACAGTTGAATCATCAGCGTCAGCAACTTTGCGAACAAATTGAACATGAGGCGATTTCGGCGATCGAGGAATTTCAAAAAGGATCTCCTCAACCTGCACTATATCGCAAAACTAACGCTTCGGCTCTGGTTACTGCACCAACTCAAACTCATGCTTATGATTATCTTCAAGCGAGAGTTTTAGTAATTGTCCAACCAAATTGGCATCATGGAGTTATTGGGATTGTTGCTTCTCGTTTGGTGGAACGTTATGGTGTTCCTGTGTTTATCGGTACTTATGAAGATGAGGCGAAAACTCACATTCGCGGTTCGGCGAGAGGGATTCGCGAGTTTAATGTTTTTCAGGGTTTGGAATATTGTGATGATTTATTAGGTAAGTATGGGGGACATCACGCTGCTGGGGGTTTCAGTTTAGCGGCGGCGAATTTAACCGCTTTTCAACAAAGGTTGAGTGAGTTTGCTTATCAATGTTTGGAACGAGAACATCTGAAACCTTTGGTAGAGATTGATGCGGAGGCGAATTTTAGTCAGTTGTCTCCTGGTTTTTATCAACAAATTGATAGTTTACAACCGTGGGGAATTGGGAATAATTTTCCGATCTTTTGGACTCCGAATGTGAGAGTTTTGGAACAACGGATTGTGGGGAAAAATCATCTCAAGTTGGTTTTTGGTCAAGATACTCCTCATGGTACGAAAAAGATGGGTGGGATTGCTTGGCGTTGGGGTGCTTATTTTCCTTTACCGAATCGTCTTGATGTTGCTTATAAGTTACAAGAAAATCACTTTCAAGGTCAGACGAATATCGAGTTACAATTGGTTGGGGTGCGCTTACCGACAAAGGTGAGTTCTAGTAGTAAAAAAGCGAAGTTTGCTTATCAAGGAAATTCTTATCTTTGTAACCTGGTTGAACCGGAAAATGAACTCAGAATTAGAAATTCTCGTGGTGAAGTTTTGGCTATACGTGCAGGGGAAAGTGTGGGTTTGCGCGGGAAAACTAGAGATGATGCTGTCTCAGTTGATGTTACTAAACCAATTTACGCTAATTTAATTCAAGCGGCGATCGCTGCTCTGGAGACAAGTAGCCCCATCGAACCGTAAATTTTAACCCATTGAAGACAATTAGAGGAGAATCGGGCGATCGCGATTAATTATTCACTACCCAATTATTGCCCATAGCACAAAAACTGCTAATTGTCAACAATAAAAAAGTTGGACGCATCGGAATGCGTCCAGACCATAAACCAGAATAACTGCAAACGGCTTAAAGATCTCCGCCGCGAGCAGCCAGTAGAAAAATTACTACTGGTCCAGAAACCATGATTAAACTGACAAACAGCAATTGAAAAATTACTTCCCAGTTAACGCTTGTGAAAGCACTCGTAATAAAATTCATTTGTCCTCCCAATTGGGTGCAACCCGAAACAATATATTAAAGAAAAACCCTAACTCGTCTAATATTTTACCTGGGAAGGGGCAAATTTTTTTCAGGAACTACACAAAACTTCATAAATTTTTATTAAGCCCGAAGGAAATTGATTTAGTTAAGATATTCTAGAGTTAAAGCAAAATGGTAACTATGGCAACTTGGCGTTGTGTAAAAAAATGTGGAGCCTGCTGTTATCTCGAACCCGCAGAGCGACCCGACTTAGAAGATTATCTCTCATCCGAGCAACTCAAGCAATACTTGAGTTTAGTGGGAAAAGATGGTTGGTGTGTGAATTTTGACCATGATACCCGCGAATGTCGCATTTATGCAGAACGTCCGCGCTTTTGTCGGGTAAATTTAGAAACCTTTGAGGAGATGTATCAAGTCTCAGCCGCAGAGTTTGACGAATTTGCTATTGACTGCTGTCACCAGCAAATTGAAAGTGTGTGGGGAATTAATGCTCCGGAAATGTTCCGCTATAATCGAAATCTCGCGGGTTGAAATTTTGCGACTGCTTCTGGAATAATGAGTAAATAAGCGAAAATTGCGTGCAAAATTTAATCTTTGTCACAACCTTGGCAAATAGCCCAGATTATCTTTGTAGCTTTAGTAAACGTAGTCTAATAAATAAAGTGACTTATACAGAGCCAGTTGAAGAAGAAGTTACTCCAACTCACCCGTCAGAAAATTTGTCTCCGACAGAAGTTGAACCCGAAGTAATTGCACAAAAGAATAAAATTGTCAAGAACAAAAAAATGGGCTTTTGGGGCGCATTTAGTTCGACATTTGTGACGATCTTGTTAGCTGAGATGGGAGACAAAACCCAGTTAGCAACATTGTTAATGACGGCTGAATCTCATTCACCTTGGGTAGTGTTTGCAGGTGCAGCGACAGCGTTAATTGCGACGAGTTTATTAGGAGTTATGTTGGGCTATTGGTTAGCAAAAAGACTACCTGCGGGAATTCAAGACAAGGTAGTGGCAATGCTGTTATTATCAGTTTCAGCTTGGTTGTTCTGGGATGTAATCCAAGGTTAACTTAATTTGAGAATTAGCAAAAATAATGGATTGGCAATTACTTGGACTGGCGTTTATTACGGTATTTTTAGCAGAATTAGGAGATAAAAGCCAATTAGCGGCGATCGCGCTTTCTGGTAACTCAGTTTCTCCGCGTGCAGTGTTTTTCGGCTCAGTAACAGCGTTGTTGCTCACTAGCTTTCTCGGAGTTATTTTAGGACAGACAGCCGCCGAGTTTCTCCCAACTCGGATAGTGAAGGCGATCGCTGCACTCGGCTTTGCGCTTCTGGCAGTGCGAATTTTGTTTTTCAACTCGGAAGCAGAAGAAACCGAAGAATGTGACTAGAGACGTTGCACCCAACGTCTCTATCGCAAATTTCTTTAGATCGAACAAGTGTCGCGATAGCACCAACGAAGTAAAGTCGCACCTGCAAGCAACTTCACAACTTCTAAACCCCAATAAGCTTCGTGCATTGGAATCATCGCTCCTGACATTGTGGTAGAAGGAGCAAAAAGATTTAATTGTAGCGCCAAGCCACTCATTTGCGGTGTCAAAATGTAAGTATAGATAATAGCGATCGCTAACAAGACAACCGACAAAACAATCGACACAGTTTCTCGACGCGACGACAAAAGCTGAGATCCTTGCAATACCAGCAATCCCGTCAACACCAAACCTGCACACAATAGCTCAAGATGATTAAAAATGCCAAAAATTGTATAACCCGCAGCCGCAAACCCAGCTTGATTCATCATCCCAGCCGCCGATAAACTAGGAACAACTGCCAAATCTAACACTAAGCTACCACTTAGCCAGAAACCTAAAGCAAACATTACCACAGTTTGCCAGTTGATTTTGTTTAACCCTTGAGTGGGAATAGCATTCATCTAATTTTTGCCTCAAGCTTTCTATGTATATTCTTAGCTTAACCAATTTCCTCAGCAAAAAATATCAAAATTCGTTAAGAAAATACTGGCAATCAAGTCATATTTATCATTAACTCCTATTGCTAAGAAATGTAAACTTAAACTAAATTTAAACTTACGGTTATCCCTACTAGATTCAAGCACAAATTAGCTTGCAATTCCACATCGAGACTATGTAATCAAAGAATAATCTTTATGCAAATTTCCGAATTCACAGTTGAATTTATCAAGAAAATGTTGTAAGCAACGTCTTTGAGCGAGCTAATTACGACGGATTAAAAATTCAACCCCAAAAATTTCTCAAGAAAATTTATTTTTCAGTCAAAAAAACAACTTAATTAACTACCAACAAAAACTAACCTTCCCCAGTAGCAAAACCCGGATAAAGAGTCATTCCCCCATCAATATATAAAGTTTCTCCGTGAACATAATCGCTATCATCAGAAGCCAACCAAACCGCCGCTTTTCCAACATCTTCCGGAACACCAATCCGACCATAAGGAATCAATTTTAACAACTTTTCCCTTGCCTCTGGTGTTTCCCAAGCTTCGCGATTAATTGGTGTTTTAATTGCACCTGGAGCAATACTATTAACCCGAATTTTATACTCAGCAAGTTCTTGAGCAATACTCTGCATAAAGAGCTTAATTCCACCCTTAGAAGCAGCATAATTACTATGACCAGACCAAGGAATTATATCATGTACCGAACTCATGAAAATCATTTTTCCAGCCGCACAAGAACGTTCCGAAATCACCCCGCGACGGATAAATTCTTTTGCTGCTTCCCTAGCACAAAGAAAAGTACCACCCAAATTAACATTAATTACCTTTTGCCAATCAGCAAACGACATATCGACGAGATTAGCATCTTTTTGCATCCCTGCATTATTCACCAAAATATCAATTGTGCCAAACGCTGCGAACATTTCCGCAAACATTTGTTTGACAGCATTTTCGTCGCTAACATCAGCTTCAAGCGCGATCGCAACTCCACCCTCAGCCTCAATCTCTTGAACAACCTGTAACGCCTCTTCCTGAGAGCTACGATAGTTTACCACAACCTGCGCCCCCTCAGCAGCCAAAGCCTTAGCCACCGCGACCCCAATTCCCGAACTTGCACCTGTAACCAAAGCAGCTTGATTTTTGAGACGTTGCATAACTTGACTGTTACTGTAAAAAACTTCGCAAATATGGTAAATTACTCAGCTATTCACGCGCTTCTGCTGAAAGTTAGAGCTATACAGGTTCAAGATACTGATTTTCCAGCAAAAAAGCACCCCTAGCAAAACGTACTCCCCAGTATCCCCCAGGACGGCGATCGAGAACAATACCTTCCTCACCAACTTCAATTATCTCCGCAGGACGCAACATTGGCATCGGTTCCGCCGTTTTCAGATAAGGAGGTAAAGTTACTACCCGCACTTTTTCACCTACAGTAATCTTTTTCTCACTCATAAATTCTGCACTCTGTGATGTTCAAACTGATAATAGCAAAATCTCTTTATTTTTCAGCAAACTTAGAAATATTTATAATTAAATTGAGGAAATAGCAAGAGGAAAAATTATGAGTCAGGAACCTGAAAAAACTGGTAATGATGAAATAAGACCTGAATACGATTTTTCAGGTGGTATTCGGGGCAAATATTACGAAGCTTATACGAACTCAAGTAATGTTATCATCCTCGATCCAGATGTTGCAGAAATCTTTCCAGATTCGGCTTCGGTGAATGAAGCTTTACGATTACTTGCAAAAATAGCAAAGTCGATTAGAGTCTAATCAATGATTAGATAATCAAGCTGTGACGGTTGCTATATGAACACAAAAACACTCGGAAATGATTTACAACGTTAGATTTTAGCTTAAATTCAACGAGAAAATAACTCTGACAAATTGGCGTAAATAAAGCAAATATTTTCATAGGTGAAATTTATCGGTCGCTTATTTTTAAAATAATGATCCTAAATAGCGGCTATGGTTTGTAGTTAAGCTTCTATACTTTAGTTAGTTTGTCTTTTTTGAGCCGAAAAGTATGTCACAACTTACACAAGCTTTAGAAGTAATTCTCAAGTGGAATAGTAAACATTACCCCTTAACAGTAACTAATTTGAACCCTGGTCTTTCCTATGCAGAAATAAAAACAATAACTAAAAATTGGTCAATTCAAATACCAACTGAAATTTATGAACTGTATCAATGGAGAAATGGAGTTGGAGATGGTTCAAAAAGTTGTGAATTTGCTGGTATATTTGATTGTTGGGGATTCCTACCTTTGCAAGATATAACTGTAGAAAAGCAACCGGGAATAGATGAATATGAAGCGCGATATAAAATTAACTATCCTCATAATTCTTTAAATCTATTTTTCGGATTTGAGTGGTTTTATAAAGGTTATGCAGTAATCAGTGAAAAAGGGAAAATAAAATGGATTGAATTTGGAGAGGTTATTGATGGTGGCTGGGAGATAATAGATCATTATAATAGTCTTACAAGCATGATGCTGACAATAGCAGAGTGTTATGAAAATGCTTATTATGTAGATTCATTAGGTTACTTAAGCAAAGATCAGGAAAAAACAGCTAAAATTCGGCAGAAATATTATCATAATACATATAGTTT
>JAWQFW010000068.1:0-20840 GCA_035968095.1 Oscillatoria sp. PMC 1068.18
TTTGAAAACTAATAATTATGTTCTTAGAGTTAAGACAATTAAAGCTCAAACCTGGTCAGCAATTGCTGCTTGAAGATATTAACTGGCAACAATTTGAAAGTATTTTAGCAGAATTAGGAGAAAGGCGATCGCATCGAGTTTCCTATAGTAACGGATTGTTGGAAATTATGGTTCCTTTACCCGAACATGAAAAAGCTAAGGAAATTATTAGCGACTTGGTTAAAATCTTGCTTAATCATCAAGAAATTAATTACGAATCTCTAGGTTCAACTACTTTTAAAAATCCGTTTATGAAGCAAGCAGTTGAACCGGATGCTTGTTTTTATATTCAAAATCAAGGGGCTATAATTGGCAAAAATAGACTAGATTTGAGTAGCGTTCCACCTCCAGATTTAGTGATAGAAATTGACTTAACATCTCGTACCCAGTTGAGTAATTATCAAAGCTTAGGAGTTCCGGAATTGTGGCGATATAATCGACAAGGATTGGAAATTAATCTGTTAGAAAGAGGTACATACATTAAGTCTAATTTTAGTCCGAATTTTCCGAATCTACCAATAATTGATTTGGTGAATAAATATGTTGCAAAAAGTCAAGCAATCGGAAGTAGCCAAGCCATTCGAGAATTTAAAAATTGGGTAAAGGAAAATATTTGAATTAATAATAATTAACCTAATCTTAAAAAAACGCGATCGCTCTCTTTCCTCTCTCCAAGCTAATTCTCCTGAGATTAGCCAATTTTTAGACCATCTTCTCAACTTTTCAACATTTGGTAGCGAAATATACCTCTTGGGGATATTGTAAACTTTTATATCAATGTGTTTCAATCTCTATTAGTATTTTATCACCGTCGCTCATTCCATACACAAAAAGGGTTTCATGTCAACTTTTTCTCCAGCACCAACTAAACAACGCTTGCAAATCGAGCATTTACTCAGCCCTCAGTCTGTCACAAAAGACGATGGTTCTGATGTGATTAAAGGACTATCCCAAACACCGAAAACCTTACCTCCACGTTATTTTTACGACGACCGAGGTTCGCAATTATTCGAGCAAATTTGCGATTTACCAGAATATTATCCCACGCGCACCGAAGCAGCGATCTTAGAACAGTATGCCCCAGAAGTGGCGCGAATGACTGGTGCTTGTGAATTAGTTGAACTGGGTAGCGGTAGTTCCCGCAAAACTCGTTTATTGCTAGATGCTTATCAAAATTTGGGTCATTCTTTGCGCTATGTTCCCATTGATGTCAGCGCAGGAATTTTGCAAGAAAGTGCAGAGAAATTGCTTGAAGATTATTCTTCTTTACAGGTGCGCGGTTTAGTCAGTACCTACGAACAAGCATTAGCGAAGTTGCAACCAACGACTTTACCCGCAAGAATGATTTTCTTCCTCGGAAGTACAATTGGTAATCTGAAACCGCAAGAGTGCGATCGCTTTCTTACCCAGATTACCACAGCCCTCGAACCGGGCGATTATTTTTTACTCGGAATTGATTTACAAAAACCAATTGAAATTCTCGAAGCTGCATACAATGATTCTCAAGGTGTTACCGCAGCTTTTAATTTGAATATGCTCAATCATTTGAATTGGCGTTTTGAGGGTAATTTTGACCCGAATTTGTTTCAACATTGGGCTTTTTTCAATCAAGAAAAGTCCCAAATTGAAATGCACTTACAGTGTCAGCAAAATTGTACTGTCCGCTTAGAAACTCTCGATTTAACTGTTAATTTTCGTGAGGGTGAAACTATTCATACAGAAATTTCTCGGAAGTTTAATCTCGAAAAAATGCGCCAATATTTAGCAAAACAAGGTTTACAACCTTTACAGAGTTGGACTGACCAAAATGATTGGTTTGCTTTGTTACTTTGTCAGTTACAGTAACTTATACTAATTTTAAGAGTGCTACGCTACCTAAAATTATCTAGAGACGTTGCACGCAACGTCTCTGCATCTGGACTATTCATTTAGGAAAACGTAATCACCGAATCAGGTTAGGAAAATTGACCGAAACTGTGTAAATACACAATTCATTTTTCTGCTGTTTCGCTGCTTTTCAAAAAGATTGTTTATTTCCCCTAATTACTGATGAAATGGTACAGTAAACAAAGGAATTAAAGCAAATAACATCCAACTCCAAGTCCAAAACTTAGGTTGTGTAGGAGACTCAGAAGTAGTTAGCAAAGCATTGATTCTTTCTGTTAAACGATTTGCAGGAGTAGCGCAACTAAAAGCAACAGAAAAACTGTCATTAAATTTTAATGGTGCTTGCGCTACTTCTAACAATGATTCTGCTAACAAAAGCGGATCTACTTGTGCGGCTGCGTGACGATCTGCTCGCATTTCTCGTAATAATAATAATTCTTGCCACAAAGCTTCCGTATCGGGCAACCAACTGGTACAATATCTTAGCCAACCTAACCAGAAAAACCAGAAGGTATCGCGATAATAACTATGTGCTTTTTCGTGTGCGAGAACTGCTTCTAAATGCGCTTTGTCAAGGGTTTGTAATAAGCCTTTACTAACTACTAAATCCGAATGCCAAAAACCAATTTGAGCGCTATAAGGAAAATTAGTGTCTAAAATGTGGGCAATTTTGCCGTTGATTTCTAATTGCAAATAAGCGCGAATTTCTTGACAAGAAGACCACATTTGGTGTAGGCGTTTTAGTAAGCAGAAAATAGCCCAACCGAGAAAAGCGATCGCCACCAGATAAGAAATCCAGCCTGCGTGTAATCCTAACATTTTTCCTGACGGACCCATAAATAATACCGCCGCCGCAGTCATTAGCAATAACAGAGGTGGTAACAGGAACAAAAAGAGCGATCGCTGCCAGCGCGTAGTCCAACTCTCCCCAGATTGATCCCAAAATAATCTTAAACCCCAGGCGATCGCGGTTGTTGTCAAAATAATTACCAAGTGCATTATTCCTTCTCCTCCTCTCGCTGACGGCGGACAAAATCGAGACGTTTGGCGATCGCGTCAATTTGGTCTAAACTAGCAGCATCAAGACTATCAGCAAAACCAGCAACCACATCCGGGTTACTTACCGCCAAAAAGCTCTGTAACTGCTCATAAGCCTGGATAACCCGCGCTTCTTCGCGAGAAATCAACGCCTGCCAACAAAAAGCCCGTTCTCGCTTATCGCAACTCAGCCAGCCCTTTTTTGTCAAACGACGCAACACAGTAGTAACAGAAGCATAAGCCAATTCGCGATCGGGATCGGCAAGCAAAACCTCATGAACATCCTTAACACTCACACAACCCAATTGCCAAACAATCTCTAAAATCTCCGTTTCCAAAGGACCCAGAGACAACTTTTTCGGGCGATACTTAGGTAAACGACTCATAACTTTTCCATTATTTTTTGTTCATTGCTTATCGTTTAATATAAACTAAATTCGTCTCGATTTGGTGTGAGGCAAGATGATTAAAATTATAGTAGCAACAAAAAATCTCCTACTCAAAATCTGCTTAACTTTCTTAACCGCTAACTTACTAACTTTCCCAATAGCACAAGCACAAACAAAAGTAAATACCACCCTACCTTTAGAAACAAACATTGAAGAAAATCGAGAAAATCCAAACCCAGAACCAGAATTAATCAATCCAGCCTCAGAACTTTTCCCCAATTTATCAGAATCAGAAACCATAGATCCCCTCGCACAAATTACTAATGTTAATCAATTGCGAGATGTTTCTCCCGGAGACTGGGCTTTTGAGGCTTTGCGTAACTTAATTGATAATTACGGTTGTCTTCAAGGATATCCTGACGGAACTTATCGCGGATCTCGGACAATTAGTCGTTATGAATTTGCCGCAGGTTTAAATTCTTGCTTACAAGAAATAGAAACTCTTTTGCGTAGCGAAACTAATAATAATTTTGCAGAAATTGACCGCGAAATCCTTACTAACCTCCAACGTTTACGCCAAGAATTCGCTAGTGAATTAGCAATTTTGCGGGGCGAAATTGACGGAATTCAAGCCAGAACGAGAGAACTAGAATTAACTCAATTTTCCACCACAACCCAACTCACAGGAAATGTTTTCTTTAATGTTACAGGAGCCTTTGCGGATGATAAAATTAAAGCCGAAGGCTTAGATGCTTTTCGGGCGCAAAGAACTGCAAGTAGACCATTTGTCAGGGAAGTAGAAGATGCAGAAGTTACTTTTAGTTATCTAACTTGGTTAAACTTAAACACTTCTTTTACAGGCAGAGATTTATTAGTAACTCAGCTAGCAGTAGGAAACGGTGTTTCCCCCGTTAACGAGTTTGCTTCCGCAGGGTTATTTAATACTTTTGGTTCACCTTATACCGACCAAACTGCGGGTGTAGAAAGCAACGATGTAATTATTCGGGAATTGTTTTATCGTTTTCCCGTTACCAGTAATTTGCAAGCCGTTGTCGGACCGCGAATTAACTGGTATCGTTACTTCGATGACAACCGCTTTACATCTATCTTTAATGGTGCAAGTAGTTTCAACTCTAGCGGTAGTACCCTGTTAAATACGAGCGATCGCGGGTCGGGACTTGTGTTAATCTGGAATCCAGGCGAGATCCTCAGCTTTCGAGTCGGCTATCTCGGAGAAAGTACCGAATTTCTGCCTGATTCTTTATTTAACACCGCTTCTAACCCCAAAGAAGGCTTATTCGGCGGCACAAACACCCTCACAACCGAATTAACCTATTCTCCCAGCGATCGCCTTAACCTCAGATTTTTGTATAATCGTTCCAATCTGCAAAATATTAACGGACAAGTTGGGGGTGCATTAGCCGAACCACTTACAGGCTTCGCTGACGATAGTCAAGGTGGTGCAATTAACGACGCAACAGCCGACACCTTTAGCTTTAATTTCGACTGGTTAATTACCGACAAACTTGGCATTTTTGGACGCTATGGTTACGCCATTACGAATATTTATCCCCAAAATTCTAATCTCGATAATGGCGAAATTAATACCCAAAGTTTGCAACTCGGTTTAGCCTTTCCCGACCTAGGAAAAGAAGGAGCCTTAGCAACATTATCTTACCTCATTCCTTTCTCAATTCTCGACGGACGCGAATTTCTCGTTTCTGGTGGCGGTAACGGCGGCGTACAATACGAATTTGAACTAACTTACTACTACCCTCTAACCGATAATATCGCTTTAGTTCCTGCCTTTTACTTCATCGGTAACGCCAATAACTTCAGCGACAACCCGAACATTTATATCGGCAACTTCCGCGCCCAATTTAGCTTTTAAACCCTATGAAACAAGTGTTTTTGTGTTTAATTTTCTCGTTTCACTGTAACCAGTAGCGTCATCATTTTTTAGCAAAAATTTGCTTAAATACTTGACAAATACAATATTTTTTAGTAGTCAAACCAAGTTGTACTTAAATGTAAGACCAATTTGCTTTAGTTACGCTACATAAAATTGTCTAGAGACATTGTATCCAAAGTCTCTACAATGTCTGTATCTGTAGCATTCATTTATCAAATTCGGATAATAGAGTTAAAAAAAGAGGATGGAAAACACTGAAAAATTCAAGAGAAATGAAGGACACAACTTAGGATAAATAGTCTCTTCCTCTTTGTCTTCACTATCCTGTCCTGTTGTATTGGTAGTAGCTGAAGATAGTAATTTAGCACCCATTTGATCGTGAGACTATTACTTAAGTAATATCTACATTCTCTAGCAGAAAAATTTGTGCTTGATACTGGACAAAATTTAGTTCTTATTGCTCAATTGCAACTTTTTTTATAGTTTTTATCCTCTTTTTTTGAAAAAAGAACAATCGCGCACAAACTTAACTAAATGTTTGTGAAACTCTTCTGTTGCTTCTAAATAACAATCTCTCCCAGCATTTTCTAAAACTATTTTTTTGGCATTTGGCATCAACTTAACTAAATTATCATCCTGTGCAGTCATCAAATCCTTACTACCACAAAATGCCAAGGTAGCTAATTTGTTACCTTTAAGTTGTTGACTAAATTTTAAAATTCCTACCGGAGCAATCGAAACAAAACCCTTTAACTTATCTGAATAATTAGCGACAAAGGGTAAACTATATAATCCACTTAGAGAAGGTGAAACTAAAATCGGTGCATGCAAATTTAGCTTTTTGATTAACTCTAGTAAAAAATCTTGCGGGGAACTACTTCGGTTCACAAAACTACCATTACCATACAAGTCAACTGCAATAGCTCGATATCTTTGTTTTGCTAATAACTCAATTGTGCCAATATCTACCCAAGTTTGAGAGTTTTGACTAGCACTATGAAGTAACAAAACTGCTGGAGAACTTGGTCTTCCTGCTTCTAGATAATGAATTCTAGAACTTTGAACATCAATCACTTGAGAACTAATTTGTATTTCTGAAGAAAGCGGATAATAAGAAACAACCATTTGCGTTTTTCCTCTGCAAACTAGGCTAGCAGCTAAAGATTTTCCAGCTAATTTTCTTGAGAAATAGAATTAACTGGATTTGATAGCTGGGCAATTATTTCATCTTTTTGCCCTGTTGCCCAAGTAGCAAAGTGCTTGGCAAGCGGTGCTGCCAAGACTAAAGTATTTGTAAAACCAGAAAAAAGATAAATTCCGATAATTTTTTCTAAAGCACCAACAACAGAAAATTTGTTATGGGCAAAAGCAACGAGACAATGATGCCAGGTTCCCGGTAAATGTTCCAAAGCTGGTAGCACTTTGCCAATGGTAGTGCGAAGATGAGCTTCACTAGCTAATTTATTGATTATAGCATTTTCATCGGTGAGAGTCCTACTAATTTGACCAATACAAATACTTTGATCCAAAAACTGAATTGCACCGGGATCGATAATTGCTGGTACGGGTTCGTAACCAGGTTGATTCCAAACTGGCTCGAATTCTAGTTTAGTGGCTTCAGCTTCTAGGGTAAATCTGGTTGTATCGGCGGGCATTACTAAGGTGCGTAATTTGATATTTACTGGGGGAGTTTTAATAATTTCGGCATGGGTAAAATAGATTTTCACTTTAATTCCGGCAGCGTGAAGTAAACTACGACTAAATCCTCCGGCACAAATTACAGTATTAGCACTGTGATAAGTTGTTGTTGTAGTTTTAACTCCTAAAATCCGCTTTTTTACTCGCAATAATTCCATTACTTTTTCGTAAGTGATTTTACCGCCTAGACGGAGAAAAGCGTTGAGATAGGCTTGAGTAGTTTTGAGGGGATTAATGTGACCGTGAGTGTAGTGTAAAGCAGCAGCAAGAGCATTTTTATTCAAAAGTGGTTCTAATTCTTTTGCTTGTTGGCTACTTAGCAGTTTGGGCGATATCGCAAATTTACTATATTCAGCGACAACTTTTCGCGGCTCGACCTCTGGATCTATGGTTAATAATAAATCTAATTCGCGAAATTCTGTCTCACCATCCAATTCTGCGGCTAAATGACGGTGAATTGCGATTCCTTCGGCAGACAATTGTCTCGTAATTTCGTCAGTTCCAGACCAATAAGCCAGCCCACCATAACTATAGCGAGTTGCACTATCAGCAATTGCATTTTGTTCGAGTAATAATACCGAAAAATCTTTCCTAACTAATTCATAAGCTAAAGCCGCACCAGTAATCCCACCACCGACGACAATCCAATCGTAATTCATTTGCCTTTCCAGCTTGCCACAAACAAACACCAGGAGGGGCAACACCCCGTAATTGCCCCTCTTTCTAGCTCAGTTAAAATTTACTACATCTAAGACAGAGCGAGATCCATTTTTAACTAAGGTGGGAACGAGGATCTGGTTACTCTGCTCCAGGAGGTATTCTCGAAACGTCTCAGCAACAACCGATAGCTGTTTTCCTCCCAAATAAGCTACATACCACGATCGCTGGATGGGAAAATGCTGCACATCCAAAATCGTCAATTCTGCCATTGTCCCTTCCGGAATCAGACAGTTGGCAGACAAAACCGAAATCCCTAAACCTCCAGCGATCGCCTGTTTAATCGCTTCGTTACTACCTAACTCTAACTTCACAGAAACAGACACATTATGCTTGGCGAATAGCTGTTGTACTGCTCTGCGTGTTCCTGAACCAGACTCACGCATAATAAACGCTTGTTTACTCAGCTTTCTAATGGGAACTTGACTTTTTCCAGCTAAAGGATGATCCTGCTTCGCAACGACAACCAAAGGATTATCAAGAAAAGCTTCGCTGTGCAAATCAGTATCTTCTGGAGGTTGACTCAGCACATACAAATCGTCCGCATTTTCCTGCATTCTTGCTCTGATCGTCTCATGATTTGTCACTACCAACGACACATCAATCTCTGGATACTGCTGACAAAACGACCCTAACAGTCTGGGAATGAAGTATTTCGCCGTTGTCACTACCGCTAAACGTAACTTTCCCTGCTTCATCCCTTGCAAGTCGGCTACTTTCATCTGGAAATTATCCAGGTTAGTAAAGATTTCCCGACAAGTAGTGAGTAACGCAGAACCTGCTTCTGTCAGATATAGTTGCTTCCCAATCTGCTCAAACAAGGGCATCCCGATAGTTTTGCTTAACTGCTTAACTTGCCCGGAAACTGTTGGTTGGGTGATTGATAACTCTTCAGCCGCACGGGTAAAGCTACCGTGACGAGCAACAGTCTCGAACACTTCTAACTGATGTAAGGTTGCGCTCATCAAATTTCTCCCTTTCATAAGCTTAGGTTATTACTTAAAGAAACAATCATCAGCAAAAATAATTTTTAACTTTTCTGCTTGACCTGTATGATTGTAACATCGAAAAAAAACAATAGATAAAAAGCAAATAATAGTCTTTTATCTATATAAAAAAATGAGCGAGTCTCATTCTGTCGAGCAAAATATTTTTCCCAACTTGTATGGAAACCTGGAACAAATTTTTGACTTATGCAACTCACGAATCAGATTCACTTTCGTAACGTCAAGGGGGATATCTTCGGCGGACTAACAGCCGCAGTTATCGCCCTCCCGATGGCACTAGCCTTTGGTGTCGCTTCTGGAGCCGGGGCTGCGGCTGGGCTTTGGGGAGCAGTTTTAGTTGGCTTTTTCGCGGCGTTATTTGGTGGTACTCCGACGTTAATTTCCGAGCCAACCGGACCAATGACTGTAATCATGACCGCAGTGATTGCGAGTTTAACAGCAGCAGACCCCGAAAACGGCTTGGCGATGGCATTCACCGTCGTCATGATGGCGGGAATCTTCCAAATGATTTTCGGAGCTTTACGGCTAGGGAAATATGTCACCTTGATGCCTTATACAGTAGTTTCCGGTTTCATGTCCGGGATTGGCATCATCCTGATTATTCTCCAGCTTGGACCGTTTCTGGGACAGCAATCGCCCAAAGGTGGAGTAATCGGGACAATTCAAAATTTACCTGCACTAATTAGCAATATTAGTGTTCCCGAAACCATTTTAGCGGCGATCGCCGTAGCGATTATCGTCTTGATGCCGACCAAATGGAAGCGTATTGTTCCTCCCCAGTTAGCTGCTTTAATAATTGGAACTGCGGTTTCGTTATTTTTCTTCCCAGGTGTAGAGATTCGACGCATCGGCGACATTCCTGCTGGTTTACCTAGTTTGCACCTACCTTACTTCACTCCCGGTCAGTTTCGACTCATGCTTGTCGATGCCTTAGTTCTCGCGATGCTGGGCTGTATCGATGCTTTACTAACTTCCGTAGTTGCTGATAGTTTAACTCGTACCGAACACGACTCCAACAAAGAATTAATCGGTCAAGGACTCGGCAACCTCGTTTCCGGATTATTCGGCGGAATTGCTGGTGCGGGAGCAACAATGGGAACAGTCGTCAACATTCAAGCTGGTGGACGCACCGCACTTTCTGGCTTAACCCGCGCCTTCATCTTACTCGTCGTCGTCCTTTGGGCTGCCCCCCTAACTGCAACAATTCCGATGGCAGTTTTAGCAGGTATCGCCCTCAAAGTTGGTATTGACATCATCGACTGGAGTTTCCTCAAACGCGCTCATAACATCTCGGTGAAAGGAGCGTTGATTATGTACGGCGTAATCCTGCTCACTGTCTTCGTTGATTTAGTTGTCGCTGTGGGAGTTGGAGTCTTCATCGCTAATATCTTAACTATCGATCGCCTGACTCAGCTACGAGCGGAAGAGGTCAAAACAGTTACCGATGCTGATGATGAAATCCTCCTTTCTCAAGAAGAAAAACAACTGCTCGATCGCGCTGAGAATCGCGTCCTCTTGTTCTACCTTAGCGGTCCAATGATTTTCGGAGTTGCAAAAGCGATCGCACGCGAACAAACTGCAATGGCTGACCACGATGTTCTGATTGTAGACCTCAGCGATGTCCCCATCTTAGGTGTAACTTCCTCACTCGCAATTGAAAATGCGATTCAGGATGCAATTGATAAAGGTCGTCATGTCTTCATCGTTGGCGCTAAAGGCAAAATTAAGCGCCGCTTAGAAAAACTTGGGATCTGGTCAAAATTACCTCCAAGCCACGTTGGGATCAGCCGTTTAGAAGCCTTACACCAAGCACTAGCTTTGGTAAATATCAACGACTCTTATTCTGAGTCTCCAGAAACCCCTCTCAATCTACAATCCAAAACCGTGTAATTGGCAAGCTTAAGTCTACCTAGGGTGGATTAGGTCAAGATTCAAACAAAAAATACAATTAGGAATACTTTCACTTGACCCACCATTCCTGAATCAACTTTAATTTGTAAAGCTTAAATATTTTCGCGATTCCAAATTTCAGCAGATTCTCGGCAATTAGTTGAGCGAAAAAATCTCCAATCGAACCTAAAAAATCCCCAAGCAAAAATTTTACATAGGAAAAAAACCAAACATGAGCATAACTTCCCTAGGGTGGCAAAGTCTAAGTCATCCTTTCCTCGCAACAGCAACAGAGACAGACGCAAATGATTCAGCAATGGTTTTAGCCGGAGTGCTACTGAGTTTAGTCGTGATTTATCTAGCGAGTAAACTCGGTGGTGAGTTATCGAAAGCGCTAGATTTACCTCCGGTATTAGGTGAATTAGTCGGTGGTGTAATTGTCGGTGTCTCGGCTTTACATTTACTAATGTTTCCCGAAGTTGGTGCTGAGGCTAGCGACTCAGTAATTATGACAGTTCTCCAGGCGATCGGCAATTTAAGTCCTGAAAGTGTCACCAGTGTTTTTGAGAGTCAAAGTGAAGTAATCTCGGTTTTAGCGGAATTAGGTGTGATTATTCTGCTGTTTGAAATTGGCTTAGAATCCGATTTACGAGAATTACAAAAAGTTGGCTATCAAGCAGCAGTCGTCGCCGTTGTTGGTGTGGTTGCACCTTTTACTGCGGGAACTGTTGGTTTAATGTTTTTGTTTAATGTTCCGGCAATTCCGGCTATTTTTGCAGGTGCGGCTTTAACTGCTACTAGCATCGGCATTACTTCTAAAGTTCTCTCGGAGTTAGGCTATCTCAAGTCTAGAGAAGGTCAAATTATTGTCGGCGCGGCAGTGATTGACGATGTTTTAGGTATTATTGTTTTGGCAGTAGTCGCGAGTTTGGCAAAAACTGGCGAAGTGGATATTTCTAACTTGATTTATCTCATTATCAGTGCTACTGTTTTTCTCCTGGGTTCGATTTTATTAGGTAAGTTTTTCAACAAGTCTTTTGTCGCGATCGCGGAAAGGTTACAAACACGCGGAAATTTGGTGATTCCAGCTTTTACTTTTGCTTTCTTGATGGCATTTCTCGCGAATGCAATTCATCTGGAAGCTATTTTAGGGGCGTTTGCTGCTGGTTTGGTTCTTGATGAAACTGATAAGCGCAAAGAACTTGATAAACAAGTGATTCCCATTGCTGATATTTTAGTGCCGATTTTCTTTGTTAGTGTGGGTGCAAAAGCTGATTTAGGTGTGCTTAATCCAGCGATTCCTACTAATCGACAAGGTTTAGTAATTGCTGCTTTTCTGATTGTGGTGGCGATTATTGGTAAAGTAATTACAGGTTGGTCAGTTACAGGTAAAGCACCAATTAATCGTTGGGCAATTGGGATTGGAATGATTCCTAGAGGTGAGGTTGGCTTGGTTTTTGCTGGTATTGGTTCGGCAAGTGGTGTCCTTAGTAAACCTTTGGAAGCGGCAATTATTATTATGGTGATTATAACTACTTTCATCGCACCGCCTTTTTTACGGTTGGCGTTTAAGAATTCACCCCAGGATGAGGAAAGTTCGGAATCTGTGCAGGAAGCTGATTTAGTAAAATAAATTAGTTGATGTGATTTGAGTGAGCGATCGTGAAAGTTTTGCGATCGCTCACTTACTTTTTTCGTCTTAAAATAAATGAGAACGACTATAGTTGAAATTCCTGACTCCTTAAGTATTTATTTACACATACCTCTAAAAATTAGAGTGAGTGTTGTTAAGAAATAGTAATATATTCTCGAAGTCAGATTAGACAAACTAAATTTGGTAAATCTAGATTGAGTGTCTAGAAAAAAAATCATTATTATGTTATTTTGAAATAGATTTATTACTCACAAATATTTCTAATTTAGTCAAAGCGATTTTTAGACTTCAAGAGAAGCTAGTTTCTTTGTCTTAATTGAAATTGTGACAATTTTATGCTAGTCATGAAATTTTGTGTCCAAGCCAATTACGAAAATTCTCAATCGAGCGATCGTGATATTTTATGATTATCGTCAAGAAAGTGCAAGGAAAAGGAAGAGGTGTTTTTGCTACCAAAATTATTCCTCCGGGAACCTTACTCGAAGTTGCTCCTGTCAGTGTCATTCCAGCCGAGGAACAAGCTACTTTAAGAGGTACAGATATCTTTAGGTATAGTTTTGTGCAGCCTGTTGAATATTCGCAAAGCAACGAGGTAAAAGGATATCTGGTTTTTGGTTTAGCTTCATTATGTAATCATGAGGAAAATCCTAATTCTCGCGTAAACTGGGTTGAAGATGAAGTAGGAATATGGTCACATTTAGTTGCTCAAAAAGAAATTCAGCCTGATGAAGAAGTGACTCTTTTTTATACTAATATTGATGAGTATTGCGATATAAATTGTCATCAATTTAAGCAGGAAAAGTTAGGTAATAATCAAGCTTTATCTGTAGCCAAGGAAAATAACTGAGTCAATGAGCTTTACGGAAAAAAACATTGTTTTAGAGCAGGAGTACAAGAAATTAGGATTAAAAGTTTTCTTATCTCCTCTAGAAAATAACCAAATCGATTATCTTATCCGCCTAGCTCAAGATCCTAATTTGGTTGATTTAATGGGGATAAATCTGGCAATCAAACCAGGTGATATCGCAGGATTTATACAAACAATTTCAGCTTATAGTTTTCCTTATTCTCGGAAAAGTCAACCTTTAATATACGGAGCTTATTTGAACTTAGAAAATTTACCGATTGGCTATGGTGTACTTAAGGGTTTTAACCAAGATTTACTGACTGCTGAAGTTGGAATTGCTATTCTTGATAATAATTATCGAAATGGAGGTTATGGAAGATTAATTCTCAATCGGCTTGTGGCTTATGCTTTTCAAGAATTAGGGATGCAGAAAATTGGTGCTGCCATTTTATCTACTAATATGAAATCAATTAATATGTGTAAAAAGACTGGATTTATTGTGCAAAAAAATGAGCCTTGGACAATGCCTAATGGAGATTTAGTCAGGATGTTTTTGCTGGAACTGGAAGCAAAAAATTTTCTGAGACTATCTTCGTAAATTTATTCTAGCTAGTGAAATTTCCAAGTAAAGTAAATATAATATGCTCAATCAAAGTGCTAAGAATTTAGCAATTGGTTCTCTTGTCTTGAGTTTAATAGCTTATGCTTTTGTTCCGATACTGATTAAATGGTCTGAAGTTGAAATTAGTCCAGAAGCGACAATTTTTCACCGCTATTGGATTGCAGCTTTTGTTTTGTTGCTTTGGCAGTTTTTACGAACAATTATTAACTTTAATTCTTCCCAATTTGTCAGTGAGAAAAATCTTGAATTGGAGTCTGTTCAAGATGTGTCTATTCAACAACCAACGAGTTGGGAAGTTAATCAAAATGAAAATAGCAAACGTCTCTATTTTACTTGGGGCATTACTATTTTGGCTTATGTGATTGCACCAGTGTTTTGGGCTTGGTCGTTAACTGAAACTACTGTAGCTAATTCTGCTTTGATTCACAACCTAACACCATTATTTACTACTGTAGGAAGTTGGTTAGTATTTAAGACTAAGTTTAAACGTCAATTTTGGTTAGGAATTATTTTGGCAGTGGGAGGAGCTATTTTTCTGAGTTTTAATGACTTTCAACTAGATTTTCAGAGAATAAACGGCGATCTCTTAGCCTTAATTTCAGCGATGTTTTTTGCTATTGGTTTGATGGCAACAGAACGCTTACAAACTCAAACCAGTACGATGAAAATGGTGTTTTGGCTTTCCTTGGCTGGAGCCGCTATTCTGTTATTAATTACCTTGGCTTTGGGAAAACCTTTATTTCCAGTTTCATTTCCTGGTTGGTTGGCGGTATTTACGTTAGCGATTGTTGGTCAACTGTTAGCTTTAGGCTTTGTAACTTATAGCTTGAGTCAACTATCGGCAAGTTTAGTAGCTTTAGTCTTTTTGTTAGATCCAGTGTTAACAGCGATCGCTGCATGGTTTGCTTTTGAGGAAAGTTTAAATCTCTCGAATGCGATCTCGTTTGCGATCATTTTGTTTGGCGTTTATCTGGGTTTGACAGCAAAACAAGAATTAAATCAAAATAGTCACTGATAAGCGTTTAGCTTTTGTCTGAATCAATCGATACGAGACAACAAGCAAGGGTAAGCGATGGCTTACCCTTGCTCATCATGAGCAGCAGAACAAAAACGCCCTTGCTAGTTATTTGATGGCACTACCAACACTGTCAGCGACACCTTTGAGAGCAGCAATACCTTGTTCTACACTAGCCCAAAGTCCCATGTCGGGTTCAGTTCCGGCAATTTCTCTGGTACCGACAAAATAAAGCACGCCTTTGAGAACTTCTTGATGAGCGCGGTTTTCAAAATTGACTTTGTTTAAAGGTTCAATCGCATCTTGCAGTTGGTCGTTCATCGACTGAGCAACTTTATGAATTACCAAACCAGTCATCGTCTGTTGGTGTTTAAGCAGTTCGTATTGAAAAAACTTATCGTAAACAGTTAGTTCCGAACCATTCATCATCTGAGAGATTTTATCTGCGTGCTGTTTGGTAATCTCGCGGGGTTCGACGCTTAAGTTAGATTCAGCAATTGCTTTGTCGATATTTTTTAAATTTTCGCGATCGCTATCGAGGATTTTTGCTATTCTTTTTTGAATAGTCTCGTCATCTGTTGCGTTCATTAATTTTTGAGCGCAATCAATCAAAACATTTTGAATCAGTTTTAGATCTGCTAATTTTGTAGCAAAGTTAGTGGTGTCAGTCATCGGAACCTAGTGAAAGTTTATTGATAGCTAGTTTGAAAAAAGAAGCTATTGTTATGATTTACGAAAATTTCTAATTTCTCCTCTACCTCACGAAAGATTGTGGGCGAGGCAGGACGAACTATGTAATCCCCAAGCTAGATTACTACTGTTAGCAAGAAGATCAGCCTATTCAGGAGCAATTCGATTTAGCTTTGCAATTAGTAAATCAGTCATTTTTTTTGCTGTATTTTTGCTAAAGAGAAGGTTCGTGCGAGTTCGGGCAACCTGTCATTGAAGCCCTTATTTAGTAATATAGTTGTTTCAGTTTAGGTTGAGACACTTACTCTTTGTCATTTCGCGATTTGAGGTAAATATTTGTCTCATTCTTATTTGAATTAACTATAATATTCGTCGATTTAAGCTTGAGCGTGGGTAGGGGCGATTGAGTGCGCCCCGATCAAACTTTAGCCAAGTTAATCGGGAAACAAGTGACGAAAGTGTTTAAGAACAAGTTTACTCAGCGATCGCCACAGAAACAATTCCCTGACTTTCCAAAACTGAAGCTACTCGCAAAATCAAAGCTTCGTTATAAGGTGCAGCAATAATTTGTACTCCCAAAGGTAAATCATTACCACAGCGTACGGGAACCGATAAAACAGGTAAACCGACGAAGGAAAGAGGTTGAGTAAAACGCCCCAAATGAGGACGAACCAGAATTTCTTCACCAGCAATCACCATTTTTTCTTGTCCCAAAGCTGGAGCCGAACAAGGAGTAGTTGGTGCGAGAATAATATCTACCTTTTGAAAAATTTCTCGCAAACGGGAGCGATACCAACTCCGAAAACGTTGTGCTTGTACATACCAATTCGCAGGAATCATCGCCCCAGCAATAAAGCGATCCCGTGTCGCCGGATCGAAATCGCTAGGGCGCGATCGCAAATTATCCAAATGTAAATTCGCTCCTTCCACCGCCGTAATCAGATAAGCGGCGGCTCTAGCGCGATCGGATTCAGGTAAATTAATCCGATTTTTGGCTCCCAAAGTTGCTGCTACTTGTGCGACAACTTCCCTCGCTTCCGGTTCTACCCCTTCAGTAAAATACCCATCAGCAACCGCAATGCGCAATCCTTTAATCCCAAAATCTAATTGCGGTAAACAAGGCTCTGGAGGATGATTAGAAACAATCGGATCGCGGTTATCTTCTCCTTGGAGAAAATCAAACGTTGTCGCAATATCTCTGACTGAACGAGCAAATGAACCAATATGGTCTAAGCTACTGGAAAACAAGACTGTACCCGCCCGCGAAAGACGACCATAAGTAGGTTTAAACCCATAAACACCACAAAGTGCTGCTGGAACGCGAATCGAGCCATTGGTATCCGAACCCAAAGTTAACGGTACTAAGCCTGCGGCTACGGCTGCGGCTGAACCGCCAGAGGAACCACCAGCAATCCGGGTACAATCGTGAGGGTTAGGAGTTGCCCCATAATGGCTATTTTCGGTCACAAAGCCATAGGCATACTCATCCATGTTCAAAGTCCCGATCAACACTGCTCCCGCCCGCTTTAAACGAGCCACCGCAGTAGCATCCATCGTTGCTGGAGGATTTTCGGCATGGATTTTTGAACCAGCAAGAGTGGTTAAACCAGCAACATCAAAGAGATTTTTGACCGCAAAAGGAACCCCAGCTAATGAACCTGGGTAATTTCCTTGGGTAAGTGCGCGATCGATTTTTTCCGCATCAGCGATCGCTTGTTCGCTAAGAGTTGCTGTGAAGCAGTTCATCGCTTCGTTTTTGGCAGCGATTCTCTCTAAGGTAGCGCCAACTACTTTTCTGGCGGTAATTTTCCGACTGCGAATCGCCATCGCGATCGATACAGCATCGGCTGAATGTAAGTCCAAGTTCATAACGCAATTTTTTTCAGTCTAGATCAGAGTAGTTGCGATCTCAGGCGCAGGTATAAATTGATTCGGCGACTTTATTTATTTAATCCGCCATTTATTGTAGTTGGGCAAAGATTTCCCTCAACCTACTTTTTGGGTGAATACTCACTGATTTTAACCTTTCCTTGTCCTTTACGGAGTTAATTCGCTTTGCAGTTGATTTTCTCTGCTGCTAATTTCTCGTCTCCAAAATTAAACTCGATCGCGATCGCACTCCCGAATGATTGCCCGCGCGAAGGTGAGGTTCGAGCGCACCATTTTTTGATAATCTACAGAGGTTGCACCCAAAGTCTCTACCGCGAACAAATTTTATGGCATCCAAGGACAAAAATTTCGCCGAAGCTTCTAGTTCTCCTGCTGTTTCCAACAATACACAAGAACAAGAAAATGTCAACTCTTCTGAGGTCAATAAAGTTAACTCGAAATTAACCAAACAAATTTGGGAAAATTTTCAAGTTATTGCGATCGCGCTCAGTTTAGCATTATTGATTCGTTTTTTTGTCGCCGAACCTCGTTATATTCCTTCTGATTCGATGCTACCAACTTTAGAGATTGGCGATCGCTTAGTTGTCGAAAAAGTCTCCTCCTATTTTCGCCCACCCCACCGAGGCGATATTATTGTCTTTGAACCGCCTCCGCAGTTGATTCTCCAAGGCTATGAAAAAAGCCAAGCCTTTATCAAGCGGGTCATTGGTGAACCGGGTCAAACTATAGAAATCCGCAATGGAATCGTTTATCTTGACGATCATCCTCTCCAAGAAAATTACATCGCTGCACCTCCACATTATCAACTAGAAAAAATTCAAGTCCCTCCTGGAAGTCTTTTTGTCATGGGAGACAATCGTAATAATAGCAACGACTCTCATATCTGGGGCTTCCTCCCCCAAAAAAATATTATCGGTCGCGCCATTTTTCGCTTTTTCCCCTTCTCTCGAATTGGTGGAGTTTAACTATAGTTAATAATTCAACTATTTCACCTGCCAATAAGCAAAGAAAAAGGTCTAATTCAAATAAAGTAGATTACTTTAAAGCCAACAAATTGTTATACCAAGTTGCGTCCAGAGATAGTCTCCTTGTCAGACGATAATCTGGAAAAATGTCATTTTGAACAAAGCGTTCTCGTTGGCGTAACATCAAATCAAAAATAAGTTGCATCTAGATATTTCATTCATTTAAATATTTTAACCTCTAAACCCCTACTATATTTAAGTACAACTTAGGATTACTATCTTTTAAAATCACACAAAAACAAAAAATATTTCTGTATTTAAATTGAATTTGTAGTCAAATAATTAGCAAACTTTCGTTTTCACTCAATATATATTAAGGATTTGATGAATTATTCAAAAGAAGTCTCTATTTTAGCTTCATCCGACCCTAAATTAGCAAAAATTATTGAAAAAATAGGCGAATGTCCCTTAACAAATCCAGTCACAGAAACGGCATTAGTACCAGAAATCACCAAAGCAATTATTTCCCAACAAATCTCTGTAAAAGCAGCAAAAACTATTTATTCGCGGTTAGAACAACTTTATCCTCACGGTATCGAAGCACATCTTTTGTTAAATACTCCAACAGAAACTCTTCATAGCCTAGGAATTTCTCGCCCAAAAATAACCTATCTCCAAGACTTAGCCCAAAAAGTGATTGATGGATTTCCCACAGTTGCAGAATTAAATACCCTAACTGATGCAGAAATTATCCAAACTCTTACTCAAATCAAAGGAGTAGGTACGTGGACAGGACAAATGTTTTTAATCTTTCGTTTACATCGTTTAGATGTCTTTCCTGTCGATGATTTAGGAATTCGCAAAAGTATCCAAAAAATGGATGACTTATCAGAAATTCCTAACAAAATAACCCTAAACGAAATCGGTGACAAATGGAAACCTTATCGGAGTATTGCTTGTTGGTATCTGTGGCGAAGTTTAGATTTTAAGCAAGAATAATTTTGACATTATGCTAAATAATAACGTAGCTTTTTTTGATTTTTTCAATCAATTTTAGGGGAAGAAGAATCTCAGAAAATTGTTAGCTGATTTAGCTACAGCAATATCTGGATGGATAAATTTCGCTGCACCAAGTTCAGTGTTTATTGAGCTAAAAATGACTAACAAAAAAAATTAAGCCCGCCTGCACGGACTTAATTATTGAATTGTCCCCTAGAGGGTAACAAATTTATTTTTGGCTAACGGTCAACCGACCCCATAATGATGTCAATACTACCGAGAATTGCCATAATATCAGCAACTTTCATCCCTTTCAGTAAGTGGGGCAAAATTTGTAAGTTGTTGAAATCGGCAGCACGAATTTTCCAACGCCAAGGGAAGACATTATCGTTACCAATAATAAAAATACCCAGTTCACCTTTGCCGCTTTCGAGACGGACATAATGTTCGCCAGCAGGAATTTTGAAAGTAGGTGGAACTTTTTTAGCGATGTACTGGTAATCAAAATCATTCCACTTAGATTTCTTCCCTTCTGCCATCCGCTTCGCTTCGAGGTTTTCGTAAGGACCGCCTGGTAAACCTTTAATTGCTTGACGGACAATTTTCACTGACTCGCGCATTTCGCGAATCCTAACTACATATCTCGCAAAACAGTCTCCAGCCGTCTCCCACTGAACTTCCCAGTCGAGATCGTCGTAGCATTCGTAATGGTCAACTTTCCGCAAGTCCCATTTAACCCCCGAACCGCGTAACATTGGACCGCTAAGTCCCCAGTTAATTGCTTCTTCGCGGGTAATGGTACCAATACCTTCGACGCGACGGCGGAAAATTGGGTTATCGGTGATTAACTTTTCGTATTCGTCAACTTTGGGTTCAAAGTAGTCGCAGAAGTCAAGGCATTTGTCTACCCAACCGTAGGGTAAATCCACTGCTACACCACCGATGCGGAAGTAGTTGTTGTTGACCATGCGATAACCGGATGCGGCTTCCCAGAGGTCGTAAATCAACTCTCGTTCGCGGAAAATATAAAAGAATGGTGTTTGTGCGCCTACGTCAGCTAAAAAGGGTCCTAACCACAGTAGGTGATTAGCGATGCGGTTCAACTCTAACATGATGACGCGGATGTATTGAGCGCGTTTCGGCACTTCAATTCCCGCTAATTTTTCGGGTGCGTTGACGGTGATCGCTTCGTTAAACATCCCGGCTGCGTAGTCCCAACGGCTAACGTAGGGAACGTACATGACGTTGGTGCGATTTTCGGCGATTTTTTCCATCCCTCGGTGGAGATAGCCAATCACGGGTTCGCAGTCGATTACGTCTTCGCCGTCGAGTGTGACGATGAGACGCAGTACCCCGTGCATCGAGGGATGGTGGGGACCCATATTGAGTACCATTGGGTCGGTTCTGGTTTCAATTTGTGCCATAAATAGGCGGTTTCTCCCTCTTTAAGAATTCGGCTGGTGCGTTTTTTGCTAAAATGGGCAATCTTAAAGTTGTTCTCTAAATGCCTAGAAATAGCAGCACCTTATGTTTATTTTTGTTACTTTCCTGTAATTATTATAGGGGGATTGGGGATTGGGG
>JAWQFW010000069.1:0-4060 GCA_035968095.1 Oscillatoria sp. PMC 1068.18
GCTAAAAAGCAAATAATTATAAAATAAAAAGATGAAAGACTCAAGAATAACAAAATTAGGAGAGAGATTGCTTGAATTAGCAACAAAATCAGGAGCAGAATATGCAGAAGTATATCAATCAAGTTCTTTATCGAAACCAGCAATCTTTGAAGCGAATAGACTGAAACAATTAGAAGTAGCTCAATCAGAAGGAACTGCCTTAAGATTATGGCGCAATAATTGTCCCGGTTTAGCAGTAGCATACGGACAAGTAGATCCTCAAGCATTAGTAGAAAAAGCGATCGCCCTTTCCCAACTTAACCCTCCCGAAACCCCAGAGTTAGCAGCACCGAAAACAGCGATTTATCCCGACTTCGGCACCGAGATCGAAGTTGAAGAATTAATCAAAATAGGTAAAAATGCGATCGCGCGTATCCGCGAACTTTATCCAGAAGTCCTCTGTAGCGCCGAATTTGAATGTGAAGCCGAAACCACCTGTTTACTTAACTCCCAAGGACTCCACTGTCAATATACCGACCTAACCCTTAGCTCCTACCTCGGTGTAGAATGGGTTCGAGGTGACGACTTTCTGGGAATCTACGACGGTCAAGAAGCCAGAAACGAATTAGAAATCAACCAAATTGTCAAGAACATTTTACAAAGACTTACCTGGGCAAAAACCAATACCGCCAGTCCCCAAGGTAAACTACCAATCTTATTTACACCCAAAGCCGCAACCTTATTATGGAGCGTAGTTTGCGAAGCTACCAACGGGAAACAAGTAGTCGAAGCATCCTCACCCTGGAGCGAAAAATTAGCTTCCAAAGTAGTCTCAGAAACTTTGAGTATTTCTCAACAACCAGACACCGGACCTTATAGTTGTCCCTTTGACGACGAAGGCACTTTCACCAAATCATTCTCCCTCATCGAGAAAGGACAACTAAAACAATTTTATAGCGATCGCGCCACCGGACGAGCATTAGGCATCAATAGCACCGGAAACGGCTTTCGTCCTGGATTAGGACGCTATCCCACCCCCGACTTAGTTAACTTCCTCATCGAACCTGGACAAGGTTCCCTACCAGACCTAATCTCAAACCTAGACGAAGCCATAGTCGTAGACCAAATTTTAGGCGGAGGTGCCGACATTTCCGGCGACTTTTCCGTCAACATCGACTTAGGTTATCACCTCAAAAACGGACAAATCATCGGTCGTGTCAAAGATACCATGATTGCAGGTAACGTCTACACCGCTCTCAAACAAGTTATTGCTTTAGGTGGCGATGCTACTTGGAATGGTTCAAGCTATACACCTTCAATTGTCGTGAATGGTTTATCAATAGTTAGTAGTTAGATAAGTAATCAATCAGCATTCCAACTGCTAACTGGTAATCGTTAATGGCATTTCTCAAGGATCTTCACACTCGACTGGGTTTGTCAAACCTCGCCCGTCGTTCCCTAGACACTCGCTACGCCTTAGTCGAAGCTTGTTTCATCGGAGTTATTTCGGCATTCGCCGCCTTATTACTCAAACAAGGTATCGGTTGGGTAGGGTTATATCGTCTCCAAGCCGCTAACCACTATGGCGCTTGGCTAGTCTTACCCTTAATCGGCTTAACTTTAGGCATCTTTGCAGGTTGGTGCGTCGAAACCTTATCCTTAGCGGCGGCAGGTGGAGGAATTCCTCAAGTCAAAGCAGCTTTAGCACAGTTTCCGATTCCTTTATCTCTCCAAGTCGGGGTAGTAAAACTCTTCAGTACAATTTTAGTCTTAGGCGCAGGTTTAACGTTAGGGCGACGCGGTCCCACAGTCCATATTGGTGCAGTTTTAGCAGCCCAACTAAGTAGCTGGTTGCCTACTTCTCCCGAACATCGGCGGCAAATGATTGCGGCGGGGGCAGCCGCAGGTTTAGCGGCGGGCTTTAATACACCGATCGCGGGTGTGTTATTTGTCGTTGAGGAATTGATGCGGGATGTTTCGAGTTTAACTTTGGAAACAGCAATTCTGGCTTCGTTTACAGGTGCAGTGGTTTCGCGTACTTTCGGAGCAACTAACTTTGATCTTACTGACACTTTAACTAATTTACCGATTCAAAGTGATTTTCGCAGTGCAGATCTGCCTTTTTATGTTCTTTTAGGCATTTTGGCAGGGTTATTAGGTGCTTTGTTTAATCGTGGTATTCTCTGGAGTTTAGCCTTTAACCGTCGTCTGCGTTGGGCAATGGCTTGGCGAGTTGGGTTTGCTGGTTTACTGAGTGGAATAATTATCGCCGCTTTGCCAGATTTTTTTCGGAATAATGCGGCTTTGCGGGAATTTTTGATTGCGGGGGATGTGGGTTGGGAAGCAAATGCGATCGCCTTTGTCGCTCATTTTTGCCTCACTTTAATAGCTTACGGTTCTGGCGCACCAGGGGGTTTATTTGCTCCGGCTTTGGTTCTTGGTTCGGCTTTGGGTTATTTAGTGGGAACTCTGCAAGTAGTATTGTTAGGAATTGGAAGTCCCACAACCTATGCTTTGGCGGGAATGGGAGCTTTTTTTACGGCGACAATTCGGGTTCCAGTAACCGCGATCGTGATTATTTTTGAAATTACTAGCGATTTTGGTTTAGTGTTACCTTTGATGATTGCTTGTGCGGTGGCTTATGGGGTGGGAGAAAGTGTTTTTAGTGGTTCTCTTTATCAACATCTGCTCGAAAAAAGTGGGATCGAATTGAAAGAAGATAACCGGGATCGCAATATTTTAGCAGGATTGAAAGCTACTGATGTGATGGAACGTCGAGTCCAAAGTTTACCTCTGGATACGACTGAGGAAGAAACGAAAATGGCTTTTCGGCGATCGTCTCATCGGGGTTTTCCAGTGATGCACGAAGGTAAGTTAATCGGGATTGTCACTCAAGCAGATTTAGCGAAGGAAGTAGATCATACTCAGCAAATATCTGTTAGTTATTTAGAAGCAATCATGACTCCTCACCCAATTACAGTGAATCCTAAAGCTACTCTCAGCGATGTCCTTTATTTAATCAATCGCTATCAGCTTTCTCATTTACCTGTAATTGAAAATCACAAGTTGGTGGGAATTATTACTCGTCGCGACATTATTAAGGCGGAAGCGAAACAACTTTCGGGAGAAAAAAATCAAAGCAGTTATTCTCCCGAACCTTCTTATATTATTTACCAAACTCGCGCCCCGGCGCTGGGAAGAGGCAGAATTTTGTTACCTTTATCTAATCCGACAACTGCACCTGCTTTGTTGAAAATTGCGATCGCGATCGCTCAGGAACGCCGCTACGAATTAGAATGTTTGTGTATTATTACTGTTTCTCGCCACAAATCCCCAGCCCAAGCCCGTGTCAATACTAATCTCAGTCGTAAACTACTTGCAATTGCCGAAAATATCGCTTCTGGAAAAATTCCTCTACATACCCAAATTCGTATTGCTCACGATACAGCCGAAACCATCCTCGAAGTTATTTCTCAACAGCATATCGATTTGACTTTAATGGGTTGGAAAGGTCGTACTGATACAGCCGGAAAAATCTTTGGCTCTGTGGTTGATACTATCGTTCGCCAAGCTCCGGGTGATGTGATTTTAGTCAAACTTGGAACCCACCCACAGGCTTATCCTAATAATAACAATACTTCCACAAGCTGGCTAATTCCGATTGCTGGGGGACCAAACGCTCAACGCGCAATTCAACTTTTACCTGCTTTTAAGACTTTAACTTCTGCTGTCTATGTCTGGCTTTGTCAAGTTTACCCTCCGGAAAAGCCAGTTTTAGATACAACTATCTTAGAAAATACGACTCGCTTGATTCGTTCTGAATACAAAATTCCCACAATGCCAATTCCAATTCGCTCTCATTCGGTTACTGATGCGATAACTCGTTTCGCTAAAGCCGAACAATGCGATGTTTTGATGCTTGGTGCTAGTCGTGAAAGTTTGCTTCACCAAGCAATTCAAGGTAATATTCCCGAAGCGATCGCCCGTAATGTGAAGAGTACCACAATTTTAGTTCGTAGCCCCCTCGATCGAGGTGAAACTTTTAAGGATTAGGGACTGGGGACTGGGAAGACAAGGAACA
>JAWQFW010000069.1:4160-20829 GCA_035968095.1 Oscillatoria sp. PMC 1068.18
ATTGTAGGATAAACTGATAAGTTTTCACCCTCTGTAGTTATTCCCAATAAAAACTTTGGTGATTGGGGACTGGGTAATTGGGGACTGGGAAGACAAGGAACAATTGTAGGATAAACTGATAAGTTTTCACCCTCTGTAGTTATTCCCAATAAAAACTAACGCATCTTGTTCCCTAATAAATTCTAAGACGGTCGCACTACAATGTTTAAAAACGTTATCTCTTGATCCAAATACTGCGATAACTTTTAATTGATTTCCCAATCCCTAATCCCTAATCCCTAATCCCGAATCCCCAATCCCGAATCCCCAATCCCGAATCCCTTAACTTAACTTAAGCGTATTTGCGGGAAGTTCGTCCCAAGATTTTACCGTCCGCATCCGCGCAACCCACCCAGCAGATTTTTGCTTTTCTGTCAAGTTTTTTTCAAAAGATTGATGACAATCTTTAGCCAAGTCTTCATTAGAAGAAGCAATACAAGCATAAAGAAGTCCAGAAGGATCGACTTGTTCGTTTACCCAAATAGTCATAATCGTTTGCACCTGCCATCAGAACTCGTGCGCTAGAGATTTAAATCTCATTTATATTCTCCTCCTCTTTGGCAAAAATACCTATTTTTTAACAAGGAATTAACAATCTCTAATTTGAGCTTGAGATTGAGCGAGAGTAGCTTGTAGTTGAGCTATCTGTGCTTCCAAATCCTGATATTGTTGTTGATTGTGAGCTTGTAAGCCAATTTCTTCTTGAGTTATTAAAGCAACTTTTGCCGCAGTTTCGGCAATTTCCTGCTGTAATGCTTCTCGTTGTTCTTGACTTTCTCTTTCTAAAGCAGTAAGTTCTTCTTGGATATAATCAATTGCTTGTTGTAATTGAGCGATCGCTAAATTCCATTGTGCGCTTTGGGTGCTTCCTTCGTTTTCTCCTCTTCCCTCGCTTGAGAAATCGCTTTCTAAAGCTTCCAGTTTCGCTCTTAATTCCTTCAAATTACTTTGAAATTCTTCTAACTGTTGATTAGTTTTTGCAGTTAATTCTTGTTGTAAATTCGGGAATAATCTTACTACTTGTCGAATTTTCTGAAGTTGCAAACTAGCTTGTTTAAACCGTTTCTTAGTTTCGCTTTCCAAAATATTAAACCGAGCTAGACTTACTTCAAAAATTTGGCTTATTTCGTCGATTTGCGTGTTTAATTGAGTAAATTCAGCTTGAGTTTCGGTATTTCGCTCTCTTTGCAGTTCTAATATTTCTTGAAAATTACTCAATTTATCTTCAGTAGAAACTTGTAATTCTTGTTGAGACTTCTTCAGCAAACTAACAGCTTCTTGAGATTCCGCGATCGCTAAATCAAACTGCTCATTTTTTCGCTTAACTTCTTGCTCCCATTCTGCCTGAAAATCTACTAAAGGTTCAAATCTTTGTTCTAATTGTGCTAAATCAAATTTCGTTTGCTCTAACTGACGAGTAGTTTCTCTTTCTAATTCTATTTGCCATTCTTGGAAAGGTTCAATTGTGGCTTGTAGTTGTTCAATTATAGTGCTAAATTCTGCTAACTTTTCGTTAGGAATGTTGGGTAGTGAATCAACCAATTCATGAATTTGCGCGAAATTCTCATTGACTTGATTTTGCCAGCGCTCTTGACGTTGGGATAAAGGCTGTATAATTTGATGTAATTGCCCAATTTCTTGTCTTAATTGCTCGGATTGTCGTTGAATATCTTGGTCTCGTTTCTTTTTTTCTTTAGTTTCTAACTGTCGGTTAATCGCATTCAAAACTAAGTTAACACTCAAAGGAATTGCTGCTAACAAAAACTGTTGAGCTATTGCTGCGAGGATAATTCCTAATACCGCAGCAACTAGCGAAATTCCTTCTAATATTTCTAGCCAATAGAGCATATTCATGGCTTCAATTAATTTTTAGCGCTGAGAACAAATATTTTCTTAATTTACTTGAAGTATCTTCCCAAGCTAATTTTACTGTAGAGATGCTTTTTTGAGTAAGAGCAAGTATTTTTTTTTGGACAAAAAATTTTAATCTTCTTGAGAAGCTAGTTTTGGTAAAGCCTGACCAGTTACCCGACAAATTCGCCAGTCTGGTAAAATAACAGCACCTAGAGACTCATAAAAGGCGATCGCTGGTTCGTTCCAATCTAAAACACTCCACTCTAATCTACCTGCATCTCGCTCTAATGCTAATTGAGCTAGATAACTCAACATTTGTTTCCCAATTCCCTGACGACGATATTCGGGTAAGACAAATAAATCTTCTAAATAAATGCCTGGTTTGGTCAAAAATGTCGAATAATTAGGGAAAAACAAGCCAAAACCGACGATTTTATCTTCTGATTCCGCGACAATAGCCTCGATATAACGCTGCTCTCCAAACAAATGCTCCCGCAATTTCTGAGAATTTCCCGTTACTGCATCAGAGAGTTTTTCGTATTCTGCGAGAGCTTTAATTAACTTAAATATCGCCGCTACATCAGTGATTTTAGCGGCGCGAATCTGAAATTTTTTACTCATTTTTAAGTAAGTAGTAGGTACTTTCTTATTATTGTATTCAAGGCGCACAAACCTAGATTTTAGTTCCTACTACTTAGTTTTCCACAACTTCTTAATTAAGCCAACCTCTGAGTCTACGTGCAACTTGGGGACGACGTAATTTTCGCATCGCTTTACTTTGGATCTGACGCACACGCTCGCGAGAAAGATTGAACATTCCTCCTACTTCTTCTAAAGTGTAGGGTTGACTGGTTGCTAAACCATAGCGCATAGTGATAACATCTTTTTCTCTTTCTGTCAAGACATCACTCAGCACATCAGAGATTTCTTGACGCATCATCGCTTCATTCATTTGCTCTTCAGGTAACTGAAGATCGCTATCTTCAAGAAGATCGACTAATTCAGTATCTTCTCCCTTTCCGACACGATGATTTAGTGACAGAGATTGTCTTCTTAGCTGTAACAATTGACGCAGTTGAGAAGGAGAAACTTCCAATTCTTCTGCTAATTCTTCTTCGCTTGGTTGACGCTGTAACTTTTGTTTGAGAGTACGCTGGGCTTTTTTGAGTTTATTTAGTTTTTCAACAATATGAATCGGTAAACGAATTGTACGTGCGTCGTTAGCGATCGTGCGGGTAATTGCTTGACGAATCCACCAATAAGCGTAGGTAGAAAACTTATAACCTTTGTTCGGATCGAATTTCTCAGCCGCGCGATTTAGTCCAATTGCACCTTCTTGAATTAAATCTAAGAAAGGGACTCCTCGATTAAGATAACGTTTAGCGATCGAGACAACTAAGCGTAAGTTAGAGCGGATCATTTTGCGTTTTGCTACCCGTCCCTGATAAAGTCGATGTTCTAGCTGACGCAGGGTTAGTTCCATTTTTTCAGCAATGTCGAGCTTGGTGATTTCGCGTTGTAATTCTTCTTGGAGTTGTTCGCGCAACTCTTCAACTTCCATCAGGAATTTAACTCGGTGAGCTAATTCAATTTCTTCTTCTGGTTTTAAGAGCGGATAACGCGCCATTTCTTTAAAGAAAGCGCCTACTGTATCATCTGAATCAGATTTATTATACCAAGATGAACTACCGCTATTTTTGCTTTCTTTGCCATCGGTAAATTCTACCTCAACCAGATCGTTGTCTGATTCAGAATTATTGTTTTCGGAATCTTCAAAATCAATATTTTCAGTAGCTTCAAAGTTTTCAGTTTGATTAAGTTCTGCAATGTTCATAATTAGTTAGTGCTTAGGAAAATAAGGGACAAAATGACTTAAAGTTTGTTTGTTAAATCTGGATTAGCGGCTCAGATTAGCTAGATAACAGTGACTTATCTTCGTTTTTTGGCTAATCTGGAGTACAACTGTAATACTCATTTATAGCCTTTCGTAACAGAAAAAAGGCAGAGGGTAAGTCATTAAAAAATGTAAACAAATGAATTTAGGTTCACGATCGCTGCATAGAATATTCTTAATAAGACTACCAAAACCCTTACAGGTAATTGTTGGCTCGACTACAAAATCCGAAAATTAGTGACTAGAAATTAGATGAAACTGAGTGTATATACTTAGGGTTAAATTTAACTAACATTAGAGATCGAGTGCCTCAGCTTTCTTAGAGCCAAAAGATTCAGCAATTAACCAAATACGGGTTTGTGCGCTCACGATTAGCTAAAATACTACTATGCCCAACGCTCCGAAACAACTTCAGTAAAATAAACAGACTTTTTTCGTTGAGATAGTAAAATTTCTGGCTACAAGACCTAGGATCTCACAAGATTACTAAGTTTCCTCTCTACCATTGGTGAGAATATCTAGCTTGGTTAGCTTTTCAAGTTGTCGTAGGATAGGTAATTAGCTGTAACCACTGTTACCGGAAATCTATGTCTAATCTATCTTTTGGTACACTTTTAGCTGAACCGAGTTCATCTTATGATGAAACAGGAAGCCAATCCCAGCAATGGGTTGAAGTGCTAGTAGATGTACCAGGAAATCAGGAAGCAGGAGAGCAGAGATTATATACCTATCGGTTGCCGCCAGATTTAACAGTAGAACTAGGAGATATTCTTAGTGTTCCCTTTGGGTCACAAATAGTAGGTGGGATTGCAATTCGTTTTCTAGCATCACCTCCTGCGGAGTTAGAACCTAGTAAAATCCGGAATGTAGAAGAAGCGATCGCCACTGGCTTTTTTCCCAGCCATTATTGGCAACTAATCGAGCAGGTAGCTCAATATTACTGTACTTCTTTGCTCGCGGCAATCAAAGTCGCTTTACCTCCGGGATTATTAGCGCGATCGCAGCGCCGAATTCGCCTTAAATCCAATTTACCAGCAGGAGCGGCAAATTTTTGTAACTCAGCCGCCGCCAGAGAAATCCTCGCCCTGTTACAATCTCAAGCAAACGGAGATTACAGCACTCGCTATTTGCAACGACAAGTCAAAGGAGCAAATCGAGGGATACGAGAGTTAAGCAAACGCAATTGGGTAGAAAGTTACCTCGAACCCCCCAGAAGCGCTCGTCCCAAACAGCAAAAAGTAGTTACATTTATTACTGAAATAGCCGATTTAACTCCTCGTCAACGAGAAGTTTTAGCAGTGTTGCGACGTTGGGGAGGGGAACTATGGTTAAATCAACTCCTGCAAATTTGTAGCACAAGTTCTTCAATCGTCAAAAAGTTAGCAGAAAAAGGCTGTGTGGCGATCGCCGAAAGAGAAATTCTGCGTTTAGCCAACGAACCTCCAGTAGCCAAAGATAGCCCGAAAATCCTAACTCCAGCCCAAAACCAAGCCTTAGAACTCATCAACAAGCTACCAGAATTTGCCCAAGTATTGCTGCATGGAGTCACAGGTTCAGGAAAAACCGAAGTTTACTTACAGGCGATCGCGCCAATATTAGCAGAAGGAAAAAGTGCGATCGTACTCGTCCCCGAAATCGGGTTAACCCCCCAACTCACCGACCGTTTTCGCGCTCGTTTCGGTAACTCCGTCTGCGTCTACCACAGCGCCCTCAATGAAGGCGAACGCTTCGACACCTGGCGACAAATGCTCACAGGCGAACCCCAAGTCATCATCGGCACTCGTTCAGCAATCTTCGCACCCCTACCCAAGCTCGGTTTAATCATTTTAGACGAAGAACACGACTCTAGTTTCAAACAAGACCGACCCGCACCCACCTACCACGCTCGCACAGTCGCTAAATGGCGAGCAGAATTAGCAAACTGTCCCCTCATTCTCGGTTCAGCCACTCCCTCTTTAGAAACTTGGCTAGAATTCACCGAGGAAAACGCCCAAACCACCACACACCATTACCTTTCCCTACCAGAAAGAATCCAATCTCGTCCCTTACCACCCATCGAAATCGTAGACTTACGGCAAGAATTACAACAAGGAAACCGTTCCATCTTCAGCCGCTCACTTTACAACGCTCTCCAACAGCTACAAAATAGCCAGCAACAAGGAATTCTTTTCATCCCCCGACGCGGACACAGCACCTTCGTTTCCTGTCGTAGCTGCGGCTACGTCATCGAATGCCCTCACTGCGACGTTTCCCTCTCCTATCACTACACCCACGAAGGCGCAACCGAACTGCTACGCTGTCACTACTGTAACCACACTCAGCTACAACCAAGTCAATGTCCAGAATGTAGTTCCCCCTACCTCAAACACTTCGGGACTGGTACGCAACGAGTCGCCCAAGAACTAACGAAAGTCTTTCCGGAACTACGCTTTATTCGCTTCGATAGCGATACCACCCGTACCAAAGGAGCGCATCGCACCCTACTCACCCGTTTTACCAAGGGAGAAGCCGATTTGCTGATTGGGACGCAAATGTTAACTAAAGGCTTAGACATCGCCAATGTGACCCTTGTGGGTGTCGTCGCTGCTGACGGACTGCTACATCTGTCTGACTACCGCGCCGCAGAACGTGCTTTCCAAACCTTGACACAAGTCGCAGGTCGTGCTGGTCGAGGTAACAATCCTGGTAAAGTAATTATTCAAACTTATACTCCGGAACATCAGGTCATCGAAGCAGTACGGAATCATAACTATCTCAACTTTACCCAAGCTGAATTAAGAGAGCGCGAAGCTTGGAATTATCCACCTTATGGACGTTTAATTTTATTGAAATTTAGCGCTTTGGATGCTGGGGAAGTACAAGAAAATGCCGAGATAGTTGCCGATGCTTGTGGCAGTTTTCTTGATTCCCAATGGGAACTTCTCGGACCTGCACCAGCAAGAATTATGCGAGTAGCCCGTCGTTATCGCTGGCAAATTTTGCTGAAGTCGCGGACGGAGAAAGAGCAGGAACTACCAAATTTAACTCAATTAAGGTCTTTGTGTTCTCAGTCGGTAAGCTTTACTATTGACGTTGATCCTTTAAACATGGATTGACATCCTCACCGCCCTAGAAGGGACAGTGATTCCTAAACCTTACGATTTAGGTTTCTGTTTCCTCGCAGTTGCCGGAACAGATTTACTCGGTTCGGTCTTACACTCGCTCCACAGACTAACACCGCAAGCCCTGCGGCTAAAATATTTTTCGAGGCGTTAATGTCCCGGTCGTGGTGAGTCCCACATTCAGGACACTCCCATTCTCGAATCTTTAACGGCATCTTTGAGACAATATGTCCACAATTACTGCATCGCTTGGAACTAGGAAACCATCTCTCGATCTCAATATAGGTTCTCCCGTACCAACGACACTTATAGGCTAATTGTCGCGTAATTTCTTCCCAACTCGCATCGGAGATAGCTTGGGCGAGTTTTCGGTTTCTGACCATGTTTTTAACCGCTAAATCCTCAGCTACTATCGTTTGGTTTTCACGAACGAGTTGAGTGGTTAGCTTGTGTAGATGGTCTTTTCTTGTATCGGTAATTTTGGCGTGAATTTTCGCGACTTTGATTCGGGCTTTCTCTCGATTTCTTGACCCTTTTTGTTTGCGAGAAAGGCTTTTTTGCGCTCGACGCAATTTTTGGGAAGATTTTTTCAGGTGTTTGGGGTTAGATACTTTGTCTCCATCGCTGGTAACTAACAGACTACTAATACCTAAGTCAATGGCGATCGCTTTTTCAATTACAGGTAAAGGTTTAATTGTGGGGTCGTCAAGGCGAATTGAGATCGACCAACGCCCCGAAGGATGTAATCTAATCGTGACTGTACTTGGCTGGCATCCTTCTGGGATTTGCTTTGACCAGCGAATTGGTAAGGCTTCTTGACATTTAGCTAAATAGATTTGACCGTTTTGATATTTAAACGCGGACTTGGTAAATTCTGCACTTCCGACTTGATGTTTTTTCTTGAAGTGAGGATATTGAGTACGTCCAGCCCAGAAGTTAGTAAAGGCTGTTTGGAGGTGTCTTAAGCCTTGTTGTAAGGGAACGCTACTAACTTCATTTAATAATTTCAAGTCTTGCTCTTTTTTCCATGCTGTTAGTATTGAGGAGGTTTGATTATACCCTACTCGTTGTTGTCTTTGAACCCAAGCTTGGGTTCGTTCATGGAGTGCTTTGTTGTAAACCAATCTTACACAACCTAATCTACGCCGCAATAACGACTCTTGTTCAGGTGTTGGGTAAAATCGGTAATTTTGTGCTTTCTCCATGTTTTAGATTATAGAGCTTTAGATTATAGAACGTTTTTTTGTAAGATAACCAGTTAGGGTTAAAGCCGTCCTGAAGGACGGAGTTTTCAACCCAGATTTTTGCTAAATAAGACTTAATCTCAAATCACATGACCAGAGTAATTGGTTTAATTAGTGGTACGTCTGTAGATGGAATTGATGCTGCTTTCGTAGAAATTACTGAGACAGAAAGTAATTTGCAGGTAGATTTATTGACTGGGCGTACTTTTTCCTATCCTAGTAAGTTAAAAGAGCAAGTTCTGCGAGTTGGAGGGGGAGAAAAGCTGTCAGTAGAAGCTTTAGCTGAGTTAGATGACAATCTGGCTGCGGAATTCGCTCGCGCTGCATTAGAAATTCAATCTGGTTTCCCAACTGCTGAGTTGATTGGTTCTCACGGACAAACGGTTTTTCATCGACCACCTTTGGTCGGTGATGACGATTATTCATCGATGCAGCGACTAGGCTACAGCTTACAATTGGGGCGAGGAGAGGTAATTGCTTATTTGACAGGAATTCCTACGATTAGTAATTTTCGGGCTGGGGATTTGGCTGCGGGAGGACAAGGAGCGCCTTTAGTCTCTAAGGTAGATGCTTACTTATTAGCAGATTCCAGTAAATACCGATGTGTTCAAAATTTAGGAGGAATTGGTAATGTCACTTATTTACCTCCGAAAAAAGAAAATAATTGGCAGGAAAAAGTTTGTGGCTGGGATACAGGACCGGGAAATATACTGATAGATTTAGCAGTGCGGCAGATCACTGACAGTAAAAAAACTTACGATGAAAATGGAGCTTGGGCAGCGAAAGGAACTCCTTGTTTGGATTTAGTTGACCAATGGTTAAAGCAAGAGTTTTTTACTCAAGCACCGCCGAAATCCACCGGAAGAGAATTATTTGGTCAAGCTTATCTGAGTCAATGTTGGCAAGATGCGGCTGGTTATCAACTAAGTCCGGCTGATTGGTTAGCGACTTTAACAGAGCTAACAGTTGCTTCCATTGTGCATAGCTATCGTAATTTTTTACCGCTAATGCCCAACGAAGTGCTTTTGTGTGGTGGCGGGAGTCACAATTTGTTAATCAAAAAGCGTTTACAAACTCAGTTAGCCTCTATTGAGGTGTTAACAACCGACGACGTAGGGCTAAATAGTGATTATAAAGAAGCGATCGCTTTTGCTGTCTTAGCATACTGGCGGCAGCGTCAGCAAACTGGTAATCTCCCTCAAGTAACGGGGGCAAAAACAGCCGAATTACTAGGAGAAATTCATTTACCTCTGAGTTGAAAATTGCCCCAAGAGTTAAAAACACCAGCCCAAACTGGTGTAACCACCTGTTAACCTTTGTCGCTCGAAAGCGATACTGCTGTAACTGTATAAAAAAAGATTTACCAGTTGGGGTTAAATTGATAAGTTAGGTAAGGGCTTATTTTTAATTTTCCTACGGTATAGAGGAAAATAAAGGTAACAGTGGTAGGAAAATCTTGAAGGGGTAGCACTGTGGGTCACACCTTTTTAATTAAGGCAGGACGCTGGACAATGCAGGGAAACTGGATGGAGCGTCAAGGAATGCCTATTGCAGTAAAAGGCAAGACAATTATTGCTTGGGGTCAAGAAAATTGGTTCACAATGGTAACTAAATTGATCTTTCCGGGTAGCGATCGCGAGGAGATTTCGTTTCAATATCGAGGGCGGCTTGATGATGGTGAACGGCAATATACCTACGTTTTACAACAAAATCTCCTTGGTCGGATTGAAGGCGAAGGCTGGATAGGTCCTGATTCAGTGGTACAACGTTACTGGGTACTAGACGATCGCCGTAGGCGCAGTGGATTTGAAACTTTCTATCGCTTGGATGACAATACTTATCATCTTTCTAGTGGTATTCTTGAAGGTCATCATCTAACCAGTACAATGGAAGCTATATTAGAACGTCAGTCTTAGCTCAATACTCAAGCGGTATTGACGGTACTAAAAAAGCACATTTCATCTTTCTATCTTCCTAGTTTGTTTTGTGTTTATTCGCTTGATTTTTCTCGAATTTCCTCATTTGCTCGCTCCCTATTTCTTGGAGCTATATTATGGCTTATGACCCTAACTATGGTCGTTTACTCTCTAACCGCTATCAACTAATTGAGTTGGTAGGTAAAGGCGCAATGGGGAGAGTTTATCGTGCTGAAGATAGTCTGCTTGGTGGTGTTACCGTAGCAGTCAAATTTCTCTCAGGTGCGCTGTTGAATAAGAAAATGCGTCAAAGGTTTGAGCGAGAAGCGACAATTTGCGCTCTTCTAGGAGAAAAAAGTATTCATGTCGTTCGCGTTCGTGACTATGGCGTAGACGAAGATGATATTCCTTTTTATGTAATGGAGTTTCTCGAAGGAGAAAGTCTTAGCGATCTGCTCAGAAAGCAATCTGTGTCTCTACCTCGGTTTGTAAACATGGTTCGCCAAATTTGTTTGGGTTTACAAGCTGCTCATAAAGGAATTAAATTTCAAAACGAAATTTGTCCGATTATTCATCGAGATATCAAACCAAGCAATATTTTGGTATTACAAGATCCTTCCTTGGGTGAATTAGTCAAAATTCTTGATTTTGGGATTGCGAAACTGATTCAGTCTAGCAGCAATCAAACCCATTCATTTATGGGAACTCTTGCTTATTGTTCTCCAGAACAAATGGAGGGTAAAGAACTTAACAGTCGCTCGGATATCTACAGTTTGGGAGTAGTGATGTACGAGATGTTAACCAATGAAATGCCAGTTATCCCAGAAACTCACTCTTTTGGCGGCTGGTATCAAGCTCATCATCATTTAGAGCCGTCACCATTCGATCCGAGCTTAAAAATCCCTTCATCCTTGTCCGCTTTGATTATGAAGTGTTTGGCAAAAGCACCGGGCGATCGCCCTCAAAGTGCGGCAGAAATTTTAGAGACTTTAGAACCTCTCGAAAAAAGTTTTAGTAAAAATCGTTCTCGCCGTTGGGACTCTGGGGAAAACGATCAAACTTTTACCGAAGCAGGTCCGACTATCGACGATCTGTGTCGCAAAACTAAATGGCCTCAAGACAAACCACAACAGAAAATTGTCTTTCCTCGATTAATTCGGACTCAAGACGGTATTTTTGCAACCTTGTGGACAATGTTAGGTAAGCAAGATATCGAAAATCGCCTGATCAGTACCCGCTACAACCAATTTTTATTTTTAACCTCTCCTCATCCAATGGTGTTGTGGATTACAGTTCTCCACAACCAAGAATATGGTCCACGCTGGCTTCCATGTTATCTAGATTTGAAAACTGCCGCCGGACAGCGTATTGCTCGCATTCTCGGAGAATCGGGAAGCTACAGAATTTTATTTTTTGCTCTCGGAGATCCGAAACGCTGTCAAAATGTTCTCAAATCTACTATCGATCCGACTCAATGCAAAATGCTAATTAAGTGGGCAGATGATTCTCAAGGCATGAGAGTCACTGCTTCCCCACAAACAAGTAAAAATGTCCTTAAAAAAGAGTTTGAAAGACTCAAGCCGAAGATTTTGATGCGCTTAGACGCACTTTATACTACTGGTTCTCCTACGGATATTTCTGGTGGATAGTTTCTAGGAATTGGAGATTGGCTAAGTGAGGATCGGGACAACTCGGCTCAAGATTCTCTCCAATTCCTTGTTTTCCTGGTTTCCCTCATTTTTTGGGAGAGAAGAAAAGCATAGGGAACCAACTTTTACGCAAAATGTCATTAGCAAAGCTGGGAGCAGTCCATTCGAGTAAAGTGTTACGGTTGTCACTAGCGATCGCGATCGCGCTGATATCAAACTCGATTGCAGCTTCTAAAATTTCCAAAATCGCATTTCCTTGTCGCACTTCAGTATTAACTTGCAAATCCAGTTGCTCTAATTCAACTTTGACCGCCTCTAATTTCTCAGTTGCTTTTTGCAGACGATGTTCAATCGGCATTCCCCGCCGCATTGAATCATCTACCACCCAAATCAGCATACATTGCTGTAAAGAGTTCTCTGGTCGATTTTGAGCATAACTTTTGATTTGTTCAACCAAGTATTTCGCTGCCTGAGAATCATTGTAAGGAATTAACAAATAACGTCCCAGATGTTGACAGCGCAGTTCAAGTTCTTCGCGAGTATAAGTAGAAATCAGTTGAGGACGGAAGATTAACAAAGGTGTAGAAGTTATTTTTGCTAAAGCCACGCTAGTGCTACCGAAAAGCTTTTCTTGCAGCAAACTGCGAATTGGTGTTCCCGTCAAGATCGCATCAAACTGATATTTTTCGAGAATCCGAGGAATAGTATCCAAAGGACGACCACAAGGAAGTTCTATTTGTACTTCAATTCCTTCAGGTACATTTTCTAGTGCGGGCGAGAGACGAGCTTTTGCTTGCTCGACTTTTTCTTCATCGATTCGAGGCACGCCACCCTCTTCCCAAAGAGGTACGCTATGTAAAAAGACGATTTGCTGAATACCGCTCCTAGCTAGACTGGGTACAAAATGAACGAGGCGATGCAAACCATCGGAAAAGTCTGTGCAGATTAAGCAGCGCTGGAACATACTGGTGAGTGAATCACTTTTTTCTAACACTAACACCTAATATGTTCTCTTGGACAGCCTTTTTTTAGTCTCAATTTTAAATTTTTTTTGCTCTTGGCTTAAGCTTTTGCTTTCATATCTCTAACGCTAGTGTGTATCTGCCTAATTGAGGTAGCGAACTAAAGGCAGTTTCTAGCTTGCTTGGTAAATTAACCTCCAGGATGAACTTAAGCAGCAACAAAGCCATCATCTTTGAGCAGTTATTGACGCCCCAACATCCCCAGCTTTTTTCGTCTTGACACGAACTTAGCAAGAGAAAGAGGTCGCCTAGCTATTGCTCAGGCACGTCGGGCTAACTTACGCTCTTGGCTCTAAACCCCATTCGTGCTTCAGGAACTCTTTATACATATTTTCGCGAACCAGCATTTGTTCGTAAAGCTTGACTAAGAAGTCTTGGGCTTGTTCACGGCTCATCTTTTGAACTTGAGTTTCAAAGGAGCGAATATTGAATTTTTGTTCTAAGGACAATTGCTCAGACATAACTAACTCCTAACTACAACTAAGTCGAACTACATTTAAACTATTAGTTTGAGTGGATTTGACATTCTTGTTCAGTCGCTTGGGAAACAACTGTTGCCAACGTTATTACAAAATATAACAAATGATTGACAAAATGCAAATCCCTCTTCTGGACTAATACTCACGACACAATGACTAACCAGGACAATTTGTCAAGCTAGTTAAAATATTTGTAGCAAGCGTCTCGGTAGAAAAATGCTCAGGGTGAACAAAACTGCTGAGTAAATATACTCAAATAGTTGAGTTGATTGTTCTAATGGAAAAATTGAGTTAAAGTAAATTGAAATTTGCCAGAAAAATTAGCCGAAAAGCTAGCGCGGCGAAAAAAGGTTATGATACTTTAATGAATAGTGTAAATATTCTGTAATAATCTAAAGAGAAGAAAATATTTAGGTCAAGACACAGTAGCCAGGACTTTGAGGGCTTAAGAGCGTGAGCGCTAGAGCTACCCAAACTATTGTGTGGAAAAAGTTGATGAGGAGCGGCAGAAGCCGAGATTGTAAAGAGTGGCAAGGTTAGCAAAATTGTGGTCAGAGCTTGAAGAATACTCTGCTTACCAGTTAATCTTAACTTTGCAGCAAAACCTATGCCGAAGATTGAAGTTTTTCACTAATTAAATGATGGAGGTAAGGACAAATGTCTGTTCGTTTATATGTAGGTAATTTACCGAAAGAGCCTGTAGAGCGCCAAGAACTACAAACTATGTTTGCGGAAGTTGGGGAAAATGTGTCTACGAAAGTGATCAAAGACCGTAAAACAGGTAAGTGTCGGGGATTTGCTTTTGTGACTGTACCTAATGATGAAATGGCGGATGAGTTAATTTCTAAGTTTAACGGTCAGCCTTTCATGGATAGTAGCCTGAAAATTGAAAAGGCTTTGCCACGCTCGAAAAGTAAGACTAGCCCAAATGAAGCTCCTGCTCGTTCGGGAGGAAGTGGTGGTAATTCTTCAGGACGACGCGGTGGTAAGAAGTCTAAGCGTAGTAGCAGCAATTCTCCAGATACCGGAGCAGTTCAACCAGATCCTCGTTGGGCGGATGAATTGGCGAAACTTAAGGAGATGTTGGCAGCCCAAACTAGCAATTCTTAGAAAATGGTGGCTGAAGGTCATCAAGTTTGAGTTGAGAGGGCAGGTATCTCGGTTGAGAAAGAATGGTTCTCCTGGCTATTTTGGTTTAACTAGGAGTCCCATTTTGAAATAGGGTAACTGAGATTCGTTTGCGATCTAACTAGCGAGAAAATTTGTTGTCGATAGTTTCTAAGAAGCAATTTTTAGCTTAGGAGTAAGATGGTTGAGTGATTCGGGTTGCAAAATTAGTCCTGGCATCGCTAGACCGAATCCTTGTCCCATGTCAACGTTGAGATCTCGACATAACTTGATATCTTGAAGATTTTCGAGTCCTTCGGCGATCGCCAAACAACCGATTTCGTGTATTGAGGTAACTATGGCTTTGAGCAACATTCCTTTGATGGGGTGGTTGCTACAGCCATGTACGATTTGTCTGTCGATTTTGATGATGTCGGGGCGATATTCGAGGAAATAGTGGTCGAGGTTAGTATTACTACATAAGTCGTCGATCGCGATTCCGAAACCATGTTGACGAATTTGGTGCAGAATTTTTAGTAAGGGACGATTTCCGGCGATCGCTTGTACTTCGGTTAACTCGAAAACGATTTGAGATGGTTTTAAGTTAGCTCTTTCTATTTGTTTCAAGTTTTGCTCGAAGGCGGCAGGGTTATTGATTAACGAATTCGGCAAAATATTAATAAAAAAAGTTTGGTCGCTTTTTAAAGCAGCAATTGAGTCTAAACAAATAGTACGAGCTAATTCATCGAAGTCGTAAATAAGTTGAGTTTCTAGTGCCGCATCAACTAATTCCTTACCGTTTTTAATTTGTAAATTGCTGTCTTTGGCACGAGCTAAACATTCGTAAGCGAAAATTTTACCTGACTGTAAATTAAAAATAGGTTGATATTGAAAAAACAAATTCTGCTGCACAATTACATCTAAAAACCAAGCATTTTTAGCTGCTTGAATCACTTTAATTAAAGGTTGTGCTTGCAAAAATTCAATGGCTATTTGAGAATCATTATATGGCGATCGCGTTAACAAAAAGCGCGTCCCAGCCAATTCGGCGGTGGCTAAACCTTGACTAAAACCTCGAAAAAGATTAATAATCTCAGCATTAGCAATCGGTTTGTACCACAAGAGGGGAATTTCCGGTAAGGGCTGAAAGCCTAGTTGCTCAAAGAATTGAGTAGTTAAGTGGTTGGGAGGCTGAACAATTAAATTAAGCGCTGCTGCTGCTTTCATATCTGACAATGCCTATTAGATTGTTACTAATTTCAAGCTAATTTTGTCCCAGGCTAAATGCTCAACTTGATTTCACTGATTGCACGTAAGTTAATTTTTCAGCGTAAATAAATTTAAATTTGTTTACGTCTCTAACAGCAACTACTCAGTATTTGCGTAAAAAACTCAATTACCTACCTAGAGAGTTAGTTTTGGTAGCTAAAAGCATCTAATTGAGTTAAATCAAGTAATTTTTCTGAGAATTTTATCTGTTTTAAACAGATATTTCTCCCAATTACAATTGAATCATAGTAAATTGCTAAAGACAGTGATCTTTGTCACGGAATTTAGTGAGATAAGTAAAACACAGAAAAACAATTTAGAGGAGTTATTTTGATGGTAGAAGAAAAAGATCCAGTTAAGGTAATGAAACAAGAAGTGGGTAAAGCTGCGGCCGCCCGCGTTGAATCTGGTATGATTGTCGGGTTAGGAACTGGTTCGACTACAGCTTATGCAATTGAGTCTTTGGGTTCTCGGTTGCAAAGTGGAGAGTTAAAAAATATTAAAGGAGTGCCTACTTCTTTCCAAGCTGAGGTATTAGCGAAAAAGTATGGAATTCCGTTGACCAGTTTAGACGCTATTTCCAAAATGGATATAGCAATTGATGGCGCGGATGAAGTAGATCCGCAAAAAAACTTAATCAAAGGTGGTGGTGCGGCACATACTCGCGAAAAAGTAGTTGATTCTTTGGCAGATGTGTTTATTGTTGTAGTCGATAGTGGCAAACTTGTCAAGGAATTAGGCTCAACATTTTTGCTACCAGTAGAAGTAATTCCGATGGCTATTACCCCAGCAATGCGCGCTATTGAAAAGTTAGGTGGAAAGCCAGAATTACGCATGGGAGTTAAGAAAGCTGGACCCGTTGTTACCGACCAAGGTAACTTGGTAATTGATGTCAAATTCGACAAAATTGACAATCCTGGGGAGTTAGAAAAGACAATTAATAATATTCCTGGGGTACTAGAAAATGGTTTATTTGTCAATGTTACTGACATTGTTTTAGTCGGCGAAATTGTGGACGGGAAACCCACAGTAAGAGAGATGTAACTGCTTTTCTTCGTTTCCTGGCTCCCCCCTTCCCCTGGTTCCCCTAGTTCC
>JAWQFW010000070.1:0-20621 GCA_035968095.1 Oscillatoria sp. PMC 1068.18
GTTATAGAAATTTTCACTCTCTCCATCGCAGTAAGACCAAGTTGTAAAAAACTTCACTTAATTGACTTAGTTTTGGCTTTCAAGTTGATGAAACTTAGTTGCATTCAACATACCAAGAAAAAAATCTAGCAACTCTATCTTACAGAGTAAATTTTTTCAATTTAACAATGTGTCTCTAGATTGAAGTATCAAAAAGGGTTTTTTTTGAAGATGTAACTATATTGATTCTCAAACGCATAATGGCAAAATAAATAATAGCTAAGGAGGAATTTACTTTTGTTTTTCCATAAGAAAGAACTAATTGAGAAAAGCATCAAAATTGATGAACCCAACCCTCGTTTTGCTCAACTGTTGTTAGAACAGTTTGGCGGTGCAACAGGTGAATTATCGGCAGCTTTGCAGTATTGGGTACAATCATTTCATACTGAAGATCCCGGTATTAAAGATATGCTCCAAGATATTGCTATCGAAGAGTTTAGTCACTTAGAAATGATTGGTAAACTGATCGAAAATCATACGAAAAATGTCGATCAAACCGTAGCTTTTCAGAGTACCTTGTTTGCTGTTCGTGGTTATGGACCTCATTTTCTCGACAGTCAAGGAAATGCTTGGACTGCTAGTTATTTGAATGAAGGTGGCGACCCGGTACGAGATTTGCGTGCTAATATTGCGGCGGAAGCTGGTGCGCGTCAAACTTATGAGCAGTTGATTAAGTTAGCACCAGATGAAGGGACAAAAGATACTTTAGTTCACTTGCTGACTCGCGAAATTTCTCATACTAAGATGTTTATGAATGCCTTGGAATCATTGGGTAAGCTTACCGATCCTTTCTTTGGTAATATTCAACCTGATGAAACGGTGGATATATATTACAATCTTTCTACCAATGGTAAAGATCATCGCGGTCCTTGGAATTCGGAGCCGGATTTCCGCTATGTGGCTAATCCACAGCCAGGAGATTAATAATTATTAGTTAGGGTGCGTTACTCAACGCACCCTATTAGTAAATATTTTTGATTTTCTAATGAACTTGGCGGGTTCTTTTTGGGAGAATCCAACATAAGATGGGAGATATTGCTGCACAGTAGATAGCAACAATGGCAATTACTAAAAAAGCTTGACTTAATTCTGGAGTCATGATGACTGACCTCTTGAATATCTTGACTCAGTAGCCTAGACTCTGAGTATTTATACTAAAATTGTAACAATTTATTTGGTTTTTAGTAGCTTTGGTTACAGAACAAATACTACTTGACAAGGTAGTATTTTCTACACAAAAGTCGCGATCGCTTACTGATTTTTCGTTTCTAACTTGATGAAACTTAAATTTTTGTCTTCTTTGTTAATAAATTTGCTGGTTAGGAACTAACTTTTTCTTCTTGAACCAAGGTTAAATTCAATAATTCTCCTCGGTCTGAATAACTGCGAACTATTCTATGGCGGAGGTTTGGGGCGATTAACCAACCTGCTTCGAGAACAAAAGGATAACCCCGCTTAATTTCTAAGGGACAGTTAGCGGAAGCTGCGTCTGGGAGTAACAAAATTTGGATGGGTAAGTCGCTTTCCTCGAAAAGGAGAGTCGAACCATTAATTTTTGCTGTAGAGGTAATTGTTCGAGATCCAAATTTCAATTCTTGATGTAAGCGGTTTTCTCCTTCCTGACGAATATGCAGCCGAGTCGAAAAAGTTTCCGGACTCCTGAAGTTGTGATCAATCGTCATTGCTTCTCCCTGCCATTCACCTAATAATTGCTTCACTGTTAATGGCTCTCGTTCCGGAGTATCTGTACCTGCTAACTTTTCCCGAATTAAAGTCAGATATTCGAGTTTACTTTCCTGGTTAAACATTTGGATCATTCGCATCCGACGCGATTTATGAATCAAGCCTAATTCTGCGCCAAATTGTGAAAATGGCGACCATTGTAGAGAACCTTGAGAAAATGCACCATTAGGAAAGAATAAAGCCCCTTTCGACAAGGAACTAAAATCAAAAACTTGTTCTTGAGGAGGTTGACCTGGAGGTAGCCGACGGACGACCATGTGCATAGCTTGGTTATTGTTAACTCCTTCGAGGGAAACCACAGTGGGAGTGTCTGACAATTCCTCACCTTGAGGTGAAAAGCGAGTAAACGAACCTTGCCATTCGCCTAAATTTTGTAGTAAATTTTCCCATTGGGAAGCCATAAATTAAACTCCTTTAGTTAGATTGTTGTAATTTTGAACAGCTATTTTCAAGTCAATTAATTGGTAAAATCTGTCTTTTTGGTGATTTCTTGGGACTTTAGCCAACAATTTGAGCAAATAATTCGATAAATTGCGCTAAACTTGAGGATTTTAAAATATTTTAACAGGTTGTTGAGCGCAAATTATAAAATTGACAATAGTTTGAATTGACCTTGTATTTAAATAAGATCGTAAAAGTAAGTGCATACGGATAACCGAACTTGAAAAACTAAATTGCTAATAGTAATTGAAAAAAGTAGCAAATTTAGCTGTAGGAAAAGAGAAACAAAAATGTAAGCAACTTGCTAAAGAAGGAAAATTAGCTCCCAATTTAGAAAACAATCCGAAAATTTTTCTCCACCGATCGTGATTTGTGGTTCAAAAAGATAAAACGCACTCAAAAAGACCCTCAAAAGTAATTTGGCGGTATCCCACCTCAAATCTCAAGAAAATAACTGTTAAGATGAAAAACAAGAGATTAGCTGTAGCTTGCGCGAAATATGACTTCTGTAATTACTGTCGAAAAGAAAAAACTAGCAAAACCACCTTTAGAAATTCATTATTTAGGCGATCGCGTTCTCCGTCAGCCTGCAAAACGGATCTCCAAAGTAGACCAAAATATTCGCGATTTGGTCAAACAGATGCTCCAAACCATGTATAGCGCAGATGGAATCGGATTAGCTGCACCGCAAGTAGCAGTCAACAAACAACTAATCGTCATCGACTGCGAACCAGATAATCCCGTGAATCCGCCGCTAGTCTTAATTAATCCAAAAATTACCAAATACAGCCGTGACTTATGTACTGGTGCAGAAGGCTGTCTGAGCATCCCAAACGTTTATATTGATGTGGAACGTCCCGAAGGGATCGAAGTAAGCTTCAAAGACGAACAAGGACGACCTCGGAAACTAAAAGCTAATGCCCTATTATCTCGCGCTATTCAACACGAAATGGATCATCTCAATGGTGTTTTGTTCGTAGATCGCGTCGAAAATGGTTTAGTCTTAACTGAAGAACTGACCAAACATGGCTTTTCAGTTCAAGCAGTTCAACCAGTCACCTGAGACAAGAGGAGCAATATCATCATGATGACACCCAAAAGTGGTGTATTTTTATTAGGTTCTTGCATCACCGCGATCGCTGCTGTCGGTTCAATTTTTGAACTCGCGTCAGGAACTCCAGATTTAGGTAACTCTACCACCGCAATCATTCTTCTGGCTAGCGTTCCTCTAGCTATCTTTTTCTTCTGGATTGCTGTCCAAGATTCTCGAGCTAATTTGAAATAATTTACTCGAACCCAGGTGACAGGTAAAAGGTTAGAGGTTAAGATTCAGAGAACTTGAGATTTGGCGATCGACCAATTTCAACGGGTAACTTCTCACTCACAACTAACCATAGATAACCAATGAGCGGTTTACTACGACAGTTACCAAATGGGGGAAAATCGGAAGTGCTGCTTCCCCCCTATACTCTTTCTCCCACTCACGAAATTACCATCGGGCGCGATCCTCGCTGTGATCTAGCTCTAGATGCGAATCGATACAAAGGGGTTTCTCGTCGTCATGTCACGATTAACCAACAAGCCGACGGAATTTGGCAAATTTGTGATTTAAGCAGTGCTAACGGCACGTACGTCAATGGAGAACGGCTTTATGGCTGTCACAACCTATCCTCCGGCGATCGCGTTCAACTCGCAGGCGACGGTCCGGTTTTTGTTTTCGAGTTACAAACAAATCCGGCAAGGGCGCAAACTGCTGCTATTTCCTCACCTGCTACGCAAGTAACTTCTTCTGCAACCCCTCTACGTCAACCAGACTCGGTAACATTTACCCAACTTTTTCCCATCATTTCCACGGGACGAGATTTAACCAAAAAAGCTTTTTTAGTCCCAGCTATTTTCACAGTGGTATTCGTCGTCTTGATGTTTGCCTTTGTCGGAAATCCAGATGTATTTAACTTCTTACTCGCAGCCTATATTAGCGGGGCTGCTTATTTTTATATTTATCAATTGTGCGGTAAACATAAGCCTTGGTGGGTTCTCATCGCTGCCACCATGTCCACAGTTGCAATTCTGCTTAGTCCCCTGTTAATTTTATTTATCGTTGTTTTTCGAGAAATTTTACCTGGTAATTTACCTACCGAAGGAGAAACTGTCTCTTTCGCCAGTTTACTGATCAGGATGTTTTTCGGGGCTGGGTTAATGGAAGAATTGCTGAAAGCTATACCCATCGCGATCGCCTTTTTCTTAGGTAAAGCCGGAGGTTCTCGTTGGATCTCGCGGATCGGTGTTAATGAACCTCTTGATGGTATCCTGTTAGGCACAGCCTCCGCCGTCGGTTTCACTTTACTCGAAACTTTAGGTCAGTACGTTCCCGGTATTATTAACCAAGTTACTTTACAAGCTGGAGAGAGTTTAGGGGAATTGGTGGGAATTCATTTACTAATTCCGCGTATTTTGGGGTCAGTCGCCGGACACATGGCTTATAGCGGCTATCTTGGCTATTTCATCGGACTTTGCGCCCTGAAACCGCGAAAAAGCTGGCAAATTTTAGCAGTGGGTTATTTAAGTGCTTCACTTTTACACGCTTTATGGAATGCTTCCGGTTACTACAGCAATTTGCTTTTGGCTTTAGTTGGGGTGATGTCTTATGCGTTTTTAGCCGCAGCTATTCTGAAAGCTAGAGCAATATCGCCAACACGAGAACAAAACTTTGCCACTCGTTTATCTAGTCGTCCTTAAGGGAAGATTTGCTCGAACATTTAGCGTTAAAAAGCTCAGAGAAAATCACCGAAAATGTTAATAAAACTTTGAGGCGATGCTACTAAGAAAAAGCTAAAAATCGAGCGGATCACTTGCACCGCCTCTCGATCGCCAAAAAGTACGCTCAGAGCGAAAAATTTAACCAAGCAAACTGACAAACTCAACATTATTTAGTAAAGACAATTCTATTTTTCAGATTGTTCTTGGATGTGAAGCAAAGCATAATTAGCGATCGCCATTGTCGCTTTTGCTTGTTCCACAGAGGATAATTGCTCCCAAGCTGCCATTTCTTCATGAAAAATAGTCGCTTCAAGATTATTTTTGCCTCGCATCGCATAAGCTAAAGGACGAGCAAAAATTTCTAAGTCTTCTTCAGCCCAGTAAGACAAAATAGGTTGAACCGATTCCACTAACTTTTCCAAGTGAGATAAATTAGTAGTTACCACTTGAGTTGCACCTGTAGCGATCGCACTCAGCAATTCAGCCGGGACAAAACTACCAAACCTTTTCAGCAATGAACTTTCCAGTTCCTGACTAGGTACAACTTCCCAACACTGATGTAACATCGAAAAGAAATGCTCACTTCTTTGGGGAACATCTTCCATATCCAACCATTCATCAATACCAGAATCTAAAGCAGCAAAATAAGCTTCCGCTTCTGGAGAAGTCGGATTCCAAGGATAAACACTATCTTCCTCTAAAATAAGCTCTAACAATTCTGCTTGAACTCTCTCAAGGCGATGCTCATAATTTCGACCGTAATTTGATTGGTTTTGCATTTTCTCTGGCTCCTTGTGTATCTTGCCCTACAGAACTCGGCATCAGTAGCTACACTAGCACCCTGTCCAGTTCCGAAGATCCAAGATAATTTTCTCGTGGAAATCTATTTAATCCCTAACAGTAACTCACTCACAAAAAAATAGCTTGCTCTCAGCATTTACTCAATGATAAACTCAAGAGTTTTACCGTAAGCACTCCCAAACTTTAGCTTAACTCCGGAATACAATGGCACTTCCTGATGGTGGATTTTTTGCCATCCATTAGAAATAAAAATCAAAGTACCGTAACGGGAAAAATCTCGTAAAAAATAAGCAGGTTGAGAGTCAGGTCCAGATAAAGTATCGCGGCTAATAATTTCGGCGTGTTTTTGACTTACCCAACGTTCCTGAATCACCAAATCATTTTCTGGACGACGACCAACTCGCATTAAGCCACCGCGAATATGCCACACCTGATGTTTTTCTTCCAAAGAACGAACCAAAGCCACTGGAACCTGAATTTCTTCCAGAGAAGGTAACATTGCTGGCAGTTCGGTAATTCCGTCATCCAAAGGCTTAATCAGTTCACCATCAAACTCCGGGTGCATATATAGAATTGGCAAAGTCCAAGCAGGCTGATTAAACTTATAAAGAGTTAATAATTGCTGTCTAGCCAAAGTTACCGCCGTATCAATCGGCATTCGTTGCGAAAGAGCTTCGGTAAGCGCTTCAATAAAACTCAGGGCTTCGCGATCGGCAATTTCCTCACGCATTCCCAAAACTGCTGGGACACCATGATGAATTAGCACTTCTGCCAGAGAACTACGTTTAATTGCCTGTTGTCCCTGGCGATCTGGTCCTGCGCCCCAACAAGCATTAAATACCGCCAAAGTTACTTGAGTTCTGACGAGAACTTGAGCTAATTCTGTACCATTAATAGTCGCATCAGGTCGTAAAAATAATAAACCTCCGTCAGGGGCAGTTATCCCATGACCAGAATAAAACAAAATATTGTAATTATTAAATTCGAGAGCATCAATTAATTCTCCAGGAGTCGGTTGCACTAAAGTATCGACTCGTACCGGAACACTATAAGCAAACTCATTTGTGCCTAAAGGATTATCTGCTTTAGTTTGTTCGATAACTTTCACCAAAGCAGCAGCCTCTTTCTGCAATTCCAGATAGCTTCGAGGTAACTGAGTCATCGAAGCTGACATTCCTGGTTCCTCTAAATTATTGCCTAAAACTAATAAAATATTCAGAACTTCTTGAGGAGGAGGTGTGAACAGAGGATCGACATCGCTGGTAGTACGACTAAAAAGAATTTGCTGATTCAGAGAAATTGCTTGTTTACCAGCCTCCGGCTGGATAATTTCCCAAGGTAAAGGAATTAAATTCGGGTCGCGAATTTCCAAGCGCAAGCGTAGTGGTTTGCTTTGTCCGATCGCAATTCCTTGACTTTGAGCCAAACTACTGCGAATCGGTTCTTCAAACAACCATTTCCAAAGACTAATCCCCAAATCTTGCATTAATCTGCCACCATAACCGCCAGTTAAACCAGGAATGGTACTTTCGAGAGGATTTGGTTGAGTCGGGCGATCGCTAAAGGGAACGTGGGGCAATTCTCGTAAAGAAAACATTTCTTGCCAACTTAGCCACTTCTGGGTCAAACTTTGCGACCACATACAGTCATGATGAACGTAGCCCCCTGGTAAAGGGGCTTGCAATACCCAGATCGCAAAATTTTCTTGACCTGTCCTCAGACGCGCGATCGCTATACTGAGGCAGGGATTAGCGGCTACAGACATTCCATGCCCCTAGTTAATATACAAATTAGTTATTCAAGATTAGAGATGTAGATACATATCCTAGTTGTTACTTGTTGGCTATTTTATCTCTAACTCACTAGACTAGCGGTAAAATTCACTCAAACCTAAACTCACCGTTTTCTAAATTATCGCTTTTGTTTTCGGTATTTTGTTTCTCTACTTAAATCTTCTTCAGGTTTTCTGTCTCTGGCTTGGCTTCACCCTCAGATTTCTCACCAAGTTCTGCGGCACTACATTCACCTACTGTATCTGTAGCAGGAAATTGTCTGGCTTTGGCGATCGCCGGATCATTAGCATCAATCCATCCGGTATTTGCTGTGGTAATCTGAGGTTTCGTACTTGGATTAGTAGTCGTGGCAGAATCGGGAGAGGGGGAACTCGTTTTCGGCTGTTTGTCCAATTGCACTTTGTTTTCTGCTTCGGCTGAAGTAGTTGTTTCTGGAACATTTTTCGCCAACTGACAAACTTTCAACTGCACTTGCTCTGTGGTTTGAGCCACTACTTCTAAGATACTTTGTGCTGGGACTGAAATACCTTCGCTATTTGTTTCGACATTTGTCTTGTTAGGAATTTCTGAAGATGCGGCAGGATTTGGTTGAAGCGCGATCGCTTCTGAAATTTCAATTCGCGAACCAACTTCTAACACAACTGGAGATTCGGGAGTTTCGGTGGCTGAGGGTTCGTTAGCAGCTATTTCTGAATCTGCTGGTTCCGAGGTAGAATCTTGGGGACTGATTCCAGGAACATTACTGATTAAACTCCGAAACTCAATTGGGTTGAGGAAAAGCCAAACTCCTGCACCAGCACCTAATAAGAGTAAGACAATCAAAGGTAAAAAGAGAAAGTTTCTCTTCTTTTTCCTAGCTTTGTTTGGTTGTAAAGTAACATTTTGATTCGATTTAGCTTCAAGTTGCTTAGTTTTTAGAGAACCCGATTTAGCGTTAGCAGAGAGAAGATTTTCTTGATAAGGAACCGGAGTTATTAAAGTGGTTTCTGGATTCTGTACCTGACAATGAACCAACGCCACCGTGATATTATCGTGACCATTTCTCTGATTAGCAATTTTAATTAAGCGATCGCCAACTTGAGTAACATCAGTTTTCCCTTCCAGAATCGGGAGAATTTCTTTTTCCCAATATTGTTCAACGCGATCGTTATCACTTAAACCATCTGAACAAAGCAGAAAAACACAATCTTCATCTAAAATAAATCTTTGTACAGTTGGGCGTAAATTTGCCGACGAACTCATTCCCAAAGCTTGCACCAACGATCCAGAAGCATGATACTGAATCGCATCTCGATAAAGAGCATAACCTAGCCGGACTTCACGAGAAGCCACATCATCGTCAAGAGTAACTTGATAGCAACCGCTACGAGATAACCAATAAACGCGCGAATCTCCCACATGAGCGATATAAATTTCGTGAGCATAAGGCAAACTCATTACTAGAGTCGTTCCCATCCTGCGTCGTTCTTGACGCTGTTCGGAATCATTACGCTGGCTAATCGCATCATTGGCATTACAGATAAAAGTTTCTAACTGTTGTTTAATCTCCTCTGGGTTAGTTGCACAACTTCCAAAATTAAGATTTTTTTGCACTCCCTCATAAACTGACCCAATTGCTAATTGTGAAGCTATTTCCCCACCTTCGTGTCCCCCAATTCCATCACAAACGATCGCCAGAGCTTTTCGATCTTCATTAGTCTTGACGGCTTTCTCAGCACTTGGATAACAAGCATCTTCGTTATGATCGCGAGCCACTCCGCGATCGGTTCGGGTATAAATGTTATACGATCGCGGTTGTTTTTTCCCAATCTCGCCTGCGGCTTTGTCCAGTTGTTGGATAATTTCTTCGGGTGTAGAGATTTTGTTTTGCTGTATATCTGAGCAAAGTTTGGTCAGATAATTATTAATCTCTGGGGCTGTTTCAGGAATTAGTTCACTCCAGAAGTTGGCTAACTCACTCAATTGGGGAGTTTGAGCATTATCAAGTTGTAATTCACGCAACTGCAAAATCGTTCCTTTGACTCGGAGAAACTCACGATTTAGCAAACTCGAAACTACGCCTTGGTTTTGCAACGGAGTCCACAAATCAGCCATTTGCCATAACCAATTAATTTGGCGCAAAGCACTAGCCGACTGCCACTGTGAGCTTAACGCTGAGAATAATTCTCCCTGAGCATAATTTTGCTCTATCGGCAGCGTCCCGTATTCTAGTAACCAAACCGAGGCATTATCCGCCGATAATTGCCCGTAAACTTGAGGAACGCGCAACCGATAAGGAGAAAGTTTTAAATAAGGGATCATCTCATCCGGAACTTCTTCTGGGGTCTGCGGTGGCGATGCTGGTTGCGTATCAAGGACAATTCTCGGAGACTGAAATAAGTAGCGAGATCCAACTAAAGTTCCGGGTTTGTATGTCTCTATTTGTGTACCTACCACCCATAGATACCGTCTCACTAAAGGTATGCCGCATTTTTGACAGAAATTTTCACTGCCAGAATTGACTGTCAGACAGTGAGGATTAGAGCATTGGATTTTTGCCGCAGTTCGTGACATGAAAGTTATTCGTGTTGATTGATGCCATCACCGAAGCGGTGCTGGGGGTGACTCAAGGATTAAGATCAAAAGTGCCTTTATCTTTGATTTTATCTTTCTACTCAAGGCTAATTACTAACTTCAGTAAATTGTTATTTTTCTTTTTGAGTAAGATTGTTTTCACTGTACTGCTGATAATTTAGCATGAGTCTACTTTTGACTAGCTTGGGCCAAAAAAAGAGAAAGTAAGTCCACCAAGCGAAGATTGGCACTGAAACGAGAACTGTTACCCAAGCTGTTGTTGTCAAAAACCAGCTAGTGCTAATTAGCAAGACTCCTGTGAGGATAATTGACCAAGGTTGACACCACCAGGGTTTATAGTTCCAAGGATTGAGGGTTTGTTGTTTCGACACAATTATTTAATTCAAGGCTGTGGTTTAGTTTGTCACTATTGTAGAAAGATTCTTTATATTTAAGTTATAAGCAAGACGCGATCGCGAAGCTTAAATTTTCCTTCCGAAAGATTACAGGCTTAAATTTGTCCCCTACTTAGTTTGGTCTGTGAGGTTTCTGCTAATTTTACTGCTTTTGGTGACAACTATGTCTAAGCTTAACTTTGATAGCTTTCCCGAACACGCTTTGACTGACTTAGATTTACCCGAAGATCTTGATGTTGAAGATTTAATCACTGAACTCGAAAATTCTCATCGTTTGCGTTACCAAATGATTAATGTAGAAACTTGGGCTATTGTTGAAGCGATGGATCAATTTCTACCTGGTTTTTGGAGTCGCTTTTTGGAAAATCGCCGTCTGGCGCTGAAGCAGTTTATTGCCAAGAAGCGTCAGAAAAACGCAACTGTGAACTCAAAAAAGTCTTTTGAGTAAGATTATTGGGAAATTAACCGATCTTTGCTACTTTTGGCTGATAAATTAGTTATCTCCTCAGAAAGATGCTTTGTCATTGAGGTTTTTTTATGATGATTCTCAAGAGAAGAAAAAGTTGATAACTAATTCAATTGAGGATATTTATGAGTAAGCAAAATAAGCCAGAACCTACTGATGTACTTAACCCAGGTGATAAAGTTCCTGACGAAGGACTAAGTGAAGCAGAAAAATCTGAGCGGATGGCGGTAGACCAAGCTGATATTACTGGAGATCACATTGAGGTTCCTACTTATTTTGAAGTGGAGGAATCAGACGGTGAAACACAACAGTTACATCACGTCAAGGATGCTGAAGAAATATCTGATACTATTCGCCAAGCACGTACTGATGAAGAAGGTAATCGTACTTGGCGTTAATCGATTATTTATATTTTCCTTCAGTTGCGGGGCTGTCTACTCTAGGCAGTCCCATACTGTAATTCAGGACGCGACCGCTAAGATTATAACTAATTTGACCGCTTTGTAAGAGCGATCGCATAAAATCTTCTAAGTCAGAACCAATACGCCGTAAATTATATTCGGTTAAGTCTTGATTAGAATAAGATTCTACTAATTCGTCGAATTTCCGATAGATTTTTTGTAAAGCATCTTCATTCCAGATAAATTCATTATCTGGGTCTACATCTAAAGTTAAAACATTGTCGCTGGGATTAAGTTCGTTATCATTTACCTCGGCGGCATAAATTTTTATATGACGGGTGATAGACTTTAAAAGCATAAAAATTTTTTTCCTCGTGGGTTTAGCTTCGACAATTAGTTTGCAACAGTTTGGCTAATTCAGAAATAGCAATAGCACATTCACCCCGGTTACTGGGCGAAATTTTAACATCTTTTAATTTTATCTCAAAACTTGTTTACAGAAATTTTCCGCTTCTCACTTTCAACGAGATAATTTTGTCTAGGCGCGAATCATTCCGGTTTCGCGGGCGTAAGCAAAAATCCCTCCCGCATCAATAACAGGTTGAACCTCTCCGAGGGACTTCAGTTCGTAGGTTTCATTCGAGGTATGATTAATCAAGCGATTGTTGTCAAAGTCGATCGTAACTTCTTGATTAGTTTTTAGGCGATCGCACAATCTCTCAGTTGACTCCCAAGGATAAAGTTCCCCTGTCGCCGCACAATTACGGAAAAAGATTCGGGCATAAGATTGAGCCACCACAGCCTGAACCCCCGAAGCCCCCAAAGCAATAGGGGCGTGTTCGCGAGACGAACCACAGCCAAAATTTTCCCCAGCAATAATAATCGGATACTGAGTTTTCATTTCACCCGCCGCAATAAACTTACCATAGCGATCGGGCAAACCAATCAAAGCATAACTACCTAATTTTTCGTATTCATCAGGCTTAGAAGGAACTAAAGTCAGGTATTCAGCAGGAATTATTTGATCGGTATCAATATTGTCATCGACAACAAAAATTTTACCTTGAATTACCTTACCCATCCTTAGTTTCCTCGTTGACACCAATTGTATAACAGCCTTTAATTTTGACACTCCTCGGCATTAAGACGCGAGGATTCTTGGGCTGAATCTTGCCTCTACTGACTCAGGTCAGTTTTGGTCTTACAGTTTCATGTCTAGCCCGACTATACCTTTAACAGTAAGCACTCTGATGGACTACTCCCCAAGCGTAAATTCGGGTCTGCCCTACCCTATGTAATTCCTTTGATCTCCCACCTCTGCCATGTTTTTGTTCAGAGGGCAGTAAGGCATTGGGGCAACCCGCTTGGGGTTGGTGACACTAGCCTTTTCGCAACGGTCAGTTCGCGTGCCACGACTACACATCTGATTTTCCGCTTAGTCCTCAGTTTATCATCAAGCTGGCCGAGAAGGGCAGGGTTTTCAACCCAAAAGTTTCGCTAAACCCCAGATGAGATTAGCTGCAAAGCAGGCACAACCAAACTCACAATTTACTATTTTCTCTCCCGATACCATCCTCACCTCAGAAGCCAAACAGTAGTATAATTAGCGTCACCTTTTGGTACTCGAAACTGGTTTCGCTGTGTTAAGAAGTAAAATTAGGTCAAGCTAAGTGAGAAAGTTATCTCTCAATTGCGAGAAAATGCCAGATCCGATGGACGATATCGCACTACAGGCTCGCCAAGGAAGTATCGCGGCGATCATTCAGGTGTTGAACGAAAAACTATCTTCCTCCGGCGTGAGAACGCGGGCAGTTTTTAGTGAAGGTGTATTGCAGCTTCTTTGTGAAGCGGCAACCGCAGAACAACTCGAACAGTCTCAGTTAGTAGCGCGAATTAAACAGATTTTAGAGGCGATCGCGCCCCGCAATCTTCGTCGCGTGAATATCAATAGCAGACTGGTTCGTGAAGAACAACTCCTCTGGCTCGAAGAAATTAATCGTTCGCCAGAAACCCAATTACTGTGGTCGCAAGAAATTATTTTACAAAAGCCCAATATTGTGCAACAAGTTCAGCAGCATCTTACTGAACGGAAATCTTCTCCTAGTAAAAAACGAGAATTACCCAAGGTAAATCGCTCTTCTAAACAAGCTAAACGCCATTTTTGGCAAGGAATAATTGGTGGTGTCGGCTTCAGTATTTTGCTTTTTGCCCTTGGTTGGACAATTTATCATCATCGGCGCGATCGCCCGGTTAGTGAGGAAACATCCACGAATACAACTGAAACTGTCGCTTCTCCTTCTTCTCCCACGGGAACGAAGACACCCTCAGATCCTTTTGTTGAAGCAGTAAGATTAGCAGAACAAGCGTCGATTCAAGGCAAAACAGCACAAAGTTCGGCTCAATGGCTCGATTTAGCAGCCAAGTGGGAAAAAGCTTCAGATTTGATGGGAAAAGTTTCTTCAGACGATCCGCGCTATACAACCGCACAAGATCGAGTAGTTCGCTATCGACAAAATAGCCAACTCGCTCAAGCACAAGCTAAAGCGCTGCGGAATAATTAAAGCTTTTTTGTTCGGCAAACATCACTAACTGTCAAGTTGTGGGAGCCTTTAACTACTCTTGAGCGCAAAAAACAGCTACTTATTCATTGAGCAAAATTAATGACTCTGGAATTAACTAGAAAATAGTGGTGCGGCTGAAAGTACACTTTGGCACGAAAACTTCGGCTAAGATTGAAGGTGCAATTCTCTCGATAACTTTTTAACATGAACAAGAAGATCGCTGCCTTAACTGAATCTATCTCAGAAGCGATTTAACGAAGCTACCTTCACATCTCCAGCAGGAAAACTTTGCTAGCAAAATGGAAGATCCCAAAGAGCCGCTCTTTTTTTGGCGACAAATTACTCAGTTGATGCTCACAGTTGCCGAACCCCAGACTTTACTATCCTTGGTAGCGAAAAGTTGTGCAGAAATTTTTCAAGCAGATTCTTGTTTAATTGTTGCTGGTGTTGATTCTACTGCTAAATTACAAGCAACTGTCTCGACGCTAAATAGCTCTCTAACGATGAGTGCTGCGGAAACGACAGGGTTAATTATCCACCCTTTGCTCAGAGAAGTTTTTACTGCTGTTGAACCCGTAGCGATCGCGGATATTTTGGCTCAGAAAAAGGATCTCGAAACAGTCTCCTTAGAACCTACAGTTACTTTGAGGGCATCACTGGGGTTAACAACTCGGATTGGCGATCGCGTTAATGGAGCAATTTTAATCATTCAATCAGAACCTCGTCAATGGAGTATTTCCGAGCAAGAATTACTGCAAAAAATCGCCGCACCAGTGGCGATCGCAATTTCTTTTGGGCAACAACAGCAACAAGCAGCAACCACAACCCGACATCAGCTTTTCCTAAGTCAGTTATCTGCTCAGATTAGTCAAATTAGCAAAAATGCTCATGTTGAGGAAATTTATCAGCTTACGCTTAATTGTCTTGCTTCTGCTTTGGAAGCAGATCGAGGTTTGATTTTAAATTTAAAATATGCTAACCCTCTTTACAAACGCACTAATCTAGATTCTCTTCCCAAAGTTGAAGCGACTGTTTTTTGTCAGTGGCGATCCTCTTCAGCTTCACTAATCGGAATCGAAAACCTCCGCGATCGCTACTCATTTTCTTTTTCGGATTCTCCAATTTCTCAGCAAGCTTTTTTGAGATCTCCACAACCGTTAGCGATCGCTATTGCAACAGAAATTGACCCACAAGTTGATTCTGCACTCTATAATCCAGAAGTTACCCCCTCAATACTGTTTGTTCCCTTTTTAGGTAATAGTAGCGGTGACTCTAGCCAACCTACGGTTTTAGGTTTTGCTGTTTTGCAACAAACTTATCCGAGAGTTTGGCAACAAGATGAAATCGAGTTAGCAAAATTAATTTGTCATCAAGCCGCTACCGCAATTATTCACCAACAAACCTTAAGCCAGGTTAACTCAATTGTTAAAGAACGTACTGAGCAATTACAAAGAAGTTTAGAAATACAAGCTAAACTCTCGGAAAAAATGCGTCAGTATATCCGCGAACTTCGGGAATTAAACAAACTCAAAGATGACTTTATTGCGAACATGAGTCACGAGTTTAGAACTCCACTGGCAAGCATGAAGTTAGCCATAGAAATGTTGCGTCAGTATAAATCCCATCCAGAGCGACAAACTAGATATTTAACTATTCTTGATGAAGAATGGCATCGGGAAAATAATCTGGTTCAAGACTTACTAACTTGGCAAAAATTGAAGTCCAGTCAATTTGTAACTCATCCCCAAAAAGTTGCTCTCAAATCTCTGATTGAGGAATTGCGCGATCGCTGGGAAGCAAAATGGTCGCGCGATCGCAAAAAAAAGCTAACTTTAGCAATAGATTATCAAACCACCTCGATAGAAAATGTTTCTCTTTACACAGATTTAGAAAGTTTACGCAGTATCCTCAATGAATTGTTAACGAATGCCGGGAAATTCTCGGCTAACGAAACTACTGTTAGTTTTCAAATTGCCGAAAAAATAATTCGCACTGAAAAGCAAATTATTTTTACAGTTACTAATCTTAGTTACGGTATTACCCCAGAAGCACAAACCTACATTTTTGAACCATTTCGGCGTGGTAAGTGGGCTACTGACAAAGAAATTCGCGGTACGGGCTTAGGTTTAGCTTTGGTAAAATCTTTTGTGGAACATCTTCATGGCACAATCGAGGTGAACATTACTCCGAGTCAAAATGCTGAGATTTTTCTAACTTCTTTTCTTGTTACTTTGCCTCAGATAGAACTACACCAGGAAACCTGAGTTTTCGGCTTTAGTTTCTTTTTAACTTGTTGTTGCGATGAGCAAATTTTGTGGAAGAATGTGATTTCCTTATGACTTCAGGGAATAATAATTGTAAAGTAAACTGAGGGTTGAGAATACTGTCAAATTTCCCTTGGCAATTGAGGAAGGCAATTATTATGGCTGAAAATCTTCATTCATCAAGCTTTGGGAAAACAGTGTTCGCCCGATGCCGAATCTAAAGGTGGCAGATGAGGGAGAAAGCATCTTCTTTAGTTTCTACAACAAAACGATCTCGCTTGATGAGGCGAGATAATTATCCATCAAAGTTACTTCGTTGGCAAAAAGCGAGATATTCTCCCTTAGCACGCCAAATTGACGTTTTTAGCTTGGGGGCAAAGTTAGTTTTCTCTTTATGGTGGGATAATAGCTTTGGGAATAATTCTCCGAAACAAAGAAATCGTCGCGCTCAGTGGCTAGTGAGACAACTGCTCAATTTAGGACCGACTTTTATTAAAATTGGACAGGCACTTTCGACTCGTCCAGATTTAATTCCGCTTGAATATATTGAAGCTTTGTCTCAATTACAAGATCGAGTCCCAGAATTTAGTAGCGCTGAGGCGATCGCCACTGTAGAATCAGAACTCGGTAGTTCGGTTCATAGTTTATATTTAGAGTTCGAGCCGCTTCCTCTTGCTTCTGCTAGTATCGGTCAGGTACATAAAGCTAAATTACATTCTGGTGAAGAAGTTGTCGTTAAAGTCCAACGTCCGGGAATAGAAGAGTTATTTAACCTTGATTTTGAAGTTCTCCATCGCTTAATTCGTTTTTCTAATCAATATTTACCTGGGGTAAGAAAATACGACTTAGAAAGTATTTATCGCGAGTTTTTCAGTCTTCTTTATCAAGAGGTTGACTATTTTCAGGAAGGAAAGAACGCGGAACGCTTTCAGGAAAATTTCCAAGACTATCAAGACATAATTGTTCCGAAAGTTTATTGGCGCTATACAACTAAAAAAGTTCTAACTCTGGAATATTTGCCTGGGATTAAAATTAGCGATCGCGCGACAATCGAAGCTGCTGGAATTAATCCAGATCGTGTGATCGAACTCGGAATCTGTTGTTATCTTAAGCAATTACTCGAAGATGGCTTTTTTCAGTCTGACCCCCATCCGGGTAATATGGCTGTGGCGGCTGATGGGAGAATCATTTTCTACGATTTCGGGACGATGGCGGAAGTAAAGTCTTTGGCGAAGGATGAAATGATTAAGACTTTTTTCGCTGTGATTAGAAAAGATGCTGCTCAAGTAGTTGATAGTTTGGTTTATATGGGTTTGCTGGAACCAATGTCGGATCTGACGGCGGTAAAGCGTATGGTAGCTTTTTTGTTAGATAATTTTCGCGATAAACCTGTGGATCTTCGCGCTTTTGAACAGGTGAGTGCGGAGGTTTACATGATGTTTGAACAACAGCCTTTTCGCTTACCGCCACAGATGACTTTTGTACTCAAGTCTTTGACTACTCTGGATGGGATTGCGAGGGCGCTGAATCCTCAATATAATTTGTTGCAAGCTAGTAAGCCTTTTATTACCCGAATTGCTGCTTCGAGTGCTACTTCTGGGAATTTTTTAGGACAATTAGCCCGACAAACGAAAAGTTATCTCCAAAATCGTTTCCAAAAATCGAAGCAAACGGAGATGTTGTTTCAGCGTTTGGAAACGAGATTGTCACAAGGTGAGTTTCAATTGACTGTGCATAATGAGGCTAGCGATCGCGCTCTCAGACGCATTCATTTGGCGCTTAAATGCTTGATTTATGCTTGTTTGTTTGGTTTTGGCTCTTTGTGCGGTACGCTTTTGGTTTTGGTTCCAGCCTTGAACTGGGCGATCGCGGCTTTCGCTTTTGCTACTTTCTGGTTTTTGCTTTTCCTTCGTTCTTTTGTCAAGTTAACTATTCGCGAAAGACTCGACCGTTTAGCACAAAAGTAGACGGCATGAAAGGAAATTTTACACTAATTAAGAATTAGTTAGTTTGCGCTCTCAGAAAAAAAGCGCCAGGTAATTAATCATTTACCTCGCACCTTTTGCTTTTTCTTTTTTTTTCATACCCCCAAGGGAATTCGAATCCCTGTCGCCTCCGTGAAAGGGAGGTGTCCTAGGCCTCTAGACGATGGGGGCTTGGTTTGTTTGACCTTTATTAATTTAGCGAATATTTTTGGCTGTGTCAACACTTTTAGCGAATTAATTGGCAAATTTTTGGAAAAATCAGTTCCCAAAACTTGACTCACGATGGAAAAAGCTTAAATAAATCAAAGCTTTCAGCTATTTGTTGCACCTAAGCCTCAACTATCGCCAAACACTCATTTGCGGACACCAAAACGCATTTGAACTAACCGTTCTTGAGCTTGAGCATCGAGAGAATTAAATAAAAAACGACCTCGCGTTTGTTTTTGAGGTCGGTGTTTGCGTCTAGTGCGACGGCTACTTAATTCAACTTCATTAGCTAGCTGCAAAGCCGAGAGCCATTCTGCACCATAACCAAGAATAGTTTGTTGTTGGGCGCGATCGGAAGTAGCAACAATTAAGCGAGGCGAACTGCGGTAAACTTGACGTTGATAGTCAGCACAGAACTTCTCAATATAAGTATCGGCGGTTTGCCGAAAGTCTGTATAGTAAACAGATAATAAATCAGTAATAGTTTCGCGATCGCCCACTTGAGTAGTATATTGGGCATCAAAAACAATTTCCGTTTGATAACCCTCAAAAGCACTATAGTTAATTAAAGCCTCGATCAACTCTTGACGAGCCGAATCGAGTCCCTGGCGATCGCGAGTATTTTTTAAAGAAGACCAGGCTCCGATGACGTTGTAGCCGTCAACGAGTAAGAGAACCTGGGGATAAGAACGGGGCATTTTTCAAGCACGGATTCTCCACAATGACTCTTACTTGTCATTTTAGCCACTTTTATTAACAAATATTTAAATAATTTTCAGTTTTGCAAAAGTCGTTCAGCAATAGTTTGTGGTTCTCCGCGAGCGACAATTTGACCATTTTCGAGCAAAAAAGCGCCATCGCTGTAATTTAACTCATCCAAACGGTGTGTTACCCAAAGAGCGCTCAAACCGTGAGTTTTAACAATATTTCGGACTCGCTCGACCAAATCAATTTGAGTATCCGGGTCAAGCAAAGCTGTCGGTTCATCCAAAATTAATACTTCGCAACGGCGAGCGATCGCTCCGGCGATCGCAATTCTTTGCTTTTGTCCGCCACTTAAAGCATAAATTGGTCGTCTTTGGAAATCCAACAAGTTGACTGCGGCTAATGCTTCCCCCACTCTGGCACGGACTTCTGGATAAGACAAATTTTCCTCTACCAAACCAAAAGCCACATCCGCCCCCACAGTCGGCATTACCAATTGATGATCGGGATTTTGAAAAACAAAGCCCACTGGTGGAGTAATTTCAATACTGCCAGCGCGAGGTTTCAATAGCCCTGCCAACAATCTTAATAAAGTAGATTTCCCACTGCCATTGGTTCCCAAAAGCATCCAAAATTCACCTTTAGGAACTTCTAGAGAGCAAGAATCCAAAACAGTTTCTCCCTCGCGCCAGCCAAAACTTAAATTGTTAACTTTGATTGCTGGTTGAGCCACGATCGCTTCCTACTTATTTTCCGCCAAAGCAAAGAAACCCGGAGCGCGACCTGTAGCTGCTACCCCAGATTTCTGAGAAACGATCACGGCACTAATCTGATCGCTAAAAAGGGCAACTTTCTTGTCTGGCTGCTTTTCACAAGTTAGTTCCACCAACTCAGGAGCCTGATTACGCATTTTGGTGGTAATTTCTTGGTAAAGTGCTTCTGCGTCTTCTTGCTCTTTCCTTTGTACAGAAATGGGAATCGGACTGTATTTCAAGGTGATGTCAATTGAGAACATTTTCTCTCCTGTAGTGAAAGCTTGCTGATCTTTTTGATGATTAGAGATTCTCTTTACTGTTGTAGCGCAATCCCCGCAGTAGCGACCGACGATTCGCGATCGCTGTTTCTCTATTCCTCATCACTTCTACTCATACCCTCTAAATCTCAGATTTTGAGTAAAAATACTCTTGATAAAAAGGATAACCTCCTATATTAGCAGAAATAATCTTTAGGTTTTGTTAAGAATTAGGGTGGAAAACTAAAAAAGTTTCACCTATGATAGTTAAGTAAAGAAACTTAAACTTTTCTCACATTTGGGTTAATCTTCTGCTTAGACAGCAAAAGAGGTTACTCAAATCAAGGTAAACGTTTGGAAATTATACATATAGGAGATTAGCGTCATGACAATAGCAGTCGGACGCGCACCAGCAGGTAGAGGATGGTTTGATTCCATCGATGACTGGTTAAAGCGCGATCGCTTCGTATTTAT
>JAWQFW010000071.1:0-20614 GCA_035968095.1 Oscillatoria sp. PMC 1068.18
AATTGGAGGTGTTGGGGGAATTGGGGGAATTGGAGGAATTGGGGGAATTGGAGGAATTGGGGGAATTGGAGGAATTGGAGGAATTGGGGGAATTGGGGGAATTGGAGGAATCGTAAGCGATTAAATAGGTATGAATTTCGTGATTTTTAGCTGTATTTTTGTTATATTAATTTGCTTTATCTACGTTATATAAAATTATGTAGAGACGTTGCAGCAACGTTTCTACAAAGTAATAAGATGTGGCAAATATTTGTGTATTTCATATTAGAAAAATATTTGCTCCGAGGCTCGCTAGAAAACTTTAATTGCTAAATTAACCAATTTTAGTTTACAACTATTTTCACCTCCAAAACTTACTTTTAAAACAAATAATAAACACTAAAATAAAAACCTTCTTCTTGAGCATTTTCACCTCGGTCATCCAAATCAATAATCGGATAACCATAATCGAGACGAATATTAAAATTAGGTAGCGGTTCCCATAACAAACCTATCCCCACACCAGCAATAAATTGTTGCTCTTGTAACGTATTCGGATTATCGCTAATATTCCATACATAACCAGCATCAAAAAACGGCGCTAAAACAAATGTTGCTTCTCCTGCTTCATTTCGTTCGAGGGTAATTCGGTCTTCAATCGACACTCGAAAACCATTATCTGCTGCCCGAATATTTTGCCGATAACCGCGTACAGATTGACCGCCACCAACGACAAATTGTTGGGAAGGTAATAACCCATCTGTGGCTAATTGCACGTCTCCTTGGATAATAAGAAAGTTATTTTTACCTAAGACTTGGACGCGCTGAATTTGTCCTAACCAACTGACAAATTGACCGTCAGGAATTGGGTCTTCATTATCAGTTGCGTCAAATAAACCTGTACCAAAGCTAAATAAAGAACGTAATGCCCAGGCACCACTAACATTTCGGGTAACATATTCTTGTCCAAATTTGAAGACACTGGTGCGACTTACGCCATCTTCATCGGGACCGAAACCAAAGGGTGTGGGTCCGGCGAAAGTAAAGGTTTGTCCGTCTTGAAAGGTAAAGCCTAAAGTTAGGGCTAATTCTTGCCGAGGGGTGCGAATTAATGGCTGTCGATAGCTAATTTCGTATAAGTCTGATTCTCCTTGGATATCGAAGACATCAAAGGGTTTTTGGATGACTTCGTTATTATTAAAAGAGGCTCTGAGTTGTATTGTGCCATCGAGAGAATTGACTGGGACTCGATAACTGAGGTCGTAGGTTTCCGAACCTCCGGCGGTAGTACGAGTGTAAGTGAATGCGGCGCGATCGCCAATTCCCAATACGTTATTATAAGCAACAGTGCCTTGCATTCTCTCGGAACCGACGCTGGGAGGAGAATAGTTATCGACACCGACGCTACCAACGAAGAAGTCGGCTTCGGTAACTCGCACGATTAACAAACTTTTACCAAGGTCTTGTCCTGCACGCAAACTTGCTTCGACGTTATCAAATAAAGGGTCGGCTCGTAATAAGCGCAGTTGGTCTTGGAGTTTGGCGGTATTGAGAGGAGTACCTGTACTTCTTTCGATGCGGGAACGAATGTAGCTTGAGTTGACTCGTTGTGCGCCTACGATTTGGATTTGTTCTATGCTACCTTCGATGATGACAATTTGAATATTTCCGGTGGCGAGAGAATCTTGTACTAAGACGGCTCTGGAGGTAAGATAGCCTTGGTCGAGATATAGTTGGGTAATTGCATCAACTGCTTTTTGGAGTTCTTCTAGAGTAACGGTACGTCCTTCGAGGGGTGAGATGATGGGGTTAAAGTTTTGTTCGTCGTAGATGGAACTACGGAGAACTTCGATTTGCTTGACTTCTATCGGAGTATCGAGTGTGTCGGGTGTGGGTGTGGGAGTTGGTTCGGGTTGGGTTTCGGTTTCGGGTTGGGTTTCGGTTTCGGGTTGGGGGGGAAGAGGGTTGGTTTGGGGAAAACGGTCTTGGTTGGTGTCGCCGGGTGTGTTTTGGGTAATTTGATAAGTAGGGGAGATTTCCTCTTGGAGAAAGAGTAAGTCTGTGGCGTAAGCTGATGAGACACTAGCTGCGCTAATCCAGGGGAGGAAGTAGAATAGTGTGAATAGAGAACTCCGGCGCATATCTTTTATTTCAGATTAAATAAGCTTTTGTTTAGCTGCAAACTTCTCCAAAATATCATTTCAGAATTAGTTTGTCAGAGCAGTTAAACAAATATGTAGTTTTTGGTGGTGGTTGACGAGATTGAAGTAAATTGTTACCGAAGAGAGGCGATCGCGCTTTGCCTTTGGGGAACAAAACTTACTGAGCGCGATCGCCTCACTCAATTTTTGGTCTTGATTCGATTAAGAAATTATGCGCGTAGCTAAAAATATTACGGAACTTGTTGGTCGAACTCCGTTGGTAGAGTTAAATAAAATACCTCAAGCTGAAGGTTGTGTGGCGAAAATTCTCGTGAAATTAGAAGGAATGAATCCTGCTGCTTCAGTGAAAGATCGCATTGGGGTGAATATGATTAATGCTGCGGAGAAGCAAGGTTTAATTACTCCGGAAAAAACAACTTTAGTTGAGCCAACTTCAGGAAATACTGGGATTGGTTTAGCGATGGCAGCCGCTGCGAAGGGATATAAACTGATTTTAACGATGCCCGAAAGCATGAGTGTGGAACGCAGAATGATGTTACGGGGATATGGTGCTAAGTTGGAGTTAACTCCCGCAAGTCAAGGGATGAAAGGAGCGATCGCGCGCGCGCAAGAAATTGCCGCGAAGATCCCGAACTCTTTTATGCCGCAGCAATTTCGCAACCCCGCTAACCCAGAAATTCACCGCGAGACAACAGGGGTGGAAATTTGGGAAGATACAGACGGGAAGGTCGATATCCTGATTGCAGGTGTCGGTACTGGTGGTACAATCACAGGTGTAGCGGAATTTCTCAAACAGAAAAAACCAGAAGTTCAGGCGATCGCAGTTGAACCTGTTACCAGTCCGGTTCTTTCCGGAGGCGACCCCGGTAGTCATAAAATTCAAGGTATCGGTGCAGGTTTTATCCCGGAAGTGTTGAAAGTCGAACTCATCGATGAAGTTATCACGGTTACTGACGAAGAAACCTTCAACTACAGTCGTCGTCTCGCGCGCGAAGAAGGCATTCTTTCGGGGATTTCTTCGGGGGCTGCTCTTTGTGCAGCAATTAAAGTTGCTCAACGTCCGGAAAATGCTGATAAGTTAATTGTCATGATTCAACCTAGTTTTGGGGAACGTTATCTAAGTACGCCTCTTTTCCAAGATTTAGACCCAGAAGAACCTGTTTTAGTCTCTTAGAAGCCAAGTTTTAAGAACAGTATTTAGCTCCGGTTTCCCGGAGTTTTTTCTTGATTTAAATAAATTCCCAAAGACCTCGCCATCAACTAGGCTACCTCATTACGCTCAATTGCCAATTTGATTTCATCAGCATAAGCTTCTGCATACATCCAAGCATTAGCTAAATCTTGCGCTTTCAGAGTCGGGTAGCTCGTCAAAAGGTCAGCATCACTATATCCAAGCTGACGAGCTTCCACAAGTACCCAAACGGGAATACGAGTTTTGGCAATGCGTGCTTCTCCCCCGCAGACTCCAGGGGTTTTCTCTATTCCTTCCCAACTGTTACCCAGACTTTGAGCAAGTAACTGGATGGCTCGCAATTTTTCACTCTTACTGAGTGCAAGAAGTTGTGTTTCTAAGTCTTTGAGTGTCACAGATACAATCTTTGATTAAAAAAGAACTAACTTTTCTAGGTTGCTAAATCGCTTCAGATTCATCCCGACATTAAATATTATTATTGCTCAGAATCCTCAACTTAACCAATAATTTCTCGATTGAGCCAATTGAAATTATTTGTTGTGGAGACGCAACAATGGTAGATAAGCTTTTGTTTGTGTGACTTGATGGCGTTTATGAATCTCGCGAAATTCTTGATTTTTCCTTCGGGTTTGACGAAGCAGCGTTCGGCAATTGTCTTCTGGTTGGTGGCTAGTTTGCTGTTTGCGGCGTTTTGTGGCTTTTTAGGTTTGCAAGAAGCATTTCGTGAGGAATACGTGGTTCAGGACGATGCTAGACAGCACGTTTTCTGGATGTTACGTTTTCTCGATGGGGAGTTGTTTCCGAATGATTTGATTGCTGATTATTTTCAAGCGGTTGCGCCGCCTGGGTATACTGGTATTTATTGGCTGATGGCGCAGTTGGGGATTGATCCTTTTTTGGTCAATAAATTGATCCCGATTTTGCTAGGATTAATTGCTACTGGTTACTGTTTTGGGATTGTTTGGCAAATTTTTCCCGTACCTTTGGCTGGTTTCTTTGCATCGATGCTACTTAACCAAAGTTTGTGGATGAAGGATGATTTGGTTTCTGCTACACCAAGAGCGTTTGTTTATCCACTATTTTTGGCTTTTCTTTATTATTTGTTAAAGTCGCGAATCGTTGCAACTTCAATTGCGATCGCGTTACTTGGTTTATTTTATCCCCAATATGTTCTCGTCAGCGCAGGTTTGTTGATTATTCGTCTTTTCTTCTCTAACAAGGATTATTTGCTGACTGGGGTGGGTTTAGTCGTTGCGGGCGCGATCGTTTCCTATTATGCTTTAACTAGCTCAGATTTTGCTCCCGTAATCTCTCCAGAATTAGCGAAAACTTTACCAGAATTTGGGGAAGGTGGAAGGAGCGCATTTTTCCAAACTAACCTTTGGAGTTTCTATTTTTTGGGAACTCGGAGCGGTTTTTTGCACGTCGGTTTAGTTAATCCACCAACTCTTTGTTTTTGGTTATTTCTCCCAATTCTCAACAAATTTCCGAAGCGATTTCCCCTTGTTAACCAGATTACACCAAAAGTCGCACTTTTGTGGCAATTATTAATTGTCGGGACAGGTTTATTTATCCTCGCTCATCTGCTACTGTTCAAACTGCACCTTCCCAGTCGTTACACCGAACATACTTTAAGGATTGCAGTGGCGATCGCTGCTGGCATCGCTTTCACGATCATTTTCGCAGCCGTCAGCAAACTTTGTCAACAGCAAATTCGTCACCAAGGGAGAGTAGCACCTTTACAAGGAATAATCTTAGCGACAACTTACTTGCTCATTGCGGCGATCGTCCTCTATCCTATTTGGGAAGAAAGATTTCCCGTCACTAAATATAAAATCGGTCACGAACCTCAATTATACGAATTTTTCCAACAACAACCCAAAGATATTCTCATCGCTTCAACTGCTCAAGAAGCTAACAATCTTCCGAGTTTTGCTCAACGTTCCATTCTCGTTGGTAGAGAATACGCCATTCCTTACCATCTCGGTTATTATAACCAATTTCGCCAGCGAGTTAGGGATTTAATTAAAGCTCAATACAGCCCCGAATTAACAATAGTAACTCAATTTATCAACAAATATCAAATTAATTTTTGGCTTCTCGATCGAAATGCCTTTAGTTTAGAATACCTCCAAAACCAGTGGGTCGAGCAATATCCACCTACAAGTACCCAAGCTGAAGCAAATTTAGCTGCTGGAAAAACACCTATTCTTGCTACAATAAGCGAGACTTGTGCTGTTTTTGAGACAGACAATCTAATTATTCTGGAGACAAAATGTATCTTAGAACGCTAAAGCTTAATTTGTGTAATTCAAATCAGATAATTCTTGTTTCTAGAAATTAGACTTAGTTCACGATCAAAAATATAGCAACAGGAAATCATAGGTCAAAATGAGCGACTTGTTACTAATAAAAATTATTGACCAGAAAAATTTGAAAATTGGTAAATTATCTTTCAATAATATTTGAATAAATTTGATTTAGGCACAAGCTTTTCAATAAATTTAAACTTTACTATCCGGGAGGTAAAAGTAAATTTAAACTTCAATATCTTGGCAAAATAGAAAACTCAATCAGCTTTTTTTTTACAATTAATTTAAAAAGCTTCCGTATCTGTTAATCTTGGATTTCATAATCCCGCTCAAGCGCCTTCTCTAAACAACATTTATGACCCAAAAATCACGCCAAATCTTATTATTATTACTTTGGATTTGTCTTGGTACAATCTTCCGTTTTCTTAACCTCGATGCGTTACCACCCTGGACTGACGAATGTGCCACGATCGCGTTTAGTCTCGGTAACAGTTTCCAGATTATACCACTGAATGAAATTATTAACCCAGAAGTTTTATTAACACCTCTCACACCCGATCCTACCGCTACTGTCAGCGATGTAGTCCATCATTTATTAACAGAAAGTACCCATCCACCAGTTTATTTTGTCTTAGCACATTGGTGGATGAAACTATTTTACCCCCTAGAGGGACAAAAATTAATTTGGGTTGCGCGATCGCTCTCCGCATTTTTCGGAGTTATAGCGATACCTGCGATCTATTTTTGCACCAAATTAGCAGTTAATTCTCCTTTCGTCGCGCAAATAAGTGCTGCAATTATGGCTTTGTCACCTTTTGCAATTTATCTTGCACGCGAAGCCCGTCATTATACCCTAGGCATTTTATTAGTTATTGCCTCCCTGAGTTGCTTGATTAAAGCTATTCAACTACTTGACAAACGCGCAGCTTTACCTTTCTGGATCTGCTTAACCTGGATTAGCATCAATAGCTTGGGGATTGCTACTCACTTTTTTTTTAGTTTAACTCTTTTAGCCGAACTTTTTGTTTTCTTAAAAATAGGCTGGAATCAATTTCACAAAAATAAAAAAAATCTCTTGCAATCTCACTGGCGACGGATATTTTTGGTTATTTTAGGAACATTAATTGGCTGCTTAGTTTGGCTACCAATTTTAGCATCTATCTACCATAGCCCCCTTACCCAGTGGGTTGCAGACGGAGAACCAAGAATTAATTGGTTGGAACCAATTTTGCGAATATTCTTGTGGTGGTTGAGTATGTTAATCCTATTACCAACAGCGTTTAATAATCTCTCTCTCTGGATAGTAGTTATTTCAGGAATAATTACGTTGACATTCGTAATTTTTATTTCAGCAAAACTGATTTCTGGCTTCAAGTTGTTTGCTCAAAACCAAGAAAATCGTTTAGTGATTCAAGCCTTAATTAATCATATTTGTGGCGCGACCGCGCTTTTTTTACTCTTTACTTATGGTTTAGCAATGGACTTAACCCTTGCACCTCGATTCCAGTTTATTTACTTTCCTACTATTGTAGTTATATTAGCCGTAAGTTTAGGAAGTTATTTACAAAAAAAGCCCCAAAAATTAATAGTAAAATTGTTATTATTTCTAGGAATTATTAGTGGACTCACAGTTGTAAATAACTTGGGATATTTACAACAACATCGTCCCGATTTATTAGCTCCAATTATTCAAGAAATATCCCGAAATCCTGTTTTAATAGCCACCACACACAAACATCATGGACAAACAGGTAGAATGATAGGATTAGCTTGGGAATTTACTTACGAAATTTCTCCGAGAACAAATCAAAGCGAGCCTTCTTTTTCTCCGCAATTTTACTTAGCTCATCGCTCCCCCGAAACTAGAAGTTATGATACCTCAGTCAAAATTTTGTCCAACCAGCTTCAGAAAATACCTTTTCCTGTAGACTTATGGTTAGTTGATTTTCGTGCTGAAATTGATTTAGAAGCCCGTGAATGCAAAGCAAATTCAGACTCTTACTCTCGAACTGGAGAATATAAATATAAGCTTTATCGTTGTCCGTCGGTGAACTGAAAAAAGAAAGTTTGTGTTCAACTTTGATCTTGCTTTTAGGAAAAGTAGTTGAAGTAGTTTCGAGTTTAGCTTGTGGTGCGAGTAGTAATTTGCTAAAATTTCACCAAAATTTCATAAAAACTTTATAATTAACAGTTGATTTTCCGCGAAGATAATAGTGTTTATCCCGACTAAAACTAAGATTTGCCATTTCCAGAAAAATTTTCTGTTATAATGACTCAAAAACCAGAAAAACATGAAATTTTCACAAGATTTTCACAATTGGATGACAAATTATAGTTAAGAAGTGTTCTAGCTGAGAATAAATTCAACTCAAAGCTCTCCAAATAAGTAATATGTGGGAATTATTCAAAACCATCTTCTCTCCAAGTCATTATATGCCGCACGGTTCGTGTTATTTGTGGCAAACCAAGCTTGTGTGGTTGCACGTTCTCAGCGACGGTTTAATTGCTCTAGCTTACTACTCAATTCCTTTGTTACTAATTTATTTTATTCGCAAGCGAGAAAAATTTCTTTTTAGAAATATCGTGCTTTTATTCTGTACCTTTATTATTGCTTGTGGGACAACACACTTAATCGAAATTTGGACATTGTGGCATCCTGCTTACTGGCTGTCGGGAGTTGTAAAAGCATTTACGGCATTAATTTCTCTGTACACAGCATTGAGTTTAGCGCCGCTTATTCCCCAAGCCTTAGCCTTACCAAGTCCCGTAGTTTTAGAAGCAGTTAATCAAAGACTGAAAGAAGAAGTAGACCACAGAGTACAAGCAGAGAAAATTCTGAAAAATATTCTGGCGGCAACTGCTTCGGTAACGGGAAAAGAGTTTTTCTCGGCATTAGTGAAGCATTTAGGTGAGGCGTTAGAAGTACGTTATGCTTTTGTTGCCGAAACCGTAAATAACGAGCCAGAAAAACTCAAAACTTTAGCATTTTGGGCAAGTGAGAAGTGGGAAGAAAACTTAGAATACAACGTCAAAGGAACTCCCTGTGAGCCAGTAATTCAAGAATGCAAAATGCAATATTATGCTCAGAATGTGCAAGAGTTATTTCCGGAAGCAGTAGCATTAAAAACGATGGAAGCTGAGTTTTATTTAGGCTTACCTTTATTGGATAAAGAGAAACGAGTAATAGGTACGCTTTGCATTAATAACGATCGCAGTTTGAAAAACGAAGCCAACGCGAAAGCAATTATGAGGGTATTTGCGTCGCGAGCCGCCGCCGAAATCCAGCGTGAGCAAGCAGAAAGAGCGTTACGTCAAGCTTACGAAGAATTAGAGTTGCGAGTCGAACAACGTACTACCGAGTTAGTAGGACTTAACACGGCACTGAAAACAGAAATTGAAGAAAAAAATGCAATTGAATCGATATTACTCAAAGGCGAAGCTCGCTTGCGGGTACAACAATACGGATTAGTAACTTTAGCGAGAAACAAACATATATATCAAGGAAATCTGCCACGAGCGTTAGCAGAAATCACTCAAATAGCTAGTCGTATTCTTCATGTAGAAAGAGTAAGTATTTGGCTTTATAACGAAGATAGAGCGGCGATTTACTGTAATGATTTGTATGAATTGTCAACGAACCGACATAGCGAGGGAATGACTCTTTTTGTTAAAGACTATCCGAGTTATTTCCAAGCTTTAGATAGCAATCGAGTAATTTCTGCTAGTGACGCTCGGAAAGATCCCCGCACCAGTGAATTTACAGAAAGCTATTTAGTTCCCCTCGGTATTGTTTCCATGTTAGATATACCGATTCATTTTCAAGGAAAAGTAATCGGCGTAATTTGTTTAGAGCAGATCGGAAAAATCAGAAATTGGGCAACTGAAGATCAGAACTTTGCTAACTATTTAGCATATATGGCAGCCTTAGCGATGGAATCACGCGATCGCGGCATTGCCGAAACAGCATTACGTCAAAGTGCAACCAGAGAAAAAGCGATCGCCAAAACCATCCAAAAAATGCGTCAATCTTTGGAGCTAGAAAAAATTTTTAGCTCCACCACCGAAGAGTTACGAGAAGCTTTAGAGTGCGATCGTGCTGTAGTTTATCGCTTTCAACCAGACTGGAGTGGAGAATTTGTCGCCGAATCTGTAGTTGCAGGTTGGGTTTCCTTAGTTGAAGCTCAAACTAATAAATCATCGGTAAAAGGAGTCACTATTAACCAAGATGGTTGTCAAGTCAAAACCTGGATCGATTTAAAAAATCCGATCCCCAATACCGACACTTATCTCCAAGAAAATCAAGGCGGTGCTTACAATCGGGGTACAACCTACATTAGTGTTCCAGATATTTACCAAGCCAACTTTGACGACTGCTATTTAGCACGTTTAGAACAATTCCAAGCAAAAGCTTACCTAATTGTACCCATTTTTTGCGGGAGTAAACTGTGGGGATTATTAGCTACTTATCAAAATTCTTCTTCCCGTAATTGGCAAAAATCCGAAATCAGGATGTTATCACAAATTGGGACTCAATTGGGAGTAGCAGTACAACAAGCGGAGCTATTAGCACAAACCCAACAGCAAGCCGTTGAATTACAAAAAGCCAAAGAAAGCGCTGACGCAGCTAATCGCGCCAAAAGCGAATTTCTTGCCAGTATGAGCCACGAATTGAGAACTCCACTCAACGCTATTTTGGGCTTTAGTCAACTGATGAGCCGCGATCCTCTGCTTAATCAAGAGCAGAAACAATATTTGCAAACTATTAATAATAGTGGCGAACACTTATTAACATTAATTAATGATATTTTATCAATGTCCAAAATCGAAGCTGGGCGAGTGGCTTTAAACGAAAGTGAGTTCGATCTGTATAAGTTACTCGACACTCTCGAAGAAATGTTGCAACTTAAAGCTCGGTCAAAAAATATTCAATTAACTTTTACCAAAACTTTAGATGTTCCTGGCTATATTAAAACGGACGAAAGTAAATTACGTCAAGTTTTAATTAACCTTTTAGGTAACGCAATTAAGTTTACTGAGTCGGGAAATGTCACCCTGAAAGTAGAGAAATTATTAGGAGCAAGTCTAGATGACGATCGACAAATTATTTCAACCAAAAATTCAGAAAAAAAGCAAGTGAAACTCTTGTTTTCGGTTACTGATACGGGAGCAGGTATTGCTAAAGAAGAATTAGCTAAATTATTTCAACCTTTTGTGCAAACTGAAAGTGGCTTGAAATCTGGTCAAGGCACAGGTTTAGGTTTACCAATTTCGCAAAAGTTTGTGCAACTAATGGGGGGAGAAATGATAGTTGAATCTCAGTTAGATAGAGGAAGTAGTTTCAGTTTTACTATCTCTACTAAGGAGATTTGTCAAGTTAAATTTAACTCGCCACCTAAAAAAGTTATCGCTCTTGCTCCCAATCAACCGGAACAGCGAATTTTAATCGTAGAAGATCGACCCAGTAATTATTTAGTTTTGGTCAAAGTTTTATCTTCTCTGGGATTTAGGGTTAAAGTAGCGGAAAATGGTCAACAAGCAATTCAGTTGTGGTCTAGTTGGCAACCAAAGCTAATTTTAATGGATATAAAGATGCCTGTAATGGATGGTTTCGAGGCGACGAAAAAAATTAGAGAGTTGGAGGTAAGTATACAGAAAAAAAGACAAAGCGAGAACCAATTTAGCGCAAGAGAAAAAACAACTTTAAGTACCTTTGAGTTATTAGTTCAAGAAAAAAAAGTGGCGATTATTGCTTTAACTGCCAACGCTTTTGAAGAAGAACGACAAAAAATTTTGTCTTGTGGCTGCGATGACTTTATCAGTAAGCCTTATAAACAAGAAGAAATTGTGAGGAAGATTGCTGAACTTTTGCCAGTGGAGTATATCTATGAAGAAATTCATCCTGAAGAACTAGAGAGTAAATTGAATCATCGGAACAAAAATGACTTTGAGTTTAAATTAGATAATGCAGCTTTGAGAGTAATGCCGGATGAGTGGATAGCTGCTCTGGAAAAAGCTGCCGCTCAAGGTAGCGATATCTTAATCTTCAAATTAATCGAAGCAATTCCGGAAGATTATCGAGATGTAGCTAATGCTCTCAGCGAGCTAGTAAATAACTTTCAGTTTGAGCAACTTTTGAAATTAACTGAAAAAGAGGGAAAATTTTAGCTGACGGTTGCGCTTTTAAATCCAGAGGAAAATTTTAGCGATAACCAATAGTCAAAAAAGCGAGGTAGCAAACAGAATCAGAACAATCAATTTTTCGGTCAGTAGGGGTGGAATTGGGGCGAGCGTGGCAACCAGAAAAAGGCGATCGCGACGCTGACAAGAGTGGTACGGGCGATCGCCCTTTTGGTTACTAGCGCGATCGCACCAATCGCTCTGATCCCAATCGAACAGACAAAAACACAAATGTCCAATTAATTACTGTTAAATGATACTCAAAGAGAGAGATATCTGAGTGGGAGTGACGAAAATCATATCCAGCGTACTTATTAATTACTGTTAAATGATACTCAAACAGACAGAGATCTGAGTGGGAGTGACGAAAATCATATCCAGCGAGCTTATGAGTCAAGTAATCTTAGAGGAAATGAGATCTGTGAAGAGTAATACTGCTTTGATTAGAGGTCGCAAGCCAAAAACAGAAGCAAAATTGAAAAATCGCGAACAAGCTTTGCAACTAATCGTTGAGGGTACAGCCTCAGCGACGGGTAACGAGTTTTTTCGCACTTGCGTCCGTTATCTAGCTCAAGCATTGGCAGTTCGCTACGCCTTCGTCTCCAGATTAGCTAGTGATTCTCGAACTCGGCTGTGTACTTTAGCTTTTTGGAATGGGATTGATTTTACCACCAACTTTGAGTACGAGCTTTCAGGTACTCCCTGCGAAAAAGTGTTTTCGGGAAATATTTGTTTCTATCCAGAAAACGTTCAAGCTTGGTTTCCTCAAGATCCGGATTTGGCTAAGTTAGAAGTAGAAAGTTACTTAGCAATTCCTTTAATTGATTCAGACGAAGAAGTTATTGGTCATTTGGCAGTAATGGATGTGAAGCCGATGATTAAAGACTTAAGCAAAGAATCAATCGTGAAAATTTTTGCAGCCCGTGCTAGCGCGGAACTAGAACGCTTACAAGCAGACGAATTATTAGCCAGACGCGCAGAAATGGATCAACTCCTGAGCCAAGTTTCGCGTAAGTTTATTGATGAAGACCTCGATCTCGCTATCAACTTTACTTTACAAACAGTAGGCGAGTTTTTTGAGAGCGAGCGAACCTACTTTGTGCGTTATTTAGCAGCGCAAAACTTATTTAGTATGGGTTACGAATGGTGCAAAAGTGGAGTTGAGCCATTACGAGAAAAGTTTGGTGCAGTTCCGGTAGAAACTAAGAACCCAGTTCACCAACAAATTTTAGCTGGTGAGAAGGTACAATTTTCTTGTCTAGAGCAGCGATCGCTCGTAGTTTCGGATCGTGAGATCGCCAATCATCGACTTAGCGCTCCTCAATCCCAGATTAGCGTGCCGATCCTCCATTCGGGGAAAGTAGTGGGTTTTCTCGGTGTAGATATTGCTAATTGTGCCAAGGTCTGGACTTTAAAAGAAATAGATTGGCTAAAATTACTTGGTGAGTTTATTGCGATCGCCCAAGCACGTAGTCAAGCCCAAAAAGCCTTAGAACGTAGTAACGCTCGCTATCAAAACTTAGCCGATAATCTACCGGGAATGATTTATCAATACAAATTGTATCCCGACGGTTCCCAAGAATTTACCTACGTCAGTCCTGGTTGCCGAGAAATTTACGGAATTGAAGCCGAAGCGCTCCTGGAAAATGCGAGTTTAGCTTGGGAAATTGTCCATCCCGAAGATCTTGACGAGCTAGTTCACTCGATCGCAGTTTCGGCTCGGACGTTGCAGCCTTGGAACGCTAGCTGGCGGATTATTATTGACTCCCAAACCAAGTGGTTACAAGGTTGTTCGCGCCCAGAAAAGCAAGCTGATGGTAGTATTCTTTGGGATGGTGTAGTTACCGATATCAGCGATCGCTTTTCCGCCGCCGAAGTCCTGCGCGAAACGGCTCAATGGCAAAAAACTTTGTTTCGAGTGATTCAAAGAATGCGCCAAACCCTGGAAATCGAAACCATTTTTTCAGCAACAACCGCCGAATTAAGAGAAGTCTTTGAGTGCGATCGCGTTTTAATTTATCGTTTTCAACCTAACGGAATCGAAGAAATTGTTTCTGAGTCGGTAGCACCAGGATGGACACCAATGTTGGAAACCAAAACCAACGATATCTCTACCGAAAGCGATGCTTACTTAGAAAATACTGCCGTTGGTGTTGATAGTCTCGGAGCCAGTTACCTTTGTGTCGAAGATATTTATCAAGCAGGTTTTGATTCTGCTTACCTAGAATATCTAGAGCGTTTGCAAGCACGCGCATATATGATCGTTCCTATTTTTTGTGGGTATAAACTCTGGGGATTACTCGCAATCTATCAAAACAATAGTTCTCGTCACTGGACAAAAGCTGAAAGCAAATTTGCCATCCAAATTGGTTCTCAGCTAGGAGTAGCCGTACAACAAGCAGAACTACTCAAACACACCCAAGAACAAGCACTGGAATTACAACAAGCCAAAGAAGCAGCCGACGCTGCTAACCGTGCCAAAAGTGAATTTCTCGCTCACATGAGTCACGAGTTGAGAACTCCTCTGAATGCTATTTTAGGCTTTACCCAACTCATGAATCGCGATTGGGCAAAACCTAACACCATCGATGGATCTGAAAATTTTTACTCAACTCACCAACAATATTTAGAGATTATCAGTAACAGTGGCGAACATCTCCTCAATTTGATCAATGATATCTTGGCAATGTCTAAAATTGAAGCTGGACGAGTTAGCCTCAACGAAAAGGCTTTTGACTTGTATCGCTTCCTGCATACAATCGAAGAAATGTTTCGCTACAAAGCCCAAGCGAAAGGATTAGAATTAAACTTGATCCGTACCCCTGAAGTTCCTCAATATGTCAAAACTGACGAAAGCAAACTACGCCAAGTCTTGATTAACCTCCTCGGTAACGGAGTCAAGTTTACCGCAACTGGTAGCGTGACGTTGAAAGTAGAAAGCTGTTCTCGAACTTCTCAACTAACCGCCAACGTCGAAAAGCCAACTTTATTATTTTCAGTTATTGATACTGGTTCGGGTATTGCTCCGGAAGAGTCAGAACTGTTATTTGAGCCTTTTACTCAAACCGAAACAGGCTTAAAATCTGGTCAAGGTACAGGTTTAGGTTTGCCAATTTCGCAAAAGTTTGTGCAACTAATGGGAGGCAAAATTGAGGTTAGTAGCACTCCCAACCTGGGAAGCAAGTTCAGCTTTGCAATTTCACTCAGCACAGTTGTCGAGACTGGTGTTACCAATAGTCAACCAATTAATCAAAACATCATTGGTCTTGCTGCGAATCAAGAAAAATATCGCATCCTAGTAGTAGAGGATAATCCTGCCAATCGTTTTTTGTTAGTCAAGTTGCTTGAGGATCTCGGTTTTGAGGTACGCGAAGCAACAAATGGTCAAGAAGCTTTGGCAGTTTGGTCCAATTGGGATGCACACCTAATTTTAATGGATATGCAAATGCCAGTTATGAACGGTTATGAAGCGATCGCCAAAATTCGCAGTTCCCCAAAAGGTCAAGCGACGAGGATTATTGCTTTAACTGCTAGTGTTTTTGATGAACAGCGACAGCAAATTTTAGCCGTTGGCTGCAATGACTTAGTACACAAACCTTTTCGCCAAGAGGAACTATTGGCAAAAATTGGTCAGTATCTCGATGTGAATTATCTCTATGCTCCAAAAACTACATCTAATGGCAAAATCCCCACCCCAACTCCAGCTAAAGTGAAACTGAACGAGATGAAGTTACAAATTGCTCAAATGCCGTCAGAATGGATCGCAAAGTTAAATCATGCTGCTGCTCAAGGAAGCGATCTGCTAATTTTACAATTGATTACCCAAATTTCCTCAGAAAATGCGACTTTGGCAGTTTTATTGAGAGATTTGGCTGAAAATTTCCAGTTTGAGCAGATTGTTGAGTTAATTTCACAAGCTCGCGATTAACTCTTCCCAGTTAGGAATCAACTAAGCTGTAATTAATTAAGACTAGATTTGAGATGAATAGCGATCGCCAGGTCATTATTAAAGAAGATATTTTGATTGTTGATGATACTCTTGAAAATTTGCGCTTACTTTCGACAATGCTGCTCAAACAAGGGTATAACGTCCGGAAAGCTCTCAATGGACAGATGGCTCTGAAGGCGGTGGAAACTGTTGTTCCGGATCTGATTTTGTTGGATATCATGATGCCAGATCTGGATGGGTATCAAGTTTGTCAGGAATTGAAACAACAGAGCCACACTGCGGAGATTCCGGTAATTTTTCTCAGCGCTCTCAATGAAGTTTTTGATAAAGTGAAAGCTTTTGAAGTTGGTGGTGCAGACTATATTACGAAGCCCTATCAGTTTGAAGAGGTTTTGATTCGAGTTCAAAATCAATTGGCTTTGAGAACCGCAAAGCGAGAAATTCTCCAACTCAATACTCAGCTAGAAAAGCGGGTACAAGAGCGTACGCAGCAGTTGGAAATAGCTAATGTTCGCTTACTGGAAATGGCACTCCATGACTCACTGACGGGGTTGCCGAATCGAGCTTTATTTATGAAACATTTACAAGAAGCTCTCCAACAAGCGAAGGAAATAAAATCATCTCAGTTTGCGGTGTTGTTTTTAGACTGCGATCGCTTTAAAGTTGTTAATGATTCTTTGGGACATCTCGTTGGTGATGAATTGCTAATCGCGATCGCCGCTCGTCTTCAATCTTGTTTAAGTAGTCGGGATACTCTCGCTCGTCTCGGTGGTGATGAATTTGCCCTTCTCCTCACGGAAATCGAAAATATCAGCAATGCTACTCAAATGGCAACTCGGATCTTAGAATTATTCTCTCAACCTTTTTCCCTACAAAGAAGAGAAGTTTTTATTAATGCTAGTATCGGCATTACTTTGGGCAATTGTCACTACGAAAAACCAGAACATCTCTTGCGGGATGCCGACACAGCTATGTACCGCGCTAAAGCCCTCGGTAAAGGTCGATTTCATGTTTTTGACCCAGAAATGCACAGCCTAGCTTTGGAATTGTTACAACTTGAAAATGATTTGCGCCGCGCCCTCGAACGTCAGGAATTTGTTCTCTATTATCAACCAATTATTGATTTAAATCAAGGCAAAATTTCTGCTTTTGAAGCCTTAGTTCGTTGGCAACATCCTCAGCTTGGTTTAGTGTCTCCCGGAGCGTTTATTCCCCTAGCTGAAGAAACTGGATTAATTAACCAAATTGGTCATTGGGTGATGGGGGAAGCTTGTCAGCAGCTTTCTACTTGGCAACGACAAAAATTACTCAATGATACTATCAGTATGAGTGTTAATCTTTCTGTGCGGCAGTTTTCTCAACCAAATTTAATCGAACAAATCGATACAGTTCTGACAGAAACAAAGCTCGATCCTCAATGTCTCAAATTAGAAATTACTGAAAGTGCAATTATGGATAACACTCAAGGAGCAGCCGCTATTCTCGAAGAATTAAAAAAACGGAAAATTCACCTCAGCATTGATGATTTTGGTACAGGTTATTCTTCCCTGAGTTACTTACATTCTTTTCGCGTCGATCTTCTCAAAATTGATAGATCTTTTGTCAAGCGTCTGAATGGAACTTCATCCGACCTCGGTTTAGTTCCCGCCATTATTAGTATTGCACAAACAATGGGGATGAACGCGATCGCTGAAGGAATCGAAACTACTCAACAGTTAATTCAACTGAAAAATTTGAATTGTGATTTTGGTCAGGGGTACTTCTTCTCCCGACCTTTGAACACTAAAAATGTGGTAGAATTGATCAATTCTGACCCTTGCTGGTAAAAAAAATAGCTCAAATTCCTAATTTGAAAAAAAAAATTGATACTTAATTATTTTTCAGCATTAATTAAATTTGAATTCTTATGAAAAATTATTCTTCTAACGATTATCTCAATCCAGAAAAAAATGATATCCTTGTTGTTGATGATACTCCAGATAATATCCGCTTTTTATCAACAATGTTAGGAGAACAAGGATATAATGTCCGTAAAGCAATCAACGGACAAATGGCTTTAACCGCAGTCCAAGCCGTACTACCTGACTTGATTTTACTTGATATTAATATGCCCGGTCTTGACGGATATGAGGTCTGCAAACAACTCAAAGAAAACCAAAAAACTAACACTGTACCCGTAATTTTTTTGAGTGCTTTAGATAACACTGAAGATAAAGTTAAAGCTTTTCAAGTAGGCGGTGTAGATTACATAACTAAGCCATTTCAATTTGAAGAAGTGCTGGCTCGAATTAAAAATCAATTGACAATTAAAGAACTTCAGTCTCAATTAAAAGAACAAAATCAGCAACTTAAAAAGGCTTTAGTTGAACTCAAAGAAGCTCAAGTTCAACTAATTCATAAAGAAAAAATGGTTAGTTTAGGAAAGCTAGTTGCCGGAATTTCTCATCAACTTAATAATCCAGTTAGTTTTATTACCGGAAATCTGGATTTTGCCCGCAACTATATTGAAGATTTATTCCGCTTGATAGATGTTTATCAGGAAGAATATCCTGAGCCTACAGAAAATATTCAAGAAGTAATTGAAGACCTAGATTTAGATTTTATTAGTACAGATTTAGACAATATTTTTAATTCTCTTCAATCTGGTTCAGAACGAATTTCAACTATTATTCTTGCTTTACGAATTTTTTCCCGTTTAAATGAATCTGAAATTAAATCTGTCGATATTCATCAAGGTATTGATAGCAGTTTGCTACTTTTGCAGCACCGACTTAATCAAAAAGATCGGAATTTCGAGATTGAAGTTATTAAAAATTATGGTGATTTACCGAAGATTGCTTGTTATGCTAGTCAATTAAACCAAGTCTTTCTTAATTTGTTGAACAATGCTGTTGATAGTTTAGAGTTAAAATTTGAAGTAGATAAATCTGAAGAAATTAAACCGATTATTTGGATTAATACATATTTAGAAAATTCGGAGCGAATTATTGTTAGTATTAAAGATAACGGTTGTGGGATTAGTGACAAAGTAAAAGCCCATTTATTTGAACCTTTTTTTACTACTCAACCTGGAGGTAAAGGTAGTGGCTTGGGTTTGTTAACGAGTTATCAAATTGTTGTGGATAAGCATAACGGAAAGTTGAATTTTAATTCGCAAGTGGGAGAGGGTGCAGAATTTATTGTTGAAATTCCCTTAAATTTTCTGAAAGTATCCTAATCGCGATCTGTTAAGAGTTTTTTCTGTGACAATTTTTGCCTCGCAAGTTACCAATTAGGTAAACTTTGCTGACATTTTTCCTCACTCTACCCAAACAATTGAAGTTGTATTATGCTATAGTACATAAAGTTTTGAGAGTTGTGGAGATGAGGCTAGCTTGCAGCGATCGCCATGAACAAATCCCGTTTAGTTAAAATTAGTAAATATCTCAGTTATCATTTGCGCCATCATCCCGACAAACTTGGTTTACAACTTGCACCTGGTGGCTGGATAGCAGTAGACACACTGCTCACTGCTTGTCAACGAGACAAATTTTCGCTTACCGCTCCAGAATTAGCCGCAGTAGTTGCTGAAAACGACAAAAAACGCTTTTCGTTTGACTCCACCGGAAAACTAATTCGTGCTAACCAAGGACACAGTATCGAGGTAGATTTACAATTAGAACCAATGGAGCCTCCCGCGATTTTATATCATGGTACGCAAGAAGATGCAGTTCAGTCAATTCTCAAGCAAGGTTTGAGCAAAATGTCTCGCCATCATGTCCACCTTTCCACAGACTTAGAAACAGCTAAAAATGTAGGTAAACGACATGGCAAACCTGTAATTTTTGTTGTTGCTGCTGGAAAAATGGATCGAGATGGTTACACTTTTTATTGTTCGGAAAATCAGGTTTGGTTAGTGGAAAAAGTTCCTCCAGCGTACTTAACTTTAGACAAGGGGTTGGCAACGATTAGAAAAGATTTGTCTGATTATTATTGATTACTCAGATTTGATAAATAATCTAGATCGCAAGTTGCAAGAGAAATTTCAAAAAAATGTTACCGACTATTACCCCAGATAAAATCGATCTCCCCGCAGGAACAAGATTACAGTTTCCTGGTACTGTAGCTGATTACGAACAACTTTTGGCACAGTTAGGCGATCGCGCTATTCCCCGCATTCGTTTTCGAGATAACCAGATCTTACTGATGAGTCCCTTACCCGAACATGGCAAAGAAATTGATGTTATTGTCGATTTAGTCAAAGCACTACTACGACATCAAGGACGAGATTGGGATAGCTTTCATCCGATAACTTTAAGATACGGAAAAAAACCAGGATTAGAACCCGATGCTTGTTTTTATATCGAGAATTATCAAACAATACTAGGAAAACGTCAGCTAGATCTGAGTATCGATCCGCCACCGGATTTAGCCATAGAAATTGATGTTACTTCTTTTACTCGCATCGAAGATTACCTTTCTTTGGCAATTCCCGAAGTTTGGATTTATAAAGCTAATGAATTATACATCTATCTTTTTACAGATAATAGCTATCTAGAAACTGATACCAGTCTGATTTTTCCCGATTTTGGTGTCAAAGAAATTGTGACTCGATATGTCGATCGCGCTTGGCAAGTTGGTTCTTCTGTAGCTTTGAGAGAATTTAATCGAACTTTACAGTGAATTATTTCGTCTGGAAAGACAATCAACTCTCCCAATCCCCAATCACCAATCCCCACAAGAGGAGTGTTGGGAGTGTGGGAGGTGTCAGGAGTTTTGGGAGTATTACTCTTTAGCGATGGCTGCGCCGACAGAGGCGGTACGCTGCGCCGACAAGAGTGGTACATTTGCTCAACATAAACTC
>JAWQFW010000072.1:0-20502 GCA_035968095.1 Oscillatoria sp. PMC 1068.18
ATATCGAGCAATCGCTATTGTTGAAAGAACAAGTGATCATTTGATTCAAAAAAATCGACCAGGTTATCAAATGTCTATAAAAAATCATTTACTTGAACTACTAACAGAGCAAATGTATGATATTCTCGCCCCGAACTTGCAGCTAGTCTTGCTCAATCGCGGTCAAGTTTTACATATACCAAACGAAACGATCACCGAACTTTATTTTCCAATTGATTGCTTATTATCAATCATAATTACAATGGAGAACGGTGCGACAGCAGAAACAGGGATAGTTGGCAACCGGGAAGTTATGGGGATCAATGCTTTGATGGGTGGAAGAGAAACTACCCAAACCGAATATGTAGTTCAGATTGGCGGAGCCGCGATGAAGATCGATGCTAAAATAATGCGTCAAGAGTTCGAGAAAAATAAAGAGTTGCGAGACGTAATGCTAACTTACACTCAAGCTTTCATCGCTCAGATTTCCCAGAATACCGCTTGTAACCGCCTTCACGTAATCGAAAAAAGACTAGCACGTTGGCTGCTAGAAGTACAAGATCGGATTAATTCAGATGAGCTTATACTGACTCAAGAATTAATCAGTAACATGCTCGGTGTGCGACGTTCTGGTGTTACTCAAGCTGCTCAAAAGCTTCAGGAGGAAGGTATAATTACTTACCATCGTGGTTATATTCAGATTATTAAGCAACAGAAACTAGAAGCAGCCTCCTGTGAATGTTTCCGAGTAGTAAGGGATGAATACGATCGCTTACTGGGAAGAAAAATAGAGGAGAAAAATGAGTGTTCGAGATAAATTAGCAAAAATTTTGCTAGTTGAACCAGATGACGAAGTGCGATCGCTGTTAGTAAAAAACTTGAAATTTGAAGGCTATCATGTTTTTCTAGCGATCGACGAAGAAACCGCCCTAGCCCGCACCAGAGATGGATGCGAACGCCCAGATCTAATTTTACTCAATCAAGTAGGCAAAACTATCGATGAATACGTGCAAATCGGGATTCGGATTCGCAAAAATGCTCAAGTATCCGAACTCACGCCAATTGTCGTCATCGCGGAAAAATACGGCATAGATTTAGAAGGTAGGGATATCAAGGTTAGCGAAAACGAGTATGTTACTTACCTAGAAGATGCTCTTCAATTAATGAATCTCTTAAAAAGGCTTTGTCAGCGTTCCTAAATGCTTCAGTTTTGTTTATGCCTAGTTTCAGAAATAAACTCAAACAGATGAGTGTTTGTAGAGACATTGCGTACAACATCTCTACATCATCTGCGAGGAATTTTAAGTCGTAGTTGTCTCCAGAGGAGGCAAAATAACTTGCATTGTATAGTCCTCGAAATCCGAATCACCTAAATTCGGCAGATCCTCAAAACCAAACGTATTATCTCCTAACAAACGAATGTGGTCAGAATCATCGGGGTTAGCATCCAAGAAGGGGAAGTAAGCCACCGGAATTCCCGCTAATAAGTCATTGCTAGGATTGTCATCGAGAAATTCAGCCCTTGTACCACCAGCAATAATATAAGGTGCGAGCAAACCTTGCAGTGGTGAGGATACAGCTTCCTCATCTTCAAAGAAGCGAACCGTACTACTACCAATCGCTGCTTCAGCATAACCTTCATCTCCCGGTGTCAGTCCGTTAATCAAGGTTCCAGCAGTATCGACAACAATGTATAAGCCGATAGTATTATCCAAAGCCGCAAAACTATTGAGGTCAAATTCCGCTTCCACTGTATCTGGCGATCGCAAATCAATCAATTCTACCGTTCCTTGGGGACCTGTTCCTCTTGGTGCGGGTAAATCATTACGCACCTCAACTTCCATCAACACATCGTTAAAATCGTTATCTCCACCACCATTCAAATCTTCCCAAGCAAAGGTAAACTTCTCATCCCCCGACTCAGGAACATCGAAATGAGGAGTACCATCGAGATTAGCATCCGGAATCGCGAAAAACACATCCGCAGTTTCTCGTCCCGCTTCTAAATCTTGGCGTACTTGGTCGATACTACCATCCGACACCAAGAAAAAGACAATATTGTCACCTGCATCAAAGCTAATTTGGCGATTAGACTGCAAATCTTGTAATACCGTGCGTGGTAAAGCCGTGAAAATCGATTGTCCCCGATTAACCGCAGCTTCGACATATTCTTGCGAACCCGGAGAAATTCCATTAATTGTACCTTGGGAATCATCAGCAATCACATAACCAATTTCATTGACATGGTTGGCATTGCGTTCGGTAAAAGTAAACAGCAGTTGCGTCTCTCCGGCTTCCTCAGAGATCGAGAAAATATTGTTATCAGCGCGATTGAGAATTTCGTCATCGTCAGTAATTTCTACTTCTAATTCAGTAGGTTCAATGTCCAGATACTCTTCCGCGCTACCTTCAACTACTGTATGAGTAATAATCCGAGTCCGATTTCCATCAGGTGAATTGTCATTTTCCACATTGACGCTAATTGTGCGTGGTTGGTCAAAGTTTTCCGGAGTAAAGACAATCTGGTCATTAGTTGCACCCTCGATTTCTAACTCATCATCATCAGCACTAATCTCAATCGTCACATTCCCACTAGGACGATTAGAAAGAGCAAGGGTATAAGTATCACCATCACCACCTTCAACCACCTCAGTATTATTGTCCGACTCCGTAACAATCAAACCAAAATCATTATCGGTGACATTAACAGTAATTTCTTGAGTCGAGACACCATCAACAGCGATCGCCTCATTAGTATAGCGATCGTCGCTGCTACTGACCATCGCCCGAATTACGCTACTATGGTCGCCTTCTACTTGGTCATCGTCAACCGCAGTCACATTCACCACTTGCGGTGTATCGAAGTTGTCCTCCGTAAACACCAGCGAAACCTGATTTCCGCCACCATTCCCAATATCTGTCTCCTCATCCGGGTCAAGAATCACCGTCACTTCACCTACAGGTGCAGTCGTCAACACCACCGAATAAGTATCAGCCGTACCACCTTCAGCAACAGTAGTATTACCACCAGTTTGCGCGATCGCCACACCCGCGTCATTATCGAGAATATTAACAGTTAATTCACCCAGAGTCTCCCCATCCACATTAATCGGGACATCACCGTTGTTATAATCGGGGTCATCGCTACTGAAACTAAACGAAACCGTACCCGTGTGGGAACCCTCAACCACCGCATCATTCAGCGCCCGCACCGTGATATTCTGCGAGAAGAAACTATTATTCGGCGTAAATGTCAGCGTCACCGTTCCATCTTCCCCTGCATTCACCAGTTCCACCTGGTCATCGGGCGTAACCGTCACCGTTACATTACTCACAGGAACGCTATTTAACCGTAACGAGAACGTATCCGTATCCCCACCTTCAGTAACAGTCGCATTCCCATCCTCTAAACCCACATTCAAAGCCGCCACATCATCGTCGCTGATTTGCACATTAATATCGGGAATATCAAAACCTTGATATTGAGGGTCATCACTGGTGACGCGATGGAAAAGAGTCGTCGTTCTGTCTCCTCGGTTCGTTTGGTCATCCGGGAAAGCTGCCACATTCACCGTTTGGGGGTCGAGGGCGCTTGCGTCGGGGTCAAATGTCAGCGTTATTGGTTGTCCTGCGCCGTTTCCGAGGTCTACTTGGGCGTTACTGGGAGTGACCGTAACTGTTACTTCGGCTTCCGGAATTGTATCGAGACGAATTGTGTAACCATCAGTTTCGTTACCTTCAACAACCGCGATACTTCCGGACTCTGGAGAAGCAATAATCCTTGCAGTATCGTTATCTTGGATAGTTACAGCTACGTCATCGATACTGATGTTGTTAAAGCGAGGGTCATTACTGGTGACAGTAGCGGTAATTCGCGAAATTCGTTCGACTTCATCTTGAGCAATATTATCGTCAAAAGCTCGTACGGTAACTGTTTGCGGGTTTAAGGCATTTTCTGGGGTAAACGTGAACGTAACTGGGACACCTGGACCGCGTCCCAGGTCAAGTTCCCCGCTAGGTGCAACGGAAATCGTCACATCATCGGTGGGAACCGAATCAAGACGCAGTTCGTAGGTGTCAGTACCTCCATTTTCGCTAACGATAACTCCTTCGATTCCACCTAGTAAAGCGTTCACGACGACATTTCCGGTGTCATTATCTTCGATATCAACGACGAGTTGATTGGTTACTTCGGAAATTGGTTCACCTTCCTCGTCATTTTCTCCGGTAAAGACGGTAAATTGGACATCTGCACCGTTGTAGTTAGCGTCTGAGGAATTGACTCGGTGGAGAATGGTTCCGGTGTGGTCGCTTTCTAAATCTGCGTCGTTGATTGCAGCGACGGTAACAACTTGGGCTTCGTCAAAGTTTTCGGGGGTGAAGGTGAGAGTTAAAGCGACACCAGCCCCGTTACCGAGGTCGAGTTCTTCGTCAGGGTCAACAGTAACGCGGACATTTGCGGTTGGTTGAGAGTCGAGGCGAATTTCGTAGATATCAGTATCGCCATCTTCGGAAACTTCGGTATTACCGAGAGTTTGAATAATGCTAACACCGGGATTATCATTATCGGCGATCGCTACTTGCAATTCGTTGGTGTCTTCACCATCGACGCGGATATTTACTTCTTCTCCAGAATACTCAGGATCGGCACTCTCGACTTCGTGAATTAGTCGCCCAAAGTGGGGTGTATCTTCGGCTAAGGAGTCGTCAACTGCGCTAACGTTCACGGTTTGGGGAATATCCCAATCTTGGGGAGTAAAGGTTAGGGTCAGGATTCCATCATCGTTAGCCCCTTCTAAGCTTAATTCTTGGTCGGGAGTAATTGTAACTGTAACATCAGCGATCGGTTGACGGTTCAAAACTACGTCGTAAGTATCGGTTTCCCCTGCTTCTGAAACTTCTGTGGTTTCGTCGGTTTGAGTAATACTGACACCGGGAGTGTCGTTATCTTCGATTTCGATCTCAAATTCGTTAACTCGTTCCCCATTAATTGTTTGACCGATCGCTACTCCATCGACGCTAATGGGAATTGTACTCCGAAGATATTCTGGGTCAGTGCTAGCTACTGTTACGCTGACGATTCCGGGATCTGGGTTATTTTCGTCTTCTCGTTCGGTATCGTCAAACGCAGTCACCGTAACGATTTGCGGTTCGTCGAAGTTTTCCGGAGTGAAGAATAGCGCGATCGGTGCATCTACCCCACCACCGAGACTAATTTCGCCATTGGGGTCAAGAGTAACTGTAACATCAGCGATCGGTCGCTTGTCGAGGCTAACTTCAAACGTATCTGTAGCCCCATCTTCGCTTACCAAGCTACTTGCTTCGCTTTGGAAAATACTCACACCAGCGACATCGTTATCGCGAACATTCACCCGCAGTTGACCAAAAGATTGTCCTTCAGTAGGTTCATCGTCAATGATGATCGGAGTTCCACTGCGGTTTCCCCCGACAATCTGGGTTTGATAATCGGGGTCATTACTGGTAACGGTATGAATTAAATTGCTGAAGTGAGGACCTTCTTGTTCGTCATCGTCTACTGCTTGGACATTAACTGCTTGGGGACTGTCAAAGTTATCCGGAGTAAACGTGAGAATGATTAAATTACCAGCACCGTCACCGAGATTAGTTTCTTCATCTGGCTGAATTAAAATAGTGACATCATCTGTCGGGGCTGCGCTAAGACTGACAAAATAGGTATCGTCTAGCCCATTTTCCGAAACATTTGTGCTACCGTCAGTTTGTTCGATGATTACCGCCGGGTTAGTATCGTCGATATTAACCGTCAGTAGAGGAGTAGCCGCACCATTAATGAGAATCGGGGCTACACCCAAGTTGTAATTCGGGTCATCACTGCGGAAAGTATGGATAATCGTTCCGGTATGGGGACCTTCAACCTCGTCATCCGCGATCGCCCGCACCCGAACTTCTTGATTAATTAACGCATTCGCAGTCGTAAATGTAAATGTTACCGGATTCCCAGCCCCAGCAAATTCCTCTGTCACTGGGTTGAATAACTCAATTTCGTTATTCGGATTCAGGGTAATTTCGACTTCAACTGCACTGGAATCATCGCGTCGCGGGAAAGTTGCCAAACGAATCGAATAAGTACCTTCACCACCTTCATTAATATCCAGTTCCGGATCTTCAGTGATAATTACGGCTGGTTCATCGTCATCTTCTTGGCGCAGCGTAATCGTCGGAATTGGCGTATCATCATCGTTATAATTCGGGTCGCCAGTATATGTTACCGAAACCCGGAAGCGATCGATTAAACCATCGCGATCGCGGTCAAATGCTCCGACATCTCCATCGTCAACAAATTCGATCGACGCATTAAAGTCAAAATCATTAATCGGGAACAACCAGTCAGCAGTTTCCGCGAGAATTGCTTGTTGGAGATTTTCCGGATCGATCTCTGTAAGTCGGATAATTTCTTCATCATCGACTGCACTGAGAATAAAGCTATCAAACGTATAAAACAGAGTTCTTTGTGTCGAAACTGGATGAAACAGCAGACTAATCAAATCGCCTTCGTCGCGATTATCTTGCGGTCCGACAGTTACCGGAATAGTTTCTGGAAGTAAAGCCTCCGAACCACGGGGAATAATGCGGTCTACCGGGTCGCCAAAACCAGGATTAGCCGCGTTAAGGACGTTTTCTACTTCTCCAGTTACCGGATCTTCGCGACGAAAGATCGTTTCCGTCAGTCCCGGTAAAAAGTCTGATTGTGCTTCGACAACTTCCCCAGTTTCCGGATTAATTGTTAGGTAAGGTAAATTGATCTGGGTATTTTGATTACTAGGGATAATGCTATAGAAAAAGTAGCCGTCAATTGTTTCGTCAATAAGCGGAATAGTTTCCAGACGAATATTGTAGGAACCGCTATTTCCTTCAGTAATAACCAGATTCCCATCAGGAATCGAAGTATCAACCGCAGCAAAATCATCATCAAAAATATTGACTGTGAGGCGATCGCTAATCGTCCCATCTTCAAAGACAATCGGTAAACCAGATAAAGCCGGATTGTTGCTTGTAACGACGTGCTGAATAATACTAATTCTGTCTACCGGATTCGGATTTGCGGCTGTCGGCTCAACGTTTTGGTCGATTTCGTCGTTTGATGCGAGGACGTTAATCGTTTCTACCAAGTCATCCGCAGTAAAGGTAACTTCCACTGGTCTACCTAAACCACCGCCGATTTCTAAGTTCGGGAACGAAGTCGGAAATTCCGGGAAAGGATCGAATTGGTCGTTTCTGGTAGCCCGTACAGTAACCGTTTCCCCCGGTTCTAAATCCGCGTTCACCAGTCGCAGACGGTAGCTGAGTAAATCTCTTTCACCGAGATTAACTTCGTTAGTGGGGATTTCTTCAATCAGGATTCTCGCTTCGGTGTCGTCGTCGAGAATTTCCACGTTGAGAGTATTGCTCAGATTGCCATTAATACTGACTTTACCTTGAGATTGACCGCTAAAGCGGGGGTCAGCACTGCTGAGGGTTTGGACTAAACTGACAATTTCGTCTTCTTGGTCGGGATCTTCTACACCTGTGAAAGTAACGGTTTGCGGTGTCGCGAAGTTATTCGGAGTAAAAATCAGGTCGAAAGGAACACCCGGACCATTCCCGAAATCGATCGCATCGCTGCTAGGTGTGACTGTCAGGGTAACGTTAGCCGTTGGTTGCAAGTTGAGGCTAACTTGGTAGCTACCTGTGTTTCCACCTTCGACAACAGCGACATCGGGGTCTTCGGTGGTAATAATTGCTCCAGGGTCGTTATCGGTGATGTTAACTGTAATTTCGTCAACCGGATCGTCGTTGTCGTTAACTAGGAATGGGACACCAGCAGCGTAGTTAACATCAGGAGAAAATGAGGCAATGTCGATGGTGCGAGTGCGATTTCCTTCGAGTACGTTATCGTCTTCTGCACTCACTGTTACCGTTTGGATTTGGTCGTAGTTTTCTGGGGTGAATGTGAGTGTAATCGGTTGTTCAACACCAGCACCAACATCGATTTGAGCGCCGGGAGTGAAGTCGATTTGTACGTCGTCGTCGGGAATTGTGGCTAATCTGATTTGTAAAATTTCAGTAGTTTCGCCTTCGACGATGTTCAGGGTGTCACTAATTTGGGTAATGATGATTCCCGCTTCATCGTTATCTTGAATGTTGAATCTGACTTCATTGGTGACAGAACCGTTGACAAGGAATGGTACGTCATTGAATTCAGGGTTGTAGCGAGGATCGTCACTGGAGATGATTTCGTGGGTGATTAAACCAATATCTTCCGGGTCAATCGTGGCATCGTCAAGAGCAGTTACAACTACAGGTTGGCTGAATAAAGCAGTATCGGTGTTGAACCTGAGTCTGATTGCTTCCCCAGGATTAGCACCATTAAGGCTAATTTCTTCGTTTGGTGTCAGTTCAATAATGACAGTCGCTTCAAGTGCATCTTCGCGACGGGGGAATGTCCCAAGACGCACAAAGTAGGTCGCTGAGTCTCCACCTTCAGAAACGGTGCGATCTTCTTGCAGAATCGATACTGTTGGTTCGTCGTCTTCCAGTTGAGTTACTTCGATTGTGGGAACTAACTCGTTGTCGATCAGATCGTCTTGGAGATAGTAGTTGGGGTCAGATTGAATTGTCGCGCTAGCAAGAACGCGATCGGTGAAACCGTCTCCATCTCTGTCTAATCTCTGTACTTCATCGGGAGTAATGACAAAATCCAACAGGGTGTCATTAATAAATTGATCGATTAGCTGTTCGGTTCGTGCGAGAATTTGAGCTTCTGGGATTTCTGCGGTATCGCCGAGAATTTCTCTTAATTCCGCGATCGCCTCATCTCTAAATCCATCGTCATCTACTTCTATTTGTTCGGTAAAAGTGGCTTCTGGCAGAAATTCATGAAAAATTCTGCTGATCACTTCACCTTCGTCTCGCAAATCATCTGGTCCAACATTGACAGTGATAATTCTGGGGTCGAGAATCCCATTTCCCCCAAAGGCTAAATCCTCTGTACCCAGAATTCTCAGAATCCCGCCACCAAGAAGATTTGTGGTATTAGGAATATCAACTACTTCACCAGTTAATAAGCTGATTCTTTGATCGGCAACACCAACACCTGTTTTTTGATTATTAATGTCAATCCTCATAAATAGAGGAGCCAGGGGAATAGTTTCTAGACGAATTTCATATTGTCCACTACCATTTTCATCAACAACAATTCTCCCTTCCGGTGGAGAAGTATCAATCTCGGAGAAGTCGTCATCGAAAAAGTCAATATTTACTTGGCGATTCTGAGTATCTTCAATGAAGATATCTGCATTAGAAATCGCAATATTAGTATTAATTATTTCAAAAGTTAGGGTTGCGAAGCGGTCTGGTTCGCTAATATCGTCAAAAATATTGTCGATATTCAGGTCAATATCGTCGTTAAAATCAAAAATTTTGAGCGTCCGCTTCTGGGAAATATCCTCAGTCCGCGAGTTAAAATCATCGATACGGAAACTGAAATCGTTTCCTGGTCCTGCACCAACATCAACAAAGTTAGAACTATTGTTAATCCTAATATCAACAAACTCACCCGGTTCCAGGTCGATATCTTCGATACTGACTTCGTAAGTCAAAACCTGACCTTCGTTAAGGTCGATATCGGAACCTAAAAGTAAATTGGAAGTGATACTGTTAATTCTTACTTCAGCCATGATGAGATTTCCTTTGTTAATAGTTGGTAGATGATCGTCAGTTACGAGTTATCAGTTATCAGTTTGTTATTGGTTGTTGGTTGTCGGATGATCGATAGTTAGCACCCCTCAATTAGGTATTAATTTCAGAGTTCCCACTCTCCAATCCGCAGTTACTAATCTCTAGTTCAGTTTATTACTTTTGGTATATTTTCTTGCTCTTGAGTTGTTGGTTCATCGCGACCTCGACTTAGCACTGAGCAATGACGGAGGGGTAAATCAGCCTTAGTTTACTATTTAATAACCAAGCTAGCTAGGTAGTTTTCCGCTCGTCTGGACAATAATTTGAGGTTCGTCGGGGTAAGTCAGCCTCAGTTTACTTTTTAACCTGTTAGCAAGCAAGCTAGCTAGTTTTCCGCTCGTCTCTACGATAACTTGACCTTTGTCAAAACGGTAAAATTATTTAAGCGGATCAATTTTAACTTTTTCTGGGAAATGTTAACAACTCACTCCTAGATTCATTGAACATATTTTTACATTTTTGTCAATAGTGCTGAAGTAAGATATAATAACCTTCAAGCAAAAATGAGCAAGCCTCCCCAGACCTATACAAATGTGCTTTGGCTACACTACATCAAATTGTCTAGAGACGTTGCAGCCAATGTCTGGGACAAAATATATATTTGTAGCATTCATCCGGTTAAAATAGTATGAGAAACAATTTTTTGTTAACAAAAATCCGATGAGCGCTTTAATTCCCGATCATATTCTCCAAGCAGCCCGAATAACAGAGGCTGAACTAATAATTGAAGTAGCGATTATGCTTTATAAACAAGAAAAAATTAGCAGTGGAAAAGCTCGTGCTTGGACGGGATTAAGTGTAATTGAATTTCAAGAAGAACTTGCCAAACGTGGACTCAATGTTAATTATGATGTTGAGGATTTTCAAGAAGATTTGAAAACTTTAAAATTAATTCAGTAACAGAAAAAACAACCATGATCCAAAAATTAGAACAAGCACTTTTTCAACTTTCCCAACTTTCTGAAACCGAGCAAGAAGCTATTGCTACGTTGATTTTAGCAGAAATCGAAGCTGAGAAACTCTGGACAGAAGCTTTTGCTAATTCAGAAGAGGAACTATCTTTTCTTGCTGATGAAGCTTTAAATGAATTTAAACAAGGAAAAACTTGCACTTATATGAAATACACAAATGCTTGCTAAACATCATTACCTTGTAGAGACGTTGCATCCAACGTCTTTACATAAAATCCGTTGCATTTTATTTTCCATTTCAGATTAGATTTTTTTAAGAAGATGAAGATTACCCAAATCAAGGCAGAGCCTTGTTTTTTCGTTCCCAGGTTGAACCTAGGAACGAGGAAAAGATGAAAATTAAAAGCGATCTTCACAACGAAGATCGCTTTAATAATTTGCTAGGAAAAACTCTAGGGTAGTAAGTAAACTAAAATAAAAAGTACCACCCAAACAACGTCAACAAAGTGCCAATAAAGTTCTGAGGCTTCGACACCGAAATGTTCTGCCGCAGAATAGTGTCCAGATTTGCGAGAACGAAAGAGAACGAATAAAATTAGTAACAAACCAACGGTAACGTGCAACCCGTGAAATCCGGTTAAAACATAGAAACAACTGGCAAATAAATTAGTTGTTAAACTAAATTCCAAATGGCTATATTCGTACAATTGTCCGGCTAAGAAAATCGCTCCCATCAGTGCAGTTAAAGCGAACCAAATTTGTAGTCCTTTGTTGTCGTTGTTTTTAATTGCGCTTTGACCTTTGTGCATGACAAAGCTACTAGAAATTAGGATGATTGTGTTAATTCCTGGTAGCAAAAGCTCTAATTCTGTACCTTCGGGGGGAAATTCCGGATACATGACTTTGTAGATGGAAAAAGCCACAAATAAACCGAGGAAAATCATTGTTTCAGCGACGAGGAAAACCACCACACCGAACATCCGAAAATCGGGATGTTCTTCGTGATGCGCTCCTGCTTCTACTTCGTGATGGTAATTAAGAGCAGTTTTGGATTCGTCAATTGTTGAACCTTGCATAAATTCCTTGTTTTTGCGGTAATTTGACTAACGAGAAAGGGTATAAGTTTAAGCTTTTGCTGTTGTTAGCAAATCCAAGCTGAGGTGTGGTTAGGGCGCAATTTGCTGCGCCCGGATAGAAGGGTAAATTTAGCTTTTGACTTGTACCTTTAGCTAGATTCGCCTTGTACTTCGGTGAGTAATTCTTGTACTGTGCGATCGCCTTCTAAGGTTTTCGCGTCGATACCGTAATCGTAGGGACCTGACCACAAAATCGGTTCTTCTTCAAAGTTCTCAATGATTGGCGGTGAGGTGGTTTGCCATTCCAAAGTTAAGGCTTTCCAAGGATTACGACCTGCTTTTTCTCCTTTGACCATACTCCAAAGGACGTTAATTATAAACGGTAAAATGGAAACAGCCAGGACATAAGAACCAATTGTCGCCATAATATTTAGAGGCTGGAATTGGGGATCATAAAGGGCAACGCGGCGGTTCATTCCTAATAAACCGAGTTCGTGCATCGGCATAAAGGTAAGATGTACGCCGATGAAAGTGAGGGCAAAATGAAGAATCCCTAAAGTTTCGCTGTACATCCTTCCGGTGACTTTCGGATACCAGTGATAAACGCCAGCAAATAAGCCTAAAACGCTACCACCAAAGAGAACATAGTGGAGGTGGGCGACGACAAAGTAGGTATCGTGGACGTGGATGTCGAAGGGTACAGAAGCGACCATTACGCCAGTTAAGCCGCCGATGAGGAAGGTGGAAACAAAGCCTAAACCGAATAACATCGGTGAATTGAGACTAATTTTTCCGCCCCAAACGGTGGCACACCAACTAAAGACTTTAATTCCGGTGGGTACGGCGATAATCATCGTCATTGCCATAAAGAACATCCGTAACCAGCCTGGGGTACCGCTTGTGAACATATGGTGCGCCCAAACGAGAATCCCGATAAAGGCGATCGCCATACTCGAATAGGCGATCGCGCGATAACCAAAAATCGGCTTCCGGGCGTGGACTGGTAAGACTTCGGAAATTACCCCGAAAAACGGCAAAATCATGATATATACCGCCGGGTGGGAGTAAAACCAAAACATATGTTGGTAAACAATCGGATCTCCGCCACCACCAGGATTAAAGAAGTTGGTGCCAACAATTAAGTCAAAAGAAAGCAGAATCAAAGCGGCGGCTAAAACTGGTGTCGCAATCAAAATTAAGCAAGAAGTAGCGAACAGCGACCAGCAAAACAAAGGCATATCGTAGATGGTCATTGCGGGTATCCGCATCTTCCAAATTGTGACGAGAAAATTAATTCCTCCCAAAATTGAAGATGTCCCCAACAATAACAAACTCAAAATCCAAATTGCTTCGCCTGCTTTGCCACTAATTAAACTCAAAGGAGGGTAAGAAGTCCAGCCTGCTTGAGGCGCACCCACAAAGAAGCTACTGAGTAAGAAAATACCGCCAATGGGAATCATCCAAAAAGCGACGGCATTCAAGCGCGGAAATGCCATATCTTTTGCCCCAATCATCAGGGGAACGAGATAGTTAGCAAATCCGGCACCTGCGGGAACAATCCATAAAAAGATCATGATTGTTCCGTGGAGGGTAAACATTTGATTGTAAACTTCGGGACTGACAAAATCGGGGTCGGGAGTAGCTAACTCAGTACGCATCAAACCCGCTAAGACTCCGCCAACGCCATAAAACAAAAATGAGGTGACGAGATATTGAATACCAATAACTTTGTGGTCGGTGTTGAAGGTGAAGTAGTCTTTCCAAGTTCGTTGTTCTGCTACTGCTTCAGCAGGTTTGTCAGTGGATTGAGGTTTTTCGGTTTGTGCAGTCATAAGATACCAAAATTTGGGAATTGCAGTTGAGGATCGTCCCCGTTCTCGATTAACTGATCAAAGGAATTGACGGGAGGCGATCGCGTTTAGTGATGGTGATGCTGTAACTGGGTTAACTCGCTGAGAGTTTCTTGGTTAACTCCCATTTCGTCTGCATAAGGGGCGAGAAAGTCACTATCGGAAAGATTACTAGGATTACTAGCTACTGCTTTGTCCCAGTTGCTAGCATCAGCGACTTGGGTTTGTTGTTCGAGCCATTTTTGGTAGTCTGCCTCGGTTTCGACGATCATTTGAGATTTCATCCCGCCGTGGTATGCACCGCAAAGTTCGGCGCAGATAATCGGGTAGGTTCCCACCAGAGTTGGTGTGAAACGGATTTCTGTTTCTCTACCGGGAATGGCATCTTGTTTGATGCGAAACTCTGGTAGCCAAAAGGCGTGGAGTACGTCTCCGGCGGCGATGTTGAGTCTAACTTCTTTCCCGACGGGTACGTGCAATTCTCCGGTGATTAAGTTTGTCTCTGGATAGGTGAAAATCCAAGCGTATTGAATCCCGTTGACGTTGACGTTTAAATAGGGTTTTTGCCCTTGGTTTTCTGGGGAAGCTCCTAATCCGAGGGCGAGATCTGCTTGACTAGGATCGAGGGCAATTAGTTGTTGCTGGTGGTTTTGGATTTGGGCGATTTGTTGCGGTCCGGGGTCGTGGGAACTCATGGGATCTAGCCCACCCATTTCGTTGTAAACCTCGAAGCTATAAATAGAAATAACTAAAACAATGATTGTGGGGATCGCTGTCCAAACGATTTCGAGGGGAACGTTACCTTCGATGTTGGGACCGTCGGTTTCGTCTCCTTTGCGGCGGCGAAATTTAATCGCCATGTAGATTAATGCTCCTTGAATGAGCAAAAATAAGGCTGTCGCAACAGTCATCATCAAGTTAAAGATGCTGTCTACGGATTTGGCTTCTTCGGAAGCCGCTACTGGCAGCAGTCCGTGATTTTGACCGTACCACAAACTCGGAAGGGCGATCGCGATTCCAATCGCCGCAATAATGATGGTGTTTGTTTTTTTCACGGGGTATTTTTTCCTTGAGGATCTGACTACTTCGCATTTTAACGGGACGTTTGTCTAGCTGCGACCAGGTTTTGTTGTTTGTGGATTTTCCCTAACATTACTGGTTTGGTTTGGTTTCTCTGGTAGCTTTGTCGCTGTTGTCCATTTACTACGGTAAGATAATCCTCTGTTGCTGGCGAGGAATTTTGGCGATCGCCCGCAAAATTTAAGGATTTTTTTGCCCTTGCTGCTGGCTGCATCCTGACTGTGAAAATTATTGTTAAGTTTTGTTACTGAAATTGCCCGGTGGAAGCTGGTTTTTCGCGGCAATCTGAAGAATACCTAAAGCTATTTCGCTTCTGGGTGAGGGTGATTACAGTGTTAGGTAGAACTTGGCAAACTTTTTGACTAGGATGCTAGGTTTAAAAGAGAGTCGTTACTTATTTATATCTTGACATTAGACGGAAAATGTGATATGGCTGAATCAGTGCTTCCGAAGCAGAGAGAAACAAACTCCGAGCGATCGCCAGCGAGGGATCGAATTCGTGGCTTAGTGTGGAAAATCGCGATCGCGACGCTATTATTAATGGCGGTGGGTAGTGCCACACGAGTGATGAATGCCGGACTTGCTTGTCCAGATTGGCCTTTGTGTTACGGGCAGCTAGTACCAACTCAGCAAATGAATCTACAAGTATTTCTCGAATGGTTTCACCGTCTCGATGCTTCCTTAGTTGGATTTAGCGCGATCGCCCTCGTGGGTTTATCCTGGTGGTGGAGAAAAGAACTACCCAAATGGCTACCTGGGGCTGCTACTTTTGCTTTATTGCTAATTATCTTTCAAGGTATTCTCGGCGGACTGACAGTTACTCAGCTTTTGCGCTTTGATATTGTTACTGCTCATTTGGGCGCAGCCTTACTCTTTTTCTGTACCCTGATTATTATCGGCACTGCCCTCAGCGACTATCAAGGCACTGGTACTGCGGGTAAACTTTCCTGGGTTGGTTTAACCGCCGCCATCTTAGTTTATCTCCAAAGCTTACTCGGTGCCTTAGTCGGTTCCCGTTGGGCATTACATCAATGTTTCGGCGGCAATCAACTTTGTAACGTCATGAATAGTCACATTCTCGGCGTTTTTCCCGCCACAATCGCCACAGTAACGCTAGTAGTCATGGCATGGCGCACCATGGGATTACATCCAACTTTGCGAAAACTCGCTAACCTCGCTGGTGGCTTAGTAATCTTGCAAATTCTCCTCGGCGTTGCTACCTTTTACTTGCACCTGCAAGTCGAACCTCTTACCGTTACCCACCAACTCGTCGGAGCCGCACTACTCGGTAGTTTAGTTGGCTTTACCGTTTTAGCACGACGCGATTTGGTAAAGCCCAGCACACCGTCGCGCGATCGCACTCTAGCTTCAAACTAGCTCAGATCCTCAGCGAACAGTTCAGGAATTTCACCAATTTTACTCATAATCCTCAAAAAAAACCTTTAACTGTTCGCCACTAACAAAATTTTCTCTCTCCCTGCTGTTTACTGAAAACGCAAAAGTTAGCTCGCGATCGCTCGTTCCCACACAAACTACAGTTTCAAAAATTAAGGAATTTGGTACTAAGTAATGACAGGGATTAGTATTACCCAGCGCAACTTCTTACAAGTAATCAAAAGCTACTATCAATTAACCAAACCTCGGATTATTCCCTTACTACTCATTACCACCGCAGCCGCAATGTGGATCGCCTCTAAAGGACGAGTAGATAGTTTGCTTTTATTCTGTACTTTAATCGGAGGAACTTTAGCTTCTGCTTCCGCACAAACTCTCAACTGTATTTATGACCAAGATATTGACTACGAAATGAAAAGAACGCGCAAGCGTCCCATTCCTTCTGGTCAAATTCAACCTCGTCATGCCCTTATTTTTGCGATCGTTTTAGGAATTCTTTCTTTTACAGTTCTGACTGTATTTGTTAATCTCCTCAGCGCTCTTTTAGCCATGTCCGGCATTGTTTTTTATATGTTGGTTTACACTCATTGGTTGAAACGCCATAGCACCCAAAACATCGTGATTGGCGGTGCTGCTGGCGCAATTCCTCCTTTAGTTGGTTGGGCTGCCGTTACCGGAGATTTAAGTTGGGCTGCATGGCTTTTATTCGCGATCGTTTTCTTATGGACACCGCCTCATTTTTGGGCATTAGCATTAATGATTCGCGACGATTATGCTCAAGTAAATGTCCCAATGTTACCCGTAGTTGCTGGAGCAGAAAACACCGTTCAGCAAATTTGGATTTACACTTTGATTGTTGTTCCGACAACTTTTTTACTAATTTATCCTTTGGGAGTTTCTGGAATCTTATATGGCGTAGTTGCTAGTTTCCTCGGAATTATTTTTATTCGCAAAGCATGGCAACTGAAAGAAGCACCACAAGATAAACAATTGGCAAAGTCAATGTTTAAATTCTCCATCCTCTACATGATGTTATTGTGTACCGGAATAGTAGTCGATAGCTTACCTATAACTCATCAATTAATTGCTATCGTTACCGACGTAATCTTTGTTTAAACTTTGCCTATAGAGACGTTGCCAACAACGTCTCCCCAAGACAATTTTGTTAAGGAAAAATCAAATTTTAATTTACTTCAAATTAATTCAGAGATTTAACAGAAAAAGCTTCTCCAAATTTATTAATTTTCAGAGCAAAAACTGGTAAATTTGTCAAAAAGATAAGGAGCTTCAGCGATGGCATATAGTAATTTTAGCCTAGCCAAAGTTAAACAAGAATTCGATTTAACGATTCACGAAATTCCCGACTTATTTGCGGATCTTAAAGTAGTTAAACCCTCGAAAATCTTAACTGAACTTTTACAAGAATATCTGCCGTTAGCTACCGCAATAGGAACAGAAAAAGCGCGCTCAGAATTTCTCATTGCTCCGATTTTAAGTGAAGTTAGAAGACAATTTAATTACCAAATTAGTTTATTTTCGGGTACAGATTTTAATGTCGATTTTGAAAAAGGACTTTTAGGCTACTGCGATTTTCTGATTAGCGCATCCCCAGAACAATTTTTTATTAGCGCCCCGGTTATCACAATTGTGGAAGCTAAAAATGAAAATATTATCGGAGGATTAGGTCAATGTATCGCGGAAATGTTAGCTGCACAAATGTTTAATCAACGTCAAGAAATTGAGATTTCAACTATTTATGGTGCAGTAACAAGTGGCACAAATTGGCGCTTTTTAAGCTTAACAGAAAATCAAGTTAAAATTGATTTAGTGGAATATTATATTAACCAAATTGAAAAAATTTTAGGTATTTTATTGAACCCTATTCAAGCATATTTGTCAAGAGTTAACTTAGAAAAAAGTTGAATTTGTTGCAATTAAGATGAATATTACTTTAAAACCGGAACACGAACAATTTATTCAGTCTCAGGTAGCAAGGGGGAAATTTGCTAACCAAGAGGAAGTAATTGATACGGCTTTTCGCTTGTTAGAAAAGCTGCATAGGGAGTATGAACAATGGTTAGAAGAAACGCGGGATAAGCTGGAAGTAGGGACAAAGCAACTTGACAGAAAAGAAGGTTTAGATGGAGAAATTGTCATTACCGAAATTCTGGAGAGATTTCAAAAAGTACGTCGGGGGGGTGCATGAGTCATTATCTAATTTCACCTGCTGCGAGTCAGGATTTAAATACACATGAATATTCCCCTAAATTTATTAATTATCTCAATTACAACCAGTTATCATTTAATTGCTAGCATTCTCGAACGGCGAAAATTTCAGCCACCAGGAAAATTAATTGATATTGGTGGTTATAAACTCCATTTATACTCAAAAGGAAAAGGTAAACCGACAGTAATAATTGACCATAGTTTAGGTGGAATTGATGGCTATTTTCTCATTGATGAACTTGCAAAAATCACCCAAGTATGTATTTGCGACCGCGCTGGCTATGGCTGGAGTCATCAAAGTCCTAAACCTCGCACAACTCAAACAATTGTCCAAGAATTAAATACGGTTCTTACTCTTACTAGAATTGAACCACCTTATATTTTAGTTGGCGATTCTTTTGGTAGCTATAATGTCAGGTTTTATGCTCATCAATTCCCCGAAAAAGTAGTGGGAATGGTTTTGGTAGACGGGCTTCACGAAACAGGCTTATTAAATATGCCGCTTAGTTTGCGACTATTAAAACTATTTTTTATGTCTGGTTTTTTCATGTCAATTTTCGGTTCAATTTTCGGAATTGTGAGAATTTTAGGGACGATAAGAGTCTTTGAATTAATTAAACCAGAACTACGAAAATTTCCCAAACAAATCTTGCAACCAGTTAAACGATCTTTTTATAACTATCAGCATTGGCTGACAATGTTGCGGGAAATGTGGAATTTAAACGCGAGTAGCCGTCAAGTTAGTGAAGCTACAAACTTCGGAGATTTACCAATCATTAATATCAAAGCGAAAACTTTCTTTAAACAGTCGCCGGGAAGCTTTTATCTCCCAATTACAGCCGCCGATAAATTACGTGACGAAATGCACTGCGAACTCTTAAAATTATCTACAAATTGTACTCAAATCCAAGCTAGCAAAAGTAGTCACTTTGTTTGGATAGACGAACCAGAAACTATTGTCGCAGCAATTCAACAACTTTTAGCAAATTAAGAGAATTAAGTAACAGTAAGTTGATGAATAAAATGAGAGATGTTGCAGAGAAATTCTGGGACAAATTCAACCAGACGAAATCAGCAAATTGTTCCTCTTTACGTCAGTTGAGACAAATTATTCCTCTGGTAAGCTTCCATTGTGCGGATTACAATTTACAATGAAAGAAAAGATTGTTGATATTTGTATCTAAGCTGAAGGCATAATTATTTTATGGCATTCGCTGTTTTAATCGAAAACCTACAAAAAAGCTACGGTGATGTCGAAGCCGTGAAAGATGTTTCTTTCCAGGTAGAAAGAGGCGAAATTTATGGATTACTCGGTCCGAATGGGGCGGGAAAAACAACGACAATTCGCTGTTTGTGTACGTTGGCGAAACCCGATCGCGGTAAAATTGAAGTCTGTGGTGTTTCGGCAGTTGACAATCCGAGGGCTACCAGACGCAGACTCGGTTATGTAGCCCAGGAAGTGGCTTTGGATAAAGTCTTGACTGGGCGCGAGTTACTGCAACTACAAGCGGCACTTTACCATCTTCCAGTGGCAATGGGCAAGGAGCGAGTTGAGCAATTGTTACAACTTTTGGGTTTGTCAGACTACGCAGACAAGAAAACGGGAACTTATTCGGGTGGTTTACGCAAGCGTCTTGATTTAGCGGCTGGTTTGTTGCATCAACCTGCGGTGTTAGTCTTGGATGAGCCGACGGTGGGCTTGGATATTGAAAGTCGGGTGGTAGTTTGGGATTTTTTGCGGAAGTTGCGCGAAGCTGGGACAACGGTACTGATTACTAGCCATTATCTCGAAGAAATTGACGCGCTTGCCGATCGCCTCGCGATTATTGACAAGGGTAAAATTATTGCTGAGGGTAGTCCTTCTCAGTTAAAGGATAAACTAGGTGGCGATCGCGTGACTCTCCGCATCCGTGAATTTTCTACCCATGAGGAAGCCGAAAAAGCCAAATCTGTTCTCCAAAGTTTACCTTTTGTCGAGGAAGTGATTATTAATTCGGCTCAAGGTAACTCGCTGAATTTAGTCGTAACTCGCCAAAGTAATCCTCTCAGCAAGATTGAAAAGTCCCTCGAAGATGTGGGTTTACCAATTTTTAGTATGGCACAATCTCGCCCTAGTCTCGATGATGTTTATCTCGCAGCGACGGGACAAACTTTAATGGATGCAGAAATTGCTGCTGCTGGTAATCGTGATTTGAAGAAAGAAAAGAAAATGCAGATGAAGTGATTGGG
>JAWQFW010000073.1:0-20347 GCA_035968095.1 Oscillatoria sp. PMC 1068.18
TCATAATACATATAGTTTATCTGAATCAAACTTATCACAGTTAAAACAAAAAAAATCATTTCAGATAATCGAGCAGATAGCAACGGATCGTTTTAAGTTTTTAGATCATAGAACTTACCAGTCATTAGGACAAATATTAAAAGTTATTGAACTTCAAAGTAAGTCCGAAGATACTCGAAAAATAGCTCAAAGAATTGGGAAAACAGAGAATAATCAAAACCCTAGCTATCCCTCTTTTTCTAGATTATTAGATGAATACTGGCTAATTCGTAATAATAAGCTTTCGATGTTTAAACGAAACCTGATACCAATAGAAAATTTTGAAATAATTGATATCCTGGAAAGTCCAGAAGAAAATATTAAGCGAACAGTAGTTTTCTTACTGCTTATGCTTGAGGCAATAGAACCATTAATTCAAGTATTGAAGCACAATGATACCAAATTTCGTATAGAAGCAGCTTGGGCTTTAGGAGAAATCAAAGACCATCGTGCAGCAAAACCATTAATTCAAGCATTACAAGATAGTGATAAAGAACTTAGAGAAACAGCTAGACAAGCTCTTTTAAAAATTATTTCTAAGTATCCTGAAGTAGAAAACATAATTCCTTTTTAAATCTCTACTTTAAGGCTAATTTCATGGTTTTAACTTCACTTTAATCAAAAAACTGTACCTGATAACTGATAACTGTTAACTGTTAATTGTTAAGGTGTTTGCCAAATACGCTGATGATATTGGTCTAAATTAGCATAGGGATCTGGTGTATCATGCTCGTGATGATGATGTCCGTGGTGGTGATGATGATGAGCGTGAGAATGTCCATTACTTGCACCATCTTTTGCAGCTAATCGAAACTTACACATTTCGCAATTCATCTGCACATTTCCCAGTTGAGTTTCTATTTCTCTAGAACGCAAAATTTGTAATAATTCTGGTTGAATCCCCATTTCTGGTAGGCAATTCATAGTAATATCGGGATATTGTGCTTGTTGTGCGGCGGTAATGTTAAAAATCTTTTTCATTAATACGCCAGTAAACAAGAAATATGGTAAGACAATAATCCTTTTTGGTTCGTAAAGACGAGCGCGACGAAAACCTTCTTCGAGACGGGGATGAGTGATTCCAATAAAGCAAGTTTCGACGGTATGATAACCGCTTCCTTCCCAAATCATGCGGGCTAATTTGTAAACATCTCCATTCGCATCGGGGTCACTCGAACCTCGTCCAATAAATAACAAAACTGTTTCTGCACGAGAGATGTTGTGAGGATTATACTCTGGTTTGTCGAGTTGGGCGAGGCGCGATCGCCACAATTCCAAAATACCAGGTGCAATCCCAAAATGTCGTCCGTAGTAAAATTTTACCTGCGGATGGCGTTCTCTGGCGCGATCGAGTTCGTTGGTAACGTCAAATTTGTTATGTCTGGCAGCAAATAATAAAATTGGGACAACGGAAAATTCGCCATATCCCTGTTCGACGCAATAGTCAACTCCTTCTTGGATTGTAGGGTTTGTCAGTTCCAGAAAACAAGGAATTACTGGTCGGGATGGATCTAGTTTATGATACGCTGCGGCAAAATCCATGAAAGTTTGACGACCTTCGGTGTCTTTTGTCCCGTGACCGATCGCCAGTAAGGGTCGTTTTAATGGTAAAGGTGGTAATTGGAGTGATTTCTCAGTGATGCTGTTCGAGTTTGTAGCAACCATGCAACTTAATCTTTCTTGACAGAATTTATATCTTAGCCGATCCCGTCGGTGAGGGAAATCCAGGGTAGGGGGGTTTGATTGGAGGAGGGGGGACAAGGAAGACAAGGAAGACAAGGAAGACAAGGAAGACAAGGGGGACAAGGAAGACAACGAGGATAAACTGGTAACTGTTCACTGGTAACTGTTCACTGGTCACTGTTCACTGGTCACTGTTCACTGTTCACTGAACCTAGTCACCAGTCCCTAATTCCTTAGCAAAGGCGATCGCGTCTTCTGCCGTGACTATTTTACCTTCAATGCGGGCAATTTGAATTTCTGTGAGTAATTTACCGATTTGAGGTGATGGTGTCAAATTTAACCGACTAATCAAGTCGTTTCCGGTAACTAAAGGTCTAGGATGAGCTACTAAATCTTCTGGGTTAAGATAGCGTTCAATTAAATTAGCAATTTGCTCTATTTTTCTTCCTCTACTTAGGACTAATACTGCGAAAGTGGGAAAGACATCTCCGAGATTCTGAAACCAAAAATATTCTTCTCGTAAAGTTTGGGGTAGCAAATTTGGTAAGTATTTTAATGCAGTTGTAACTGTGCGAATTTCGGCTTTGGAATACTTTAATTCAATTAACTGTAATTCGGCTAATTCTGGCTGAGGAGACACCAGACAAGCCAGTTTTGCTAAATTTAGTCTCGATAATGATTTTCCGCTAACTGGTACGTTTAATTGGTTTGCTAATTCGGGATATTTTTCGACTACCTTATCGGCAGCTTTGTTAACCTTTTTAATTAAGATAAAATTCTCACTTGTTGCTTGGGGAAACCAAAATTGCAGCAAATTGTCTTCATTAGCAGCAGCTAACCAAATCTGAGCTTGTGGTGCTGCTAAGAGATAATTTAACTCAGTTTGGACTCGTTCGGCGGCAACTTGCGGTAATAATTGATTTAAACGGCGAATTGTGGCGCGAGTTGTGGGTTCGATAGTAAAATTAAGTTGAGCCGCGAAACGATAAGCTCTTAATAAACGTAAGGGATCGTCTTCGAGATTGGCAACTGAAACCATTCTCAAAATACCTTGTTGAAGGTCTTTTTGTCCTTGAAGAGGGTCGATGATTTCGCTCTTTAGAGGATTATAGGCGATCGCGTTAATTGTATAATCTCGGCGCTGCAAATCCGCCATCAAGCTATCTCCTTCTTGAAGCGCAAAATCAACCGTTCCCTCGTCAAAAACAACTCTCGCAATTTGTCTTTGGTCGTCTAACAACACAAAACCTGCTTGACAAAGACGCGCAATTTTGCTTGCAGTTTCTACCGCTTGAGTTGCTAAAACAAAATCAAAGTCAAATTCTCGACGTTTACGGTTAAGTAAAGCATCCCTAACTGCACCACCAACCAAATAAGCTGGTTGAGGTAACAAATCTAAACTGAAAGGAAAATTGTCTGCTGAGGGTAAAGACATTAATTAACAAAAATCAACCATTAGAACCAGCGATCGCGCTTTAGTCTAAGCTAAATTAACAGAAAAGCACTCCAAAAATTTGTGCCATGTGTATTTGTATAAACTGTTACTTTGTAGACCGTTGCGAAACCTACCATGCTGTAGAAACGCAACACGAACAAGAACATTTGACGGAAAACCCGGATTTTGAACCGAAAGAACCATCAATCAATGTTAACATCCGTCCTCGCGAAGATTACATCGAGATGGAATGGGATGTCGTCGGCTGTCATAGTTTCTTACGGGAGGATGGTAAATGGGCGAAACTACGCCCTGGAGAAGCTGTTCCTACCTAAGTTTTCTTCCTGACGACAAAAGTCCCGCCAGATTTTTGTCGTCAAACTATTTTGAAGAATTATCTTGACAAATTTCACAAAAACTGGTATGCAGAAATAAGCTTGACAAGGAATCTGTAAAAACCGTAATTGACATTATCGTCGCGATCGCGCCAAGATGAAAAGGTAGGTAAACCTTTGTAAAGGCTGTACTGGATGTCTTTTGAGTTTGTGTCGCTGGAGGCAATCCAGAATCTTGCTCACGAATATGGCTACTGGGTAGTATTTCTCGGCATTGCCCTCGAAAATACAGGAATACCTTTACCAGGCGAAACAATTACCATTGTTGGCGGTTTCCTGGCAGGTAGCGGCGAGTTAAGGTATTGGTATGTTTTGGCAAGTGCGATCGGAGGCGCTGTCTTAGGCGATAATTTTGGTTATTGGATTGGTAAATTCGGTGGTTGGCATCTTTTAGTCAAAGTAGGGCGTATTTTTCGGGTTAGCGAAAACCAACTCGAACGAGTAAAAAACGAATTTAGTGAAAACGCTCCCAGAGCCGTATTTTTCGGTCGTTTTGTCGCCTTATTGCGGATTTTTGCAGGTCCATTGGCGGGAATTGCTCAAATGCCTTACCCACAATTTCTACTTTGCAACATTGGTGGTGCTACTATTTGGGCATCAATTATGGTTACTGTATCATTCTTTCTAGGACGAATAGTACCTTTACAACAATTAGTAACTTGGGTAACTAATTTTGGCATTATCGCCCTAATTTTAGTGATTGCTTCGATTGTCATACCTCTTTGGTTACAATCTCGCCGTAAAGAAGTTGAAGGATAATTTTTGTCATTAAATTACCACCAGGCAGAGAGCTTTTTCTCTGCCTTTTTTAATTGTTAAACTAACTTGGTACAGTTAAAGGCATACCGTTATCTTGAGGAGAAATTTTTAGGAAAAAAGGAACCGATTTGCTTACCCAGTCAGCAAGAGAAGTATAATTAGCAGCTTCCTCACCAAAACATACTTCCAACATCTCCGTATGAATGATTCCAGGATTGAGAGAAACAGCCGCCATACCCGCCGGAATTTCTTGCGCTAGCGATCGCGTCAATCCTTCAATCGCCCATTTCGTTGTACAATAAGGAGCAACCTGCCCAGAAGTAGAACGACCCCAAGTTGAGCTAAAATTAACCACAATTCCCTTTTTCCGAGCAATCATTGCCGGAAGAAAATGGCGAATCACATTCGCTACACCTTTAATATTCACATCAATAACTTCATCAAATTCTACCGCAGAAATTTTCCAAAGTGGCTGAAGATTATTAATAATCCCAGCATTATTAATCAACAAATCTGGTGCGCCATACTCAGCTAAAACAATCTTACTCCAATAGTTCACTTCCTCATCATCAGTAACATCTACCGCCGCAAAATCATGAGGAGAACCAAATTTAGCTTGTAATTTGGCGATCGCCACTTCATCACGCGCACAACCTAAAACCGTATGTCCTCGTCGAATAAACTCTTCAGTCATTGCGCGACCTAAACCACGACTAACTCCTGTAATTAAAATCAACTTTACCATCATCAGACAAATTAAATTATCAAAAAATAAGAGAGAACTTAATCATATCCTTTTCCGACCCTAAGCAGAAACTTAACCACAATCTAATCTTGTTCTCACTACTTTTTTAGCCTTACTTCCCTATGTAAACAAATATGTTACTCTTCCCCTAAGTAAAATAAATTTTAGCTATAATTAACGTAACTACTAATTAGGAATAATTCAACTTAAAATTCTCGCGAGATAATTCACAAAACCTGGTGACAACTAGAGCATTTACCGACAATGAAAACAAAATTTGGGCGCATTATTCCGGTAACTTTTCTAACCTTAGCTTGTTCTTGGTTAACTAACATCAGCGAAACCAACAATCTAAAAGCACAAATAATCCCCGACCAAACTTTAGATCCAGAAAACTCAATAGTCAATTCAGTCGAAGAATTAAAAGACTTAATTACTGGTGGAGCAACCAGAGGTAGCAATTTATTTCACAGCTTCCTCGAATTTAATGTAAATGAAGGAAGCAGCGTTTATTTTGCTAACCCTGACGGAATAGAAAACATTCTCACTCGTGTAACAGGAAGTAATATTAGCAACATTTTTGGTATCTTAGGTGTCGAAGGAACCGCAAACTTATTCTTACTTAATCCTAACGGCATCTTCTTTGGTGAAAATGCTAGCTTAGATATTCGAGGCTCTTTTGTCGCTAGTAGTGCAGCAGCAATTCAATTAGGAGAAAATGGAATATTTAGCGCGACAAATCCTGAAAACAGCACCTTATTGAATGTAGATATAAATGCCTTATTTGAAAATGGTTTAACAGCATTAACCGCCCAACAAAATCAAATTGCTGGAATTACCGTTAATCCAGGAGAAGTTTTAACTGTAGAGACTGGAAATAGCGAACCAAGTAACTCCTCACAGCTAATTCCTGATGACAGTTTAGGTTCAGAAAACTCCTTAGTAGTAACCTCAGAAGATAATAGTCGAAATATTACTGGTGGTGCAACTCGCGGCGTAAATTTATTTCATAGCTTTTCTGAATTTAACATTGCATTAGGAGAAAAAGTCTTATTTGAAAATCCAGCAGGAGTTGAGCGTATTTTCTCACGAGTAACCGGAGCAAATTCTTCAGAAATTTTGGGCAACCTAGGAGTTTTAGGAGTAGCAGATTTATTTTTTATCAATCCAAACGGAATTAACTTTGGTGAAAATGCGAGTTTAAGTTTAACAGGTTCATTTATCGCTACTACCGCCGATGCAATTACCCTAGGTACAGCAGGCTTATTTAGCGCGACAAATCCCGAAAATAGTAACTTACTTTCCGTTGCCCCAACAGCCTTATCATTTGATATTTTAGGAGGAGAAGCAAGAGGTACTATCGTCAATCAATCTATCAATCAACAAAAAGGTTTAGTCGTACCTCCACAACAAACTTTAGCTTTAGTTGGCGGAGATATTTTCTTTGATGGTGGGATTGCCTTAGTCGCTGAAGGTAGAATTGAATTAGGAAGTGTAGATAACGGTAGTATCGTCGAAATTGAGACAGTCGAGAGAGGATATGCTTTTAACTACGAACAAGTAGAGAACTTTCGCGACATCGAGTTAAATAACTCCGCCCTCGTCGATGTAAGTGGATTTGGTAGCGGCGAAGTGCAAATCCAAGCAAGGCGTTTAGCGTTGACTAACGACTCACGCATCTCCGGAGAAAACCGAGGTACGCGAGCGGGTGGTAATATCATTATCAAAGCATCCGAAACAGTAGAATTAACTGATGGTACAATTCGCACAGGTAGCACCGCCGAAGCCACTGCAACTGGCGGCAACGTAACCATCGATACAGAGATTTTCAGCGTCCTTTCTGGCGGAGAAATTAAAGCTTTCACCTCCGGTGCAGCCGATTCCGGCAACTTAACTATTAATGCTACTAATGTAGAAGTAATTAACGGCGATAATCCCGATTCACCACCTAGCGGTTTATTCGTTGAAGTTCAAGCCCAAGCCACAGGAAACGGTGGTATTTTAACCATCAACACCGAAAATTTAACTGTTCAAAACGGAGCTTCAATTTCTTCTTCCACAATCGGTGGAGGAGACGCTGGCGATTTATTAGTAAATGCTAACCAAATCGAATTAATCGGTAATTCTGATAATAGTGCATCCAGTAGCGGATTTTATTCTGATGTTTTGCGAGAAGCCACCGGAAATGGTGGTAGTATTACGGTTAACAGTAACCTGCTCAGTTTAGTCGATGGAGCAGTGATTTCTGCTTCTACTTTTAGTGAAGGAAACGCTGGATCTTTAACAATTAATAGCACAGAAATCAACTTAATCGGTTCACTGACAAACCCTCAGTTACTTACTGGTTTGTTGTCTGACGTAAAACCAGAAGGTAGTGGAAATGGCGGCACTATTACTATTAACACAGAACGCTTTACCCTTAGCAATGGAGCTAGAATAGGTGCAGGAACTTTCGGCGAAGGTAACGGCGCAAATGTCCTGATTAATGCTACTGAAATAGAAATGATTGGTAATACACAATCTCTCACTGGTTTCTTTTCTGATGTGCAAACAGAAGCCACTGGAGATGGGGGCAATATTACTATTAATACAGAACAGCTTTTAATGCTAGATGGAGCTACAATAGCTGCGGGTACTTTTAGCGAAGGCAAACCAGGAAATATCTTTATTAATGCCGAAGATATCCAAATAATGGATACTAATCCAGAAGATGGGATCACCACTACCTTAGAATCTCAATCTAGGGCAAACCAAGTAGCAGGTAATTTATTTGTCGAAGCTAATAGTTTCTTACTTGACGCTAGTATTATTAATGTTTCTAATAATAATGGGGCAGAAGGTTCAATTACCTTACAACTTACAGAATCTTTGAATTTGAATAAAGGTTCTGTTATTTCAGCAACTACTACAGATGGAATTGGCGGAAATTTAACTATTGAAACACCAAGAATAATCTTAGAAAACAATAGCGTAATTTCGGCAGAAGCCTTTGGCACAGGAGAAGCAGGAAGCTTAATTATTAATAGTGAAGAAATCATTGTGCGTCAAGGTTCAAATATTTTTGTTGGTAGTCGGGGAACTGGTGATGCTGGACAATTACAGATTACAGCTAATAATGTTTTCTTGGATAACGGAGGTATTATTGCCGAAACTAATCAAGGTAGTAATGCTAATATTCAACTAGATTTGACCAATTCATTAAGTTTAGAAAATAATAGTAGGTTGAGTGCATCTGCCCTAGGAGATGGGAAAGCAGGCTCGTTATTAGTAAGCGCGGATTTAGTTTCAATTAGTGGAAATTCGGGAATATTTGTTAATAGTTTAGGTAGTGGCGATGCTGGACAATTAACTATTACAGCTAACAACGTTTTTCTTGATAGTGGAAGTATTCGCGCGGAAACAAATTCAGGTAGAAACGGCAATATTCTACTTGATTTAACTGAAAGTTTGAGTTTAGATAATAATGCAAGTATTTCGGCTTCGACTCAAGAAGGAATTGGAGGAAATCTAATTGTCAATTCGCCTCAAGAAATAACTTTGACTAATAGTGATTTGACGGCTTCAGCTACAGGAAATGGGCAAGCAGGAGCCTTAACTGTTCAAACAGATTTATTAACAATTAATGGCGAAAATTCGGGAATATTTGTTAATAGTGTAGGTAGGGGCGATGCGGGCGAATTACAAATTACAGCGAGGAATGTTTTTTTGGAAGCTGGAGTTATCGGTGCAGAAACAAATTTAGGTGGAAATGGCAATATTATTTTGGCTTTAAGTGAGTCTCTAAGGTTAGATAACCGAGCAACAATTTCGGCGGCAACTAATGAAGGAAATGGCGGTAATTTAATTATTAATGCCGGACAAGAAGTCAGGATAGATAATAATAGTATTATCGAGGCTTCTGCTAGAGAAAATGGGAAAGCAGGCTCGTTGATTATCAATACTAATTTGCTTTTGATTAACGGTGAAAACTCAGGAATATTTGTTAATAGTTTGGGAAATGGTGATGCGGGAGAATTGAGTATTACAGCTAACAATGTTGTCCTTGATAGTGGAAGTATTCGCGCGGAAACAAATATAGGTGGAAACGGCAATATTTTGCTTGATTTAACTGAAAGTTTGAGTTTAGATAATAATGCGAGTATTTCGGCTTCGACGACAGAGGGAATTGGGGGAAATTTAATTGTCAATGTACCTCAAGAGATAACTTTAGCTAATAATAGTAATTTGACGGCTTCAGCCATAGGAAATGGGCAAGCTGGATCTTTAACTGTTAAGACAGATTTGTTAGCAATTAATGGCGAAAACTCAGGAATATTTGTTAATAGTTCGGGAAATGGTGATGCGGGAGAATTACAAATTACAGCTAACAATGTTTTCCTTAATAGTGGAAGTATTCGCGCGGAAACAAATTTAGGTGGAAACGGCAATATTTTGCTTGATTTAACTGAAAGTTTGAGTTTAGATAATAATGCGAGTATTTCGGCGGCAACAAGAGAAGGTACTGGGGGTAATTTGGCGATAATTGCGCCCCAAGAAATTAGCTTAAATAATAATAGTAACTTGAATGCTTCGGCGACAGTTACAGGTGAAGCAGGTTCGCTAAATATTGAAACAGGAAGATTAAATGTTTGGCAAAATTCAGAAATTGCCGTAAGTTCAACAGAGGGAATTGCTGGTAGTTTAAATATTATTGCTGACGAAATTAATCTTAATCAAGGTACTCTTAGCGCCGAAACTGCTCAGGCAGATCGTGGTAATATTAAGCTGACAACTACGAATTTGGAATTACAAAATAATAGCGCGATTACAACTAATGCGACGGGAATTGCTACAGGGGGTAATATTACTACTGAGGCGAAGTTTATTATTGTGCGTGAGAATAGCTTGATTAGTGCTAACGCGATCGCCGGATCTGGTGGTAATATTCAAATTACCGCCGAAGGTGTCTTTTTAGATAACACTAGCGCCATTACTGCTACTTCCGAACGCGGCATCGACGGTACAATCGAAATTAACACCCAAGTAGACCCCACTCAAGGTATCGTCGAATTATCCACCGAAACTACCGATGTAGAATCTTTAGTTGCCAGAGATTTATGTCGTTTGGAAGATGGAAAAATTGCCGGGGGAAGTTCTTTTATTGTTACCGGAAGAGGCGGTTTACCAACTAATCCCACCCAACCCCTGACACCTTTAACAGGTGTAGTAGAATGGTTTCGTCCTGAAGTTCAAACTGAATCAAAAAATCCTCAAATAGTACCTCAGCAAACAGTTACCACCGAACAGACTACACCAATTATTCGTCAAGCACAAGGTTGGGTAAAAATGCCCGACGGTACCATAGTTTTGACCGCTAATGCACCCCAAGTAACACCTCAAGGGGTAGTAATTACTCACCCTAATTGTCAAGCTCAATCAAGTACATCTCCTTCAAGGTAGAAAACAGATTTAAAAGTTAGGTTTTGTGACTTCACCTACTAACTTAAATTGATAACTATTTTATTCCTCCTTGATTCCATTCTTCACCACCTGGTAAACTGGTTAGATAATCATTAACTATTGGTGATAGTTCTTTAACCGAATTACTATATGTCAAAGCCAATAAATCTTGAGCTATTTCTCTAACTCGCTCTTTATCGACCATAGCTGCTAGTTGAAATCGACTATAAGTACCAGCAAATACTTCTACACTTGCGACATCAATAGCTGCTTCAATTTCATCTTCGATTAACTCCTGCCATTCATTTAACTTTAAGTAATAAGAGGTTTTATGATCTTTCAAGTTCAATTTTTTAATTTGTCTAATTGAGTCAGATATCGAAGTTGCCCAAGAATTAGTTAAACGTTTCTCAACTTGGTTTTTGATGAGATGCGTCAGCAATCTCAGTAAAAATGACTGAATATTCCGCAAAATAGCTTGTTTGCTCATTCCTTCCAATTCATCAACAATTTCGAGCGCATCTTCATAACGTCCTTCAAGAATACTCTGGCGTAAATCGATAAGTTCCTGAGTCATAAATATTCCATTGATAATTTTAATTTCAACGACAAAAGCCAAGAATACTTTTGTCGTTAAATAACTAAATTAATCGATAAAAGAATCTACTTGTTGTCGGTAAACAATCAACGCGTATTTTTCTGTAATTTTTCGATTAATTTTTCCGATAATTCTGGCGAAACAGTCGTCTTTAGTTCGATATTAGTTAGAAAACTAGCAATATCTCCCATCCTTCTGCCGTGACTACCTGCACTTTGGGCTTGGACAACAGTATAACCGGATATACCTAACTCTTTTAACAGCTTTGCAAAAGGGTTTTACAAGACGCTTTTACAGATAATTGTAACTAAAATAGCTTCTTTTGAGTTTGTGGACATAAAAAAAGGTTTACAATAAGTAAATCCAGGATTCTATTTTATTAGCCACACCTGAAATTAAGATTGTTATGTTTCAACCGCAACCCCAATGGCAAATTAACCCCGCACCAGAAGTTCCCCAATCATTTGTAGAGGAAATTAAAGGTTATACAAAGGGTACAAATGGACGCTATGCAGCCCAATTATTATGGCAACGGGGAATACAGAATGTGGAAAAATTGCCTGGTTTTCTGAATCCAGATTTTTATCAACCTGCGAGTGCTTTTGAGTTTGGTGAGGAGATGAAATCTGCTGTTAAAAGGCTCGGAGAAGCCCGTGAAGCTGGGGAAAAAGTAGTAATTTGGGGGGACTTTGATGCTGATGGAATTACGGCTACAAGCGTACTTTGGGAGGGACTAGGACAGTTTTTTACGCAACACCTCCAGCTAAGTTATTATATTCCCAATCGCCTTACAGAATCTCATGGTTTGAATAACGAAGGAATTGATAAATTAGCAGAATTAGGAACTAAATTAATTGTTACTTGTGATACGGGTAGTACCAATTTAGCGGAAATTAATTATGCACAAAATTTAGGTATAGATATTATTGTTACCGATCATCATACTTTACCTCCTGAACGTCCGGCGGTGGTGGCAATTATTAATCCTCGTTATTTGTCAGAAAATCATCCTTTATTTCATCTTTCGGGAGTGGCGGTTGCTTATAAGTTAATTGAAGCACTTTATGAGAGTTTACCGGATGTTTCTACGCAGCCTGTAGAAGCTTTATTAGACTTAGTGGCGATTGGTTTAATTGCGGATTTAGTGCAGTTAAGTGGGGATTGTCGTTATTTAGCCCAGAAAGGAATTCAACAGTTACAAAAACAAAAAAGCGAACTTACTCGTCCAGGGGTCGCTGCTTTGTTAGAATTGTGTAGAAGAAGTGGCGATCGCCCTACAGACATTTCTTTTGGTTTAGGTCCGAGGATTAATGCGGTGAGTCGGATTCAAGGAGATGCGACTTTCTGCGTGGAGTTACTCACCAGCAAAGATACATCTCGTACTCAACAATTAGCTTTAGAAACTGAATTAGCGAATACCCGTCGGAAAGAATTACAAAAAAATGTTGCTAAAGATGTTAAAAATCGACTCAAACAAATTGATTTATCAACTACTAGCGTAATTGTTTTAGCCGACCCCCAGTGGCAAGGCGGTGTGTTAGGATTAGTAGCTGGTCAAATTGCGGAAGAATACGGTCGTCCCACGATTTTATTATGTATAGATTCTGAAGGCAAATTTGCTCGTGGTTCGGCGCGATCTGTGGGTAATATAGACCTCTATGAATTAGTTAATTCTCAAGCGCATTTGTTAGATCGCTTTGGGGGTCATCCTTTTGCGGCTGGTTTAAGTTTACCAGTAGACAATTTACCTTTGTTTCAGGAAGCAATTAATCAACAATTACGACAAAATTTAGTTAATTTTAACAGTCTTGCGCCTAGGGTTGAAGCTGATTTAATTGTGACTGTGGCGGAATTAGGGAAAGAACTTTTCTGGGAATTGAAACTTCTTGAACCTTGTGGAATGGGTAATCCAGTGCCAAGATTGTTAATTAAAAATTGCTGGTTTACTAATGTGTGGAATAAAAATAGTAGCGATTTGCGTAAGAAAAAAGTACAATACATCAAAACTAATTTTGAACTTTGGGATGAGACGGCTAAGGAAGGTTTTCAAGGAGTTTGGTGGGGACACTATAAAGATGAACTACCCCAGGAAGAGTTGTGTGATGCGATCGTGGAATTAGATCATAGTACCTTTGGGACACCGCATTATGAGGTGAGGTTGTTAGCCGTAAAAAGTTGTGCTGATCCGAGTAAGTTTAATCAAAGTTTAGCTGGTAATGAATGGATTTTAGATTGGCGAGGAGAAGGAGAAGATGTAGCGATGCAGGAAATGTTAGAGAAAGTCTCAAAAATGGAAAATTGTCCTTTAGCGTGGGAGGAGTTACAACTGAAGTTTAGAAACGCGATCGCGCATTCGCAAAAACTTGCCCTCGCTTACACCGATCCTCAGTCTACTGCCCCAGAGGAAGTTTGGCAACAGTTGGTAGGAATTGCTAAGTATCTTCATCGTACAGGAAAAACAGCGACTCCTGAGCAAATTTGTGTGAAATTAAATATTAGTGAAGCTACACTGGAGTTAGGAATAAATGCACTTTCTCAACTCGGATTTTTAGTCGATAAAAATAATAAATTGATTGCCATAAATGAGTTTAATTCGCCATCTTCAAATGTAGATCGAGCAATTTCTCGGTTTATTTTTGCTGTGGCTGAAGTGCAATTTCGGCGTGAGTATTTTTACCAGGTTCCGGTTACTACTCTGGAAGGGATTGTTAAGCAAAGTACGTTGATTTAAGTCGATTTTTAGTAATATCGCGCTAAGACGCAAAAGGGATTTTTTTGAGGAGATTAATTTATTACTTTGGAAGGGTTGGTTTGGAGATAAGGGAGAAGAAAGTCGCGCCAAGACGCGAAGACGCAAAGGGAATTTATTACTTTGGAGGGGTGTTTTTTGAGAGAGTTAAGTTGAAAGTTAGGGGATAAGTGAGAAGTTTTGTTGATAGGAAGTAGTGATGAGTTTAACTGAAGATATTCTTTCTCAACAACCAGGTGATGTCCTTGTAGGTTTGCGAAAAGCTGACGAATTTTGGCGGGCTTTGCGAGAAGGTGATTTGCAAATTCAGAATGTGGTTAAGGAGAATTCAATCAGTTTAGAAAGTCTAGATTGCGATGTTGTTATTAGTGGCGGTACTTTAGGTATTTTATTAGCGGTAGGGTTACAAAAGCAAGGTTGGCAAGTTAGTTTGATTGAAAAGGGTGTTTTACGAGGAAGAGATCAGGAGTGGAATATCTCGCGTGAGGAATTAAAGGTATTTGTGGAATTAGGGTTGTTAACAGAAGCCGAGTTGGAAAACGCGATCGCCACAGAGTATAATCCTGCAAGAGTAAGTTTTCATGGTGGAAAGGATGTTTGGGTGAGAGATGTTCTCAATATCGGTATCGATCCAGTATATCTTCTGGAAACCCTGAAAGCAAAGTTTCTCGAAGCTGGGGGAAATTTACTGGAAAAAACGCCTTTCGACTGCGCGATAGTGCATCCCAATGGTGTGGTTGTGGAAGCAGGAAATAAAAGTATAAAAACTCGCTTACTTATTGATGCAATGGGTAACTTTTCTCCGATAGCAAAACAAGCTAGACAAGGCGAAAAACCGGAAGGAGTTTGTCTAGTTGTGGGGAGTTGCGCGCAAGGATATCCTGAGAATGAAACAGGCGATTTAATAGTTTCTTTTACACCAATCAGGAACCAATGTCAATATTTTTGGGAAGCATTTCCGGCACGAGATGGACGCACAACTTATTTATTTACTTATCTCGATGCTGACCCAAATCGTCCCAGTTTAGAATTTTTTATGGAAGAGTATTTGCGCTTATTACCAGAATATCAGAAAGTCGAACTTTCTCAATTAAAATTTGAGCGATTTCTCTTTGGTTTTTTTCCTTCTTATCGTCAAAGTCCTTTACATCTTCCCTTTAACAGAATTTTACCAGTTGGTGATAGTAGCGGGGGACAATCTCCGGTTAGTTTTGGCGGTTTTGGGGCAATGGTAAGACATCTACAACGCTTAATTAATGGCATTGACGAGGCTTTGAAAGTTGAGGCTTTAAATAAAAACGAACTTGCTTTGCTACAACCTTATCAACCGAATATTTCTGTAACTTGGTTGTTTCAACGCACGATGAGTGTCAAGATAAATCAGGAGTTACCAGAAAATCAAATTAATGATTTATTAAATAGTGTATTTATGGCAATGGAAAATTTGGGAGATAATGTCCTCAAACCATTTTTACAGGATGTGGTGCAATTTTCTGGATTAGCAAAAACTTTACCACGAGTTAAGCCGAGTTTAGTGTTACCAATTATTCCCCAAGTGGGATTACCAATGTTGTTAGATTGGCTAAAACATTATCTTAATTTAGCTGTTTATACTGGCTTGTATTCAGTAGCGAAGAATTTGATACCTTTGATGAATAATTTACCTTTGGAGCAACAATATTTTTATCGTCGCTGGCTTGATGCTTGGAAATATGGTTCTGGTAAAGATTATCATAGTTAGGGAAATAAATAGCGAGATTAAGGTTAAAATTTAGAGAAAGACAACTCGATTAAATAAGATTTAATTTATGAACTTTTATCTTGGGCGTGAAAATTTCACTCGTGAGATTAATCAACCGGAAACACAAATTGACTTAGCAAAAGCTGCTTTATATATTGCCCAGGAGGAGTATCTGGATCTCGATCCTGAAGAATATCTAAATGCTCTTGACACAATGGCAAAGGAAGTGAGAAAACGTTTACCAGATACTTCTTATCCAATGAAAATTATTCAAACTATTAATAGCTATCTTTATGATGATTTAGGTTTTCAGGGTAATAGTGATGATTATTATAGTCCGCAGAATAGTTTTTTGAATGAGGTAATTGATAATCGTGCTGGAATTCCGATTACTTTGTCTTTAGTTTATTTAGAAATTGCGAAACGGATTGATTTCCCGATGGTAGGAATTGGAATGCCGGGACATTTTATTATTCGTCCAGAGTTTGAGAATGCGGGTATTTTTGTCGATCCGTTTGAGGGTGGGGAAATTTTATTTGAGCAAGATTGTGAGGAGAGATTGAGCGAGATTTATCAACAGCCAGTGAAACTGGAACCAATTTTTGTGGAACCTGTTACTGGGAAACAGTTTATAGCAAGAATGTTGACAAATCTCAAGTTTATTTATCTTAATCAACAAGAGTTAGGGAAAGGTTTAGGAATTGTGGAAAGGTTGTTATTATTGTTTCCGGAGCATCCGATTGAGTTACGCGATCGCGGTTTACTCAATTATCAACTTAATGGCTATACCAATGCGGCTGAAGATTTCCAGAAGTATTTGGAGTTGCTTCCGGATGCTGAAGATGCTGAGACAATTCGCGCTTTGTTGATTAATATTCGGAGATTGGGAATTGGGTATTAGGGATTGGGAATTGGGGACTGGGGATTGGGTTTTTCAGTTATCAGTTATCAGTTACCAGTGGACAGTTAGGATTCGATTGCTAAGGGGAGAGATTAAAGAAGGTGGAATTAGAAGAATTGGGTATGAGAGAGGATAACAACTGGAGACTGGGAGACTTGCGAAACAAGAGAGACTTGTGAAACTTGGAAGATAAACTGCTAACTGTTAACTGGTCACTGTTCACTGATAACTGCTAACTGATAACTGCTAACTGTTAACTGATAACTGTTCACTGATAACTGATAACTGTTCACTGATAACTGAACCCAGTCCCCAAGCTAATCAGTCTGATAAATCTCTTCAGCGATACGTTTCAATCTTCTCAATTGTGCTTTCATGTCGTCTCTAGTCCAATTAGCAGCAAAATTATTGAAACCCCAACTAATAAGGGGATTAGGAATTTCAAATTCAAAGCGATTGAGTAAAGTAGTTCCTGCTGCATTGGGTTGACATTCCCAGCGATCGCGTCCCTGGAAAAATCCGGCAAATCCCCAGACAATTAAACCAGGTTCTCTCTCAAGTACGACACTTTTCAGACTTGGTTCAATAACTGGAATTTTAATCTTGAAGCGACTGCGACTTCCCACCTCCGTACTCCACTCTCCCAGAGGTTCGCAGCGTAACGCTGGATTTAACCAACGGTGCATTAATTCGCGATCGACGATACAGTGTTCTACAATCGTAGCGCTAGCTTTTATGTTAATAGACTGTTCAAAAACTTGACGTGCTGACATAATAACTTTCAGTGGTGGCAAATAGACAAATTTGGCAAATATTGACCTTTTTGGCATAATTACTCACAAAGATAGAGGAAAAATTTCCCCAAAGATCCATATTGTTGCTAATATCTCTCGAAAGTAAGATTTTTATGAGTGTACTGCTATCACAAAGGGAGAAAAAAAGCAAGTAAATTTCAGGGTTAATTTGAGAGAAATTGCGACACAGAGGCGCAAATATATTGTATTTTGCCCGTAGAGTCATCAAAAGACTCACTTAAATCATCAAAGGAAGTTGAGAGAGAATGATACATCCATTTAGCTCAATAGTGCCACTTCTGCCGCCAAAGCTGTTGGCGCAGACAGATGGCTTTACACTTGAGAGTGTCAGAGGAGCCTTGGGCGCAGATATTGGCTCATCGCTACTGAATTTAGTCCAAGCAATCCTAATTTTAATTGTGGGCTGGATTATCGCTTTGATTGCGAAAGCGATCGTCAAAGGATTGCTAAAAAAAACCCACATTGATAACAAAATTGCTTCTTGGATTACTGGAGGAGGACAAGGAAGCGAATCAATCCCGGTGGAAGATTGGATTGCGGGAGCAGTTTATTGGTTAATTCTGCTGTTTGCGATCGTTGCTTTTTTGCAAGCGCTGGAACTAGACGCAGTTTCCGAGCCTTTAAACGTCTTGCTGGGGCAAGTCACCAGTTTCCTACCGAAACTAGCAGGTGCGGCAATTTTGTTAGGAGTAGCGTGGTTAATCGCCACTTTAGTCAAACTCCTAGTTTCGCGAGGCTTACGCACATTACGGCTAGACGAGCGTTTAGGGCAACAAGTTGGTGACGGAAGAGAACAAAACCAATATGCTCTCAGCGACACCTTAGCCAACGCCTTATACTGGTTTATTTTCTTACTCTTTTTGCCGCTCATTCTCGACGCATTAGAGTTAGAAGGAACCTTAGCACCTGTACTGGTACTGCTCAACGAAATTTTGGCAATGTTACCGAATATTTTGGGAGCATTGTTAATTGTGGCAGCAGGTTGGCTAGTGGCTCAAGTAGTACGTCGTATTGTTACCAACCTGTTAACAGCTAGTGGAGTAGATCGGATTGGGACAAGATTTGGACTGCGGGGAACCGAAGGAAGTCAATCACTTTCTTGGATTATCGGAACGATCGCTTATGTGTTAATTTTGATCCCCGTCGCGGTTGCCGCCCTCAACGCTTTGCAGATCGAGGCAATTTCCGCACCCGCGATCGCCATGCTCAACCAAATCTTCAACTTGTTACCCAAGTTATTTGCGGCGGCAGTAATTTTAGGATTAGCATACTTTGCAGGTAAATATGTCTACGAGTTAGTCACCAATATTCTTACCGGAATTGGTTTCAACAATGTCTACCAATGGATCGGTATACCCGAACCAAGAAGTCGTCGCACTCCGCCACCAGACTTTGGAGTAGCACCACCCCAAACCGGACAACCGACTACGATTCAACCTGAGACAGAAGTAACGCGCAAAACACCGTCGGAATTGGTAGGAATTATTGTCTGGGTAGGAATTATGCTCTTTGCAGTTCTCGCCGCAGTTAATATCCTCGAAATTGAAGCGCTGACGTTACTTGTAGCGGGAATTGTCGTGATTTCCGGTCAGATTTTAGCAGGATTGGTTGTGTTTGCGATCGGCTTATATTTAGCAAATCTCGCCTTCAATCTGATTATTAGTTCTGGTAGTCGTCAGTCCCGGATTTTGGCACAAGCCGCCCGCATTGCAATTATCGCCTTAGTTACGGCAATGGCACTACAACAAATGGGTATTGCTGAAAGTATCGTTAACTTAGCTTTCGGTTTACTCTTTGGTGCAGTAGCAGTGGCGATCGCCCTTGCTTTTGGTTTGGGTACTCGCGATATCGCCAACGAACAAGTTCGCGAATGGCTTGGTTCGTTTAAACGACGCGACTAACACTCAATTTACTCATTGCGAAAAACTCCTGGTAGCGATCGCCGGGAGTTTTTTAGGTAATTGGGGACTGGGTTCAGTTATCAGTTACCAGTGAACAGTTACCAGTGAACAGTTTATCCCCTAATTCCTCCCCCTCTTCCTTGTCTTCCCCCTCTCCCTTGTCTCCCTCTCCCTCTCAGACCACAAACACGCTATTGTAGAGGCATTAAGCTAAAATTTCTCGCTTGCGAGGATTAAATATGAATTCCTTTCTTTCCCTCCTAATCCCAATTGCTATAGCCATCGGCTATGCGGTTAGTTCAGTGAAAATTATCAACGAGGGAAACGAAGCTTTAGTAGAGCGCGTTGGTAAATTTTACAAAAAACTCAAACCTGGTCTTAACTACATCGTTCCCGTCGTCGAGAAAGTTGTAGTTGAAGAAACTACTCGCGAACGAGTAATCGATATCCAACCACAAAACGCAATTACTAAAGACAACGTTTCTTTACAAGCAGATGCCGTTGTGTACTGGCGGATTTTCGATTTGGAAAAAGCTTATTACGAAGTAGACGATCTGCAATCAGCGATTACTAATTTGGTAATTACGACGCTGCGATCGGAAATTGGTCAAATGCAGCTTGAGGAAACTTACTCTTCTCGAAACGAAATTAACCAAAAGTTGTTACATCAGTTGGATGAAGCAACCGATAGCTGGGGAGTGAAGGTAACTAGGGTTGAAGTTCAAGAAATCACCCCACCCAAAACAATTATCGAGTCACTAGAGTTAGAACGGGCGGCTGAAAGTAAAAAACGTGCTGATATTGCCGAAACTGAAGGTAAGGTACAGTCAATTCAAATGCTTTCCAAAGCTTTAAGGGTAGATCCTGGGAGTCCGGCTTTTCTCCAGTTTCTCGTGGCTCAACGTTATGTGGATGCCAATGAAAAATTGGGTAATAGTCCTAATTCTAAGGTCTTGTTTATGGACCCGAAGGCGCTATCTGAAGCTTTATCTGATTTGATTTCGCCAGATGATGTTAATGTTGGCGGACATGGTGGTAATGGTGCTGGTTGAAACTTATTAGGGATTGGGGATTAGGCATTGGGGGAATTGGAGGTATTGGGGGAATTGGGAGTGTTGGGGGAATTGGGAGTGTTGGGGGTATGGTC
>JAWQFW010000074.1:0-4225 GCA_035968095.1 Oscillatoria sp. PMC 1068.18
CTTGTGATTGAGAAGCCAGAAAGCTGCTAGACCCATCAAAGGCATCGGAGCCAATTACTTCCACCCGTTCAGATGCCAGCACCGTCAAATTACCTCCTGCACCTTCATTTCTAGCGGTAGTAGTGACTACTGCCCCATCTTTTATGAGTAACTGCCCCGTCTCAATTGTTAAATTTCCTCCAGTTCCCGAACCAAAAACATCGGCTGTCAGGAACGAACCCTCACTCAGGACTACTTCCTCAGTTGTTTTGATAACTACCTCTCCTCCCTCTCCTGCACCGTCGGTATTAGCCCAAATATTTGAGCTTTGTGTCATCTCCAACCGCGCCCCTTGAACCTGCACATCACCCCCACCTTCACCACTGGCATCCACAAATGCCCCTTCGGATAGCAAGATATTCCCGAAGCCATTTACTTTCTCATACCCTAGTACCAAGCGGTTCCCAGTTTGAGTCAAACTCACTTCCCCAATTCCAGCTACGCTACCTAGTTCGATGCGTCCTCCGGCTGCTGTCAGGTTTCCTCCTTCTATAAATACGTTCCCTCCTACTAGGGCTAAGGTTTGACCTGCTGGTACTTGTAGTCCGGGGGGAAGACTTGCTGAATTGGGTTGACCAAATGCACTTTCGGCTTGGGATTGATTGACTATCGGTTGAGCCGCTAAGGTATTAAACCACAATGCTGAGGGACTGACGGTAAGTAAGTTACTTGTGGCTGGTTCTGTAGCGCTAAATAATCCTTCATTGCCTAATCTAATCGCATTCGCTGTGGTTGCGACAAATGAACCTTGTACATCTAAACTGGCATTGGGTCCAAAGACGATGCCATTGGGATTAATTAGAAACAGATTAGCGTTACCTAGAACCCCTAGCGTACCTAAAATCTCGGAACGATTTGCTCCTGTGACGCGAGAGAGAATATTAGCAATTCCCTCTGGATTGGTAAAATATGCGCCTCGTCCTTCAAGAATACTCAGTTGCTCGAAAGAGTGAAACAGATTGCTACCCCGAATTGCTCCACCCTCGATCAATTCACTCAGGATACCCCGTATATCAACATCGGGTGTCACCACAGAGCTTTCATCACCTAGGGTATTATCTGGCACAATTTGAGCTAGCAGTTGCTCTTGTGCTGTTGTTAAAAGAGTTCCTATTAGAGCAATACTACTGAGAAGTTGTAACTGCCAACCCTGATGAAGTGAGCTAAACCTGAACACGGTTATACCCTCCGAAGATTCCTGAAATTTGCGACTGAGTATCTGCTATTTTCGCTGTTATTTTAACTTAATTTGGGCTACTCGCAGTAAGTCTTTTTTTGAAATAAAGTAGTTGGACAGAAACAAGCAGAACTGTGCTAATAAATCAAAAAACGTTCGTCTCTAAGCTACCACTGAAGCTAATTTGAGCCGTGTTTACAAAAATATCTACAGCGAAGAAAACTTTTGTGCGACTACTTGTACCATTTTCGCGGAATAAATGCTACAGATGTTCTGTAAAATGTTGTAGGCAACATCTGGTACACAATCTAATGTTATACAGCGCTCTTCAAATTGGGATTAGAAAATAGAAAAAATTTAGTCGCTCTTGGTGCGAAATTTTCAAATTATGAATATTCATGGGAAGCCTGATTGAACTATCTCCAGCTAAATTAAAGTGAAGTTTTTAATGGGAAAATTGAAGATAGTTCAGACAAACATTTACCAACTTTATCAAGAGTCAACTTTCGCGTTTGCAAGGTTTAATATAAGTAATTCCACGATATTTCAAGGTAACAAAAGAATCAGGTACGTTGAGATTAGTCGGCTGTTTAATTTCGTAAGTTCTCCCACGGTATTTAAGGGTAAATTTGCTGGCTACAGTTTCCCACAATTGAGAAGTTTTGTTGTAGAAGTTACCTCGATATCGTAATTGTAGTTTCATTTTGTTTGCCTCTTTGAATGAATAATTTATTTGATTAACTAAATCATAAGAAAATTAGCTGAGAGATGCTTTCACCTTTTCTACAAACTTGATTACGGAAATAAGCTAGAGTGATTGCATAACTATGCAATCAATATTGTTTAAAGTTACAGTTAAACAATTTGCACGGAATGAATGCTACAGATATACACTCTATAAAGAATTTGGATGCAACGTTTCTACAGAATTTAATGCAGTGTAAATAAAGTAAATTAGTATTACTAAGAAAAGAGTTGTGTAGGGCTGTACTTAATCAATTTGAAATTGGCTATAAATAAGTAGTCGGAGATAAATAAACGAAACTATACTTATAAATTGAAAATAGCTTGCTAACTTTTATTTAAGTTGATTTGAGCAGTATTCAAAAAGAATATACAGCGAGAAAATTTTTTGTCTTACTACTCAGAAAAACCTTAAACTAAACAGCAATAAGTAATTTTTCAAAAGTTACTTATTGCTGTCGAGTATTAATTCATTGGTTTAGACAAGAACTTACAGCAGATTCCAAGTTAAATCTTATACACTGCAACCCCTCCCCAACCTTTTCCTTAGCAAGGGAAGGGTGCGCGAAGCGCGGGTGGGGTTGTACTTTATGAGTATTGTTATTTTTACTAATAGGTTAGTCTTCCATCTCGATTATGAATGTCATTCAAGACAATGGAAGTATTTCGTAATTGACCATTTTTCTTGCGGCAGATAGCTGACAAAGTAGAGCGTTGAACACTAATTCTTGCACAACTTCTTTGAAACGAAGCTGATTCTTTTCCGCCACTAAATCTGAGTGTACCGTCATCGTTATAAATTCCCTCTAGTTTGATTTCGCTTCTGTTATATTTACCATTAATTTTCCGACAATCTGCTTGTAAAAAAGCATCGCGTCCCAGAGTGATAATTTTGCTATTTTGGCAGCTTTTATAGAAAGTTGAAGGAGCCGCAGAAACAGGTGAGGGAATTGCTACAATAGCGGAGCTACTAGCAATGATTACACTGAGAGATGCTAGAATTTTCTTTTTGATATTGGAGGGACTGCTAGAAAACTTTGCTGTTACTTGACAAGTCATAAATTACTCCTAAGAAAGTTATTTTTTTGGCGTTCGGGTTAGTTGAAAAACCTTCACTTAATTAAAAGTCTAAAGAAGTTAGCTAAAAAATACATTCGTCTTCTCTGCTTATTTGATGACAGAAATTAGTTGGAGCGAGTGCATAATTATGTACTTGCTATTGCACAGAAGCGCAACTTCAATAAGAAGCAGTTGATTAACGAGTTCCGCCTCCGGCTAAACTACTTGGAGATCCTTTCACTATTAAGTTTAAGGTTGCAGAAAATCTTTGTTTGTTAGACTTTGATAAAGAGATTGTTTGTTGGGAAAGCTGGTTTAATGTGTGATTTGGCTTCAATTGAGGAGCGTGGTCTGGTAAGATGAATTGGCTTAATCCAAAAGTTAAACCAATGAGAGTTAATTTGGCGAATGATTTAGTATTCATAGCTAACTTCCTTTGACATATATTTAAGAATATAAGTAATTTTCCGGAGGCGCAATTACGGCTTGTGTAGTATTACTTGAGGTTTCTAGTAATGTCAATTGTACAACTGACTAAAGAGAATTACCGAGGATTACTAATTAGCTTGCAGAGTTGTGCAATTACGGTTTCAGAGCTAAGTATTTAAGATGGTGAAAAAGGGAAGGACGAAGGATAAATGAAGTTTTATATTAGTAATTAAATCAGCTAATAGTTGTTAATTACAGTCATGTACAAACTAGAGAATTATCTTGGCTACTTTCCTAGGCAAAGATTCAGAAAATTCAAACAAAATGAAGAAATATTAGCGAGATTAGACCGAGCGATTAAAGTTTGTCCTAATCAGGAGCGATTCTGGTATTTTCGAGGTGTGATCTTATCAAAGTTACAACGGTATCAAGAAGCGATCGCCAGTTTCGAGCGCTCGCTGCAAATTCGCTCTAATCAAAGTCAAGCTTGGTATTTTCGAGGTTTTATCTTGTTGCAGTTAAAAGATTATGAAGAGGCGATCGTTAGTTTTGATCGAGCTATTAAAATTCAGTCGGATAAGTACGAAGCTTGGTATTTTCGAGCTTGGGCGCTATTGCAATTACAACAGTACGAAGAAGCAAGTGTTTGTTTTGAGCGAGTGATTCAAATTAGACCTGATTATCAACTTGATTGGTTTTCTCCGGAAGACCCAAAATAGCTTTCGTTTAACCTTTACTATTTTGTCAAAATTTCAGCTAAAATTCTCTTGATAGTTG
>JAWQFW010000074.1:4325-20277 GCA_035968095.1 Oscillatoria sp. PMC 1068.18
ATAACTGAGAGCTATAACTGAAATGCTTGTAGCTCATTGCTAGAGAAGTTGCTATTTTGTCAAAATTTCAGCTAAAATTCTCTTGATAGTTGATAACTGAGAGCTATAACTGAAATGCTTGTAGCTCATTGCTAGAGAAGTTGCTATAACCTTCCTGAACTTATGTCAAATATACATAATTGCTTCAAAGGTCATCGTTTTTTGGTCATTATCTTCCTGAGTAGCCTTACAGTTTGCTTGTGGCTGGGTGAGATTTCTTTTAGCCCTTTGCAAGCAAGAGAAGTAAGAGTGGTAAATGCTCAGTCTACCAATCCTAGTCAACTTGTAGAGCAAGGAATTGAACAATATAAGCGAGGAAATCTACTAGAGGCGATCGCGTCTTGGGAAACTGCTTTAGGGGCTTATCAAAGCAGTAATAACCAGGCTAATCAAGCAATTGTCCAAGAAAAACTGGCGATCGCCTCTCGGCAAATTGGTCAATATGAGCAAGCAATAAACTATTGGCAAGCCGCGATCGCCAATTATCGTCAGCAAGAAGATACTGTCAAAGTGGGGCGGTTGCTGACAGAACTTGCTCAAACCTACAGCCGCTTAGGGCAAAATCGAGAAGCGATCGCTCTTTTATGCGGTGCTTCTGAAACTGATGAAAATTGTCGAGAAAGCGAAGAAAGTGCTTTGCAAATCGCTCACAAGTTTCAGGATCAACAGGGGGAAGCAGCAGCTTTAGGAAGTTTAGGAGAAGCCTATCGTCTCAGGGGGAAATATGACCAAGCCATTACTAGATTAGAAGCTAGCTTAGATATTGCAGAAAACAAGAATTTCTTAGTTTATCGTTCCTCAATTTTAAATAGTCTGAGTAATAGTTATTTGAGTAAAGCTCAACTTAACGAGCAGCGTGCTAATTCTGCCAAATTTAGAGGTGCAACTGATAAGGCTAGTGAATTTCTGCAAAAAGCAAATTCTAATTATCAGCAAGCTTTAAGTTATTCAAACAGTAGTCTCGCTTTAAGTCGAACTCACAACGACAAATTAGCTCAAATGCGGACACTACTCAATTTACTGCAACTTTATGAGCGTTCCAAAGATGCAAAATTGAGCGAGATTATCAATAATCCAAATCAAGCAGAGCAAACCTTACAAGAGGCTCTGACCTTATTAGAAAGCTTACCCGATTCTACCGACAAAATCTATGCTGCCATCGATTTAGCAACACTTGAAGAGTTAATTTCTGCGAGAAATTTTATTTCAGTTAAAGCTCAATGTTTGCCAGAGCAATTTAACTCTTTAAAAGGACAGAAACTTTTACAACAAGCTGTCTCGATTGCTGAGAATATTCAAGATTATCGCGCTCAATCCTTTGCTTTAGGTAAACTAGGTCATCTCTACGAGTGCGACGAAAGTTATCATCAAGCTTTAGAATTCACCAAACAAGCACGTTTAGCAGCCGACCAAAACTTACGCGCTCAGGATAGTCTTTATTTGTGGGAATGGCAAGCCGGACGAATCTTTAAAGCGCAGGGAAAAGAATCTGAAGCGATGGCTGCTTATGAACGCGCGATCGCCACCTTAGAAGGTGAAGGAGGTATCCGAGATAATTTATTAATTGCTGAACGAGACTTACAATTTAGCTTTCAAGATACCATTAGTCCTCTCTATCGAGAATTTGCTCGTTTGAAGCTAGAGCGTGTTGAATCGCTTCCCCTTAACAGTCAAGAGTATCAACAAGAACTTGATTCTGCACTAGATGCGATCGATTCTTTGAAATTAGCAGAATTGCAAGATTATTTCGGCAATGACTGTCTTTTTGTCGTTATTGATGAAGAACGAGTTGATGATTTAGAAACAGAAGATACTGCTGTTTTTAGTTCTGTCTTTTTAGACGAACGAGCGGCGATTGTGGTGAGTTTACCTAATCCTGAATATCAATTAAATTCCCAAGCACCAAAAAGGTTGAAGAAATTTCATTGGCTCGATGACAGTAAAAAACTTAATCAAGAAATTAAAGATTTCCGCCTAGAAGTCCAGAAATTTTACGATCCTACGGATTCTTTTTTAGCTCCAGCGCAGCGCCTTTATAACTTAATAATTCGCCCTTTCGCCTCCGATTTAGACCGGGCTGAAATCAAAACTCTCGTTTTCATTCAAGATGGACTTTTACGCAGTATTCCAATGGCAACGCTTCATGATGGTCAGGAATTTTTGGTTGAAAACTATGCCATTGCGACAACGCCAAGTCTTCGCTTAATTTCTCCTAAATCTCTAGATTTTCAAGAACTGAGGACGCTAGCTTTGGGGTTAACTGAAGCAGCTATTGTTGATGGTGAGAAGTTTAGACCTTTGGAAAATGTCACTACTGAAATTGAGCAAGTAACCCAGCTATTTCCTGATAGTAAAAAACTGTTGAATGAACAATTTACTCGTCAGATATTAGAGCAAGAACTTCAAGAAAAAGTTTACCCGATTATCCATATTGCGACTCATGGTCAATTTGGTACAATTCCGGAAGATAGCTTTTTAGTAACGGGTAATAATGAGAAAATTACTATTACCGAATTAGAGAGTGATATTCGCCGTTTTAGTGAAGGTTCTCAACCAGTAGAGTTGCTGGTACTCACCGCTTGTCAAACCGGGATTGGGGACGATCGTGCTACATTGGGAATGGCTGGGATTACTGTCCAAGCAGGTGTCCGGAGTGCGCTGGCTTCCTTATGGTATATTGATGATGCTTTGACTCAAGAATTAGTAACTCAGTTTTACGATAATTTGCGATCGCAAATGAGCAAAGCAGAAGCTCTCCAAAAAGCACAGAAGACACTGATTAGTCAGAACCCAAATATTCACCCTGCTCAATGGGCAGCTTTTATCCTCATTGGTAACTGGTTATAGACTAGGGTATTACTAATTTAAAGAGCGCTATGCTACACGAAATCGTGTACCAAACGTTGTCCGTTGTCTGCAACGTCTCTACAGGAGATATATCTGTAGTATTTATTCGGTGAAAATGGTATAACTCTCTTGTGTCAGACTAGGTTAAAACCTTAATTTTTCGTTGGCTAAAATAGCGCCAATTTAGAAAATTTTCCCTGAGTGTCAAAACAGAGATAACTCTCTTGTGTCAGACTAGGTTAAAACATTGATTTTTCGTTGGCTAAAGTTGACAAATGTAACATTAGTTCTCCTTGCACCTGCTTGCACGAACCTTCGCTCTAGTCCGACTCAGCAGATGAAGTGAATATCCCCAAACTCGCCGAAAATTGATAATTTTTTGTAATTCAAAATATCAGGTTATACCAATTTGCTCTAGCTGTGCGAGAAAATGGGTAAGTAGGTAAAAGCTAATTTTTAGCGGGCGCTGTCTGCAATCTGCTTCAAATTTTCAATCCATTTTTCAATCGTTTTAAGTTCTTGTGGTGGCAGTTCAAATGAGATTTCCTGTGTTTCCCACTGAGCTAAATCATTTAATAAGCTTGAACCCAAATCTCCCAATGTTCCAGGTTCGGTTAGTTTGAGCGCTTCAGCTAGAGTGTTGTACCATAAACCTGCCTCCGCATAGATATTAACTTTCTCAAAACTATCTGTGGCTGCGTTCAATTCACTTTGCACAGCAGCAGGTATTTGCACCACCTCAATGCTAGCCTCACCGACTAAATCGCCTGATGGATTATCGGGGTCACAATTAATAACAATCTGCCAGAAATATTCTTTACCCGGTTGCAGTCCTAGGTCATTCTCCGAGAAGGGAGATAAGCTCATAATCCCCGGTGTACTTTGCAAAAATATTTTGTGGACTTCTTTAGTTTTACCCTCCGGAACCCGCTCGTAAATTGCAAATTGCATAGGCTTGGAGATGGAGTCAGAAGGGACAAACCAAGCGAACGTGGGGTGTGAAGAACTTGTCCGTCCAACATAGTTACGAGAAGCAAGAACGGTTAGCGGCATACCTTCTCCAGAACAGCCTCTAGTCGTTCCGCCATCGGATCTACGGTCTGAAGGAGCAGGTTTTTGTTCCCCAGGTACATAACCAGATTGGGCGGCTGGAGCGATCGCCACAGTTAAACTGAGGGCAAAACCGATGATTAATTTCAGGTTGATATGTTTGTGCAAAAACTGCTGAATTAAAGTTATCATAATCTTGGCTGAGTAAATGTTACTTTCACACAACAGGGAAGGTTTCTCTAGAAATACCGCTCAGTAAGGTTTTCAGATTTAGTGTTAGGCAAGATTTGATATAAGAATACGACGCTCTAGCCAAAAAGCTGCTCGCTAGTCTTCCAAGTCGTGACTCTTACAATATACATGAGATCGAAAATATTTCTTTGATTGACGAAAATCAAAGACTTTTGCAGTAAGGGACTTTTATTCTTATTACCGAAAAGCGATGCTTTAGCTGGGGAAGTAGTCAATCAACAAGTTATGTTGGTTTGTATTGTGTCTGTTTGTACCAATGTGGCTAGGGTCTATATGTACCTAATCTTAAGAATAACCACGATTTTTGGCTCTTGCATGGCGACTTTAACTTGCCTTGCTCTCAATGCAGTTGCTCAGTCTACATCGCCTCCGGGGGTGACTATTCCCCCAACTGCTCCTGACGCAGTTGAGCAAACCCTACCTCAACCCTCAGAATCACCCCGTTTGCTGCTAGATGAAACACCTACATTACCTCCTCAACCGGAACTGGAAACTTCTCCAACTCAGGAATTACCTGAAGTAATTTCCCCCTCTCAAGAAAGCATCTTCGTCAAAACAGTGGAAGTGGTGGGAAATACCGTCTTGGCGGACGAAATTACTTCTCTAAAAAAGACTTACGAGAATCAGGAAGTTACCTTTGAAGAGTTGCTTGAACTGCGCTCTGCCATTACTCAACTCTACCTTGACAACGGCTATATTACTTCTGGGGCTTTTTTGCCCAACAATCAAGACCTCAGCAGTGGTACAATCCAAATTCAAGTGGTAGAAGGGGATATCGAACAGATTGAAATTGGTGGTTTAGAGCGATTGCGCTCAGAATATGTGCGCTCACGCCTCAAACGGGCTACCTCCACTCCCATCAACCAGCAACGTTTAGAACAAGCTCTGCAACTATTGCAACTTGATCCCCTCATCGAGCAAGTTAATGCTGAGTTAACCGCAGGTAGCACGCCGGGAAGTAATATTCTGCGAGTGAATCTTAATGAAGCACGTGCTTTTCACAGTGTAATCGCCGTCGAAAATAATCAATCTCCTAGTATTGGTTCGCTTCAAGGTAGCGTAGAAGTCAGTCATAATAATGTTTGGGGATTTGGCGATCGCTTGATTGCTCAGTACGGTCGTACTCAAGGACTCGACCTCTACGATCTCAATTACACTATCCCGATTAATTCTCTTAACGGAACCCTCAGTTTCCGCTATAACAAGGGTGATAGCGACATTACTGAAAACGATTTCCGAGATCTCGGTATCCGCAGCGAAACTCAAACCTATTCCCTGAGTCTTCGTCAACCCCTCATCCGAACACCCACCAGTGAATTTGCGTTAGGCTTAGGTTTAGATTTACGTCGTAGCCAAACCTACATCCTTGACGACGTTCCCTTTTCCTTTACAGAAGGTCCAGAAGACGGGGAATCGAAGGTGACAGTAATTCGATTTTCTCAAGATTGGGTCAATCGTGGCACTCGACGAGTTTTAGCTGCACGTTCTCAATTCAGTTTTGGAATAGATGCGTTTGATGCAACTATCAACGATACGGGTACTGATGGTCAATTTTTTTCTTGGTTAGGACAATTTCAATGGGTACAGCAATTGTCTCCCAGAAACCTCTTAGTTATGCGAATTGATACTCAACTAACCCCAGATTCCTTGCTATCCTTAGAACGCTTCAGTGTGGGTGGAGTCAATACAGTTCGCGGCTACCGACAAAACCAACTCATTGCCGATAATAGTATCTTTGGTTCAGTTGAGGCTCGCTTTCCTCTGACATCAGATCCGAGAATTTTACAATTATCGCCTTTTTTGGAAATTGGCACAGCCTGGAATAATCAAGATCTAGATCCTGATCCTACGATAATTGCCAGTTTAGGATTAGGTGTGGACTGGCTAATTTTTGCCAATTTATCATTGCGTTTAGATTACGGTATTCCTTTAATTTCAGTAGGCGATCGCGGTAACTCGCTACAAGAAAACGGTTTCTACTTTTCCATACGTTATCAACCGTTTTGAACTCCCATTTCGCTACCTGGGGTCAAACTAGCGAAGATACTGTTGGCGAAAGTAATCTAAGTATGTTTCAAAAGTAATCTACTAAACAGTACAAAAGAAGGATTTTATTTCCTCTACCAAGTAATACTTGGTGAGGGAAACTGATTCCATCTATTAAGCGTATTGCAACAGTTACTGTGTCTGAAGTGCCAACACGCTACAACTCTTGCTCTGCCTGAATGGATGCTCTTTTTTCTCAATCCGAATCAAAACTTAATACAGTTCCGATTTATACTGGAGTCGGAACTTGTTTGACCAGATCCGGTTCAAATGTTCCACTAAAGACCCCCAAACTCACCTAAAATTGGCGATTGTTTCAAATCCCAATATTAAGTCGGAACTTTTTAGCATCCGTTGGCACTTCGTGACAGCTTCTCTGTGCATTAGCCTATAAAGCTAAATAGAAAGCTAAAGACAAAATCAGTATAAGTCATATATTGCTGTCATACTGTTATAGCGTCACAAAAATCATAGTTTGATCACATAAAGAATAAGTAAAAATTAATTAGCCCACTTACTAGCTTCTATCTTACTTAGTTAATACAAAAGTATTAACTAAACTTTGTTAGTGTCAAAAAATGAGAAAAAAGCTCTGGAAAAAAGAAGCATTGATAGAAAATACGCCCATATCTCAAGTTTCTTCCAACTATGAAACTCCGAAATCCTCCACCACCTGAATTGCAAAAGTTCCAGGATGAAGTTAGTTTTTTATTGAAAGATAAGAATTCTCAAGCTCGTTCCCTGTTTTACTTTATTCAGCGTAGCTTGTTCCAATTTCATCTAAATAGCTGTTACGAGGTTAATGAGATCATTAATATTGTTTACCTGCGAGGAATAAAATTAACCAAGTCCGGGAAAGCTATTCATAACCCAGTCGGTTGGCTAAGAACCACATCTTATAATGTTATTAGAGAAATCAGTCGTGCAAAGAGAGAACGGTTGTTTCTTGAGTATGGGGAAGCTAGTGAGAGTAAGTTAGCTCAAGAAAATCCCCCCCCAAATATTCTCGATTCACTAATTACTGAGGAAGAAGTTTCAAAAGACATACGGCTCATTCAGAAAGCTTTAGCTCATCTTTCTGAGGAAGAGCGTCAAATAATTGAACTCCGTACGGTTCGGCAACTTTCCTGGGAAGAAGTTAAAAACCATCTTTCGCAGAAAGAGCAATTAGAATTAAAGATATCGACTTTGAGAAAGCGCGGACAACGGACTTTGAATAAACTCCGCGAAATTTATCACCAATTTGAACAAGAGAAAAGTTCCGACTAAGGTAGCGCTATTGACTGAAACTTGAATAGCTAAGAGTAGTAAATACCTTTCTTAAAAAAGGTATTTATTTTGTTAAGACCCAAACAACTATTTATTTGAATTAATTTTTGGTTTTAAGGTCGAATTCAACCCTTCAGAAGAATCCTGTGGATTTGGGTTTTTATTTACCAACAATAGGAGTAGTATAAGTATAATTAAACCAACAACAGTTAAAAGTGTCTCTTTTCCAAAAAAGCCTTGAGAAAAATCTCGTCGAAAGTTACAAGAAAGACATTGATAAAGGTTCTGGCTTCGTCTAACCAAGCCTTTTTCACCACAACGGGGACATTCCATAGTATCTTGCTGTTGACTCATTGTGTTAATTCATATCACTTACAATTATTAGTAAGTGACTATTTTTTCTTAATTGTGACTACAAGTGATCCCAATTTGCTAAATTACCACTACAGAATATCGAGCTATAAGCCTTGCCTAGCTATATTTCTTTTTAGCAAAGTCAGAGTAAATTGGGATGAGTAGTAAGAAAATTGGTACTCAACTAACTTTCTCCTAAAGTCTCCAGGTTTATCGATTTATAAATTATTTTAGTTAGTTGTTCTCTTTACATAATCCCCAAAAAGACTACATAAGTATTTGAAAAAATATCAGACTATATTTAGCATTAATATATTTTGGAGTCTTTTTGCTCTTCTCTAGCAATTATAGCTATCATTTTCAAAATTGGGATTAGTAGAGTAACTTTCAAAACTTTTTGAAGTTTTTGAAGTTAAGTAGGTACTGCTTAGAAGCAGTACCTACTGTTAAGATTCATTCACTAATCTATTAAATCTAGAGCTTCTAAAGTTTCTAGATTTAGAAAGCCGTTAGTTTCTAAATTTCTCGAAGACTGAAATTTTTTGATAGCAGTCTGTGTGTGTTCTCCCTCCAGACCGTCAACAAGTCCTGGGTCAAATCCTTTCAGTTTCAAGTTTTCTTGGACGTTACGAATATCAACTGCTTTATGTGTTAAAGTGATTTCGAGGTATTCTCTCATTTTAGCTTGTTGATTATCAAAATTTTTCATAGTGTTTCCGTTTGTCAAACCTAGCTGATGAGCTAAAATGTGATCTATTTCATGAATCCAAAAATCTAACAATCCGTCAGACTCAGCCTCCTTCAAAATATTCAATAGTTCCTCTTCTTGAAGCTCTGATAAGGTGGTAAGAGAAGCTAATTGACTGTATTTTTTTACTAAAAGTAAGCGCTCTGTACTTAAATTAAAAGTGTTGTAGATTTCAGTTTGTTCAGACATTAGAGTTTTCAGAAATTTATTCATGACTACTGTACAAATTATTTTTGACGAAGTTTAATCTTTTCCCAAAAAGTGTTCTCATTTTTAGAGACCCGGTATATAGTGAGTTTTCAGTTCCCGATGTGACTCACGCAAGCAGATTTTTTTAGATGTGTTTAAACTAAGAGCAATACATACGTTTCCTTTAGTAATGAATGTCACCGAAGGAAACAAAACATCACCACTTCATCCTTTTTTACACCGCCCACAAATTAATCACTTGAGCCTCTGTTAACTTAACTGACTGCTACAACCATTGAACAAATTAAATATCGATTAATCGATCATGGAATCTGTGACACTCAAAGACTTAGAACCACAACTTTTTGCCCTCAGCAAGAGTGAAAAAGTGTGGTGCGTTCAGCTAGTTAACCAATTAAGTAAGATAGTTTAAATATAATTTAGCTAGACAATTCTCATTTTTACCCATAACCTTATAGGTAAAAAGAGCGAGTATAGGGATTTCCCAAAAAGGAGAAAAGATGGTTTAATAGGGGAGTCATTTTGACTTGCGAGAACCGAAGTTTTAATTAGAAAAATGCCCACGGGTTTTACTTTTGCTAGCTCTTCGGAATCAGAATCCTTAGCCCTGGAGCAACCACTGCCTTTAACAAAACATCCGGCAGCCGTGTATCTACGTTCTCTCGCGCCCGGTTCGCGTCGCACCATGCAGCAATCTTTAAATGCGATCGCCCAGTTACTAACTAATGGTGAATGTGATGCCTTAACCTTAAACTGGGCGGCATTACGCTATCACCATACGGCGGCTGTCCAAGCAACTTTGTTAGAATTACACGCCCCAAGAACCGTCAAAAAAATGATTGTCGCGCTGCGGCGGGTTTTGCGAGAAGCGCATAAGTTGAAACAAATGGATGCTGAAACCTATCAAGACGCTATCGACTTATCCAAAATTCGCGGCTCGTCAAGCCAGCGTGGTCGAGTATTATCGAAGTTAGAAATTGCTCGCTTAATGCAAATTTGTCTATTAGATGCCACACCTCAAGGAAAAAGAGATGCCGCACTGATTGCACTCTTACGTGGGGCAGGATTACGACGAGCAGAAGTAGTCAAGTTGACATTAAACGATTACGAGCGCGAGACAAGTGCTTTAATGATTAGACAGAGCAAAGGTGGTAAAGACCGCAAAGTCTATTTACCAGAGACAGCATTACCGTACATTGAGCAATGGTTAGAATGGCGAGGTCGGCGTAATGGGGCATTACTTTGTCCGATTCGGAAGGGGGGTATAATACAGTTACGCCACCTGACACCTCAAGCAGTCTTGTGGATTTTACAACAACGAGCGCAGCAGGCGGGTGTGGACTCCTTTAGCCCCCATGACTTTCGTCGCACTTTTTGTAGTGATTTGCTGGATGCAGGTGTCGATTTAGTTACAGTGCAAAAATTAGCAGGTCATGCTTCACCTCTGACTACAGCTAATTATGACCGTCGTGGTGAAGCAACCAAGCGCAAAGCGGTACAAAATTTAGGGTTTGAGTAGTTGGGTTTTTTGTGGAGTGCGAATTAGCTCTGTGGTGGATCTTTTGTCGGGAGAAATCGCTACACCGCGAGAGATGAGCAAACAGAGCCAGTAACTTGACTAGATTGGACAATGTCCTCTGAGCCAAAAATGCCGCAAGCGCACATTACCAAAGAGTTCAAGGGACGTGCAATAATTTGAGTTTCCCCAGATATCCAGAAGTGTTCCAAAGAACGGAGAAAAAATTTGGCGAGCGCTGGCTATACTAAGCTCTAGGATTTACACTCGTACAAGGCTTTTCGGAGATTGACAAAATTCGGATAAAGTGCAATAAACAAGTTTATTGTGCATTGTTTGATTAGTCACGAGAAACTGGTAAAATTGGTTAATCAAACTAATTCTCTCCTCAACACTAACTCAACTTCATTCACGCGAATTAACCAGAAAACTTCTGTGAGTACGATCGGCATTGTCAATCAAAAAGGAGGTTGTGGTAAAAGTACCACTGCTGTTCATTTGGCTTATTGGCTTTCTCAACAAAAATCAGTAATTCTCATTGATGCAGACTCTCAACAATCTAGTTCCATTTGGGTAAGCCAACTCAAGAACGAAAGTATTCCTTATCAAGCGCTTTTAGACCCTGAAGCATTATTTGAAGCGATCGCCAAAGCTAGTCAAAAATACGATACTGTAGTTGTCGATGGTCCTGGCAGTTTGAGTGAAGTTACCAAAACGATCCTCGATATTTCTGATTTAGCTCTTGTCCCCTGTCAACCATCGGGACTTGACCTCAGTAGTAGTAGCAAAATCTTACAAGTGATTCGTCATCGTCAAAAAATTCGTCAGGGTCAACCCCAAGTCGGTTTATTTCTCTCTCGTGGAATCAAAGGTACAGTTTTGCTCAAAGAAGCACAAGTGGCGCTGTCAACTGACAAACGTTTTCCTTTATTGAAGACGGTGATTTATCAGCGTCAATGTGTGTCGGATGCTCCTATTCAGCAAGCTACTGTGTTTGAAATGACTGGAAGTGCAGCGGCGGCGGCGGCTGCTGACTATGAAGGGTTATTTAAGGAGGCAATGAAGCTCATTGAGTAAACGACGTAGTGTCCAATCATTTATCGCCTCGTTACCAACGGAGCCAGAAACTACTCTCACTCTTGAAGAGATCGTGCTTCCTGGTTCTCAACCCCGTCGGTATTTTGACCCAGAAAAGTTGAAGCAACTAGCAGCTTCGATTCAACAGTATGGTATTCTGGAGCCTTTGTTGGTTCGTCCAAGGGATTCCAATTATGAATTAGTTGCTGGCGAACGCCGTTACCGTGCTGCTAAAATGGTAGGACTATTAACTGTTCCCGTGGTCATTCGCACTCTCACTGACGAAGAAGCACTTGCTTTATCGTTAGTCGAAAATTTAGCTAGAGAGGATTTAAATCCGGTTGAAGAAACTGAGGGGATTCTCCTTTTGTTGGGAATTGAGTTAAACTTAGAGAAGACAGAAGTCATTTCCCTTCTCTACCGCATGGAAAACGAGCGGAAAGGAAAGGCTACCTATAATGTTATGGGTAGTGAAACTGCCGAAAAAGTGAACGAGTTATTTTCGGGATTAGGTCAAAATTGGCAGTCTTTTGTCAGTAACAAATTACCCATATTGAAATTGCCAAAAGATATTCTGCAAGTTTTAAACACTGGGAGAATAGGTTATACGAAGGCAAAAGCGCTCGCTAAAGTCAAAGATGATTCTCAGCGAAGAGAATTAACTTTCAAGGCGATCTCAACTAAGATGTCTTTATCTGAGATTAAAGAAATGATTGCTCAATTAGGGACAGAGACATCATCTCGTGAGGTTTCCTTCTCTGCTTCTTTTCAGAAACGAGTGAATGACATCTTTAAGTTTGTACGTGCGAATCAAGTTTTCGATAATCCTGAGAAAATTGAACAGATAGAGCAGAAGTTAGCAGAATTGGAAGCGCTCATTTTACCCTCGTCGCCGGAAAAGTGATCGATAGAGCAAGCATTAATGTTAGATTTATTTTGGGCTTGGGCTTGGGCAGTAACTATAGTTAGTAAAAATCTAGTCAAATGTTGCACGAACTTTCAATCTAGTCCTACTCAAACTCCGTTCAAATAAAAATCTAAATTCTCAGAGGAGAATCAACCATTCCCACCTTAGAACAAAAAACTCAATGTTATATATTGTGCTGTTGGTTTACAAAACTGTACTTACCTATTAATATTGTTCGTCTTGATGAACGAAGTGGTAACGTCTTCATCTTAGCAGGAGACGAAAATATTATAGAAATTTATCCCAATGGAAAATGGAGGTATATCCAGTGAATCAACCTAATTTTGCCACAATGAGTCAAAAAGAATTACATGATTACTTTATGACTCATCGAGACGATCAAGAAGCTTTTTATGCGTATGTTGATAAACTACATCGTGAGGGAAATTGGGTTGAAATGCAACCGTTAAAGTCATTGGATGACTTAAATCAATACGAGGATTTTGTAGAACGTTTTTCTGATAATTCTCAGACTTAGAAGCACTCTCGACAAAATAGAGGGAGTGAAAGCCAAGCCTAATCAAAGCTTCAAATTCACTACCTCTACAGTTCCAATCAGGAGATAAGTCGGGTGGAAGTCAAAAACAGTTCTATAAAAAGCTGATTGTTAAAGCAGATAAGCGATTTACGTCTCACCTCAATCATCTTAATGAAATGGAAAAATGAGTCATGGCTAAAAATGTTGGTGAAATTCTTAATGCTCTACCTGTAGAACGACGTGAAAAAATTTCGGCACGGGCTAAGGCTTTACGGGCTGAATATTTGATGCGGCAAGATTTATTCCAAGCGCGGGGGCAGAGGAAAGAGGAATTAGCGAAAAAGGTAGAAGAGATGGGTCAAAATTTATCGGTATCTCAACTCAGAGCTTATATTAAAGCGATGGGAGGGGAGCTTCAACTGGTAGCTAAGTTTAGCGATGGAGAGTCTCTAGTTTTGACAGGTTTATCTGAAGTTGAAGACAGTGATGAGGAATAGTAAGTGACGGCTTCCCTTGCTCATTATCTCGCATCGATTGATTCAGAAATTATCGCTTGGTGGTATATTGTTTATACAATAAATGTATAAATAATCCCTATGTTGTTTGAGTATGACCCGAATAAGAGTCAGACAAACAAGTTAAAGCATGGTATTGATTTTGAAGAAGCGCAGCAGCTTTGGTCGGATTCTTATCGGGTAGAGGTTGAAGCGAGGTCTACAACCGAAAACCGATTTTTGGTAATTGGCAAGATTGATGACAAGCATTGGTCAGCCGTTATTACCTATCGAGGGGAAGCAATACGGATTATTTCAGTAAGACGAGCGAGAGAAAATGAGGTTGAGTTATATGAAGGCATCTGAGTTAGATCAACGGTTTGATGATGGGGAAGATGTTTTGGAGTATTTCGATTTGGATACTTTGAAGCGTCCAGGGCTGGAAACCAAGCGGGTGAATGTGGATTTTCCCCAGTGGATGGTGGAGAAGCTAGACATGGAAGCTAAACGCTTAGGTGTCCCGCGTCAGGCGGTGATTAAGGTTTGGATTGCGGAACGGTTATCGGCTTTTTAGTAGTTTTAACCAATCCGCCGCCATTTGCGATCTCTGCCTTTCTCCCACTCCGAGCGAATTCTTCCCTGATTGCTGCGTCAGGCGATTTCAACTATTGGTTTTTGATTTTTTTCGATACTTATTAATAAATTCTTCTGGGGTTGAACAATCAAATGAGCGAAATTTTGCGCTCGTAATTTTCGGTTCGATGAAACCAAACAATCGGCTTCACCGTATAAGGCAGACAGATAAATTTCGATGTCTTCTGAAGGGATTATTTGACTTTCGCTTAACCGTAATTTGTCTTCATCCCAATTGATAGTGGAAGGTGTCACTCTCCGGCTTAGGTTAACCGCTCTACGCCTATTCGCCAGCTTGTTTCAGGGCAGTATTAATAACAGTGGTACTCAGTCGAATTCCTCGATGAAGCATTTGTTCAATGGCTGTTTTAATAGAGATAGGATATCCTTCTCGTTTGGCACGAATTAAAATCCCAATTGACCCTGTAACTGAAAGCCCACTGAGTCGGGCATAACGTCGCCCTACGGCTTCATCAATACAAACTGTGGTTATGCTTTCATTTAATGCTAATTGAATAACGGATGCTTCCCCTAAGTCAAGGCTATTTAATAAAAAAGGAGAAATCTTTAAGGGGGTTGTTTGTTTGTTCAGTTTCAAAGCTGCTTGAAATTCCGCAGCCGCAAAACGAGAGGAATCACCTGTGAGGATTTCTTGACAAACTTCAAAGGGAACAAGAACTTCGCTCTCTAGGTTTTTTAACAGGCTTAAGTCTCCCAAGGCTGCGACTAAGGCAATTAAGGGTGAGGTATTAATCACAATTCTATCGGGTTTAGGCATTCTCAATGTCGTCGAGGATTTCTTCTTCGCTTAAGTCAATCATGGGGACTTGGTAATCGTTTAATTTTAAGAGAAAGGTGACTCTATCTATGCCGAGTAAAGCAGCAGCCATACCGGAAGATAAGCGTTTCATTTCATAAAGTTTAACTGCCATTGCCCATCTTGCTTCAAGTTCAAATTGTTCTCTAGTTTGTCCAATGGCATCAAGGAAGGTTTCGGGATAGGTTATTTGTAGTTGTAAGGACATAGGTAATTATTAAAGGTAGATTAATATCGGTTATTTTTTGAGAGTTAAGTTGTTCGACAAAGTAGATATAACGGATAATTAAGGGTATGAAAGTTAAAGGAAATGGACAGGCTAAAGTTTTCTGTGAGCGGAAGTTAGAAAGGTTGTTTAGCGAGGGTTTATTAACTGCTCGCGATGAGCATTTCTTGCTTGATTTGTTGAATGAGTTCTCTAACTTTCTCTGGGGTATCATAGCCAAGGGAGAGCATCATCTGGTGACGAGAGTCAAATTCATCAGGTTCGTCTGGGGAGACGATGATTACCTCAACTTCGCCATTGCTACAGTTTTCGGGAAGGGAAACACTCAAACCGCCATCTTTGACTGTTCCTTTGGTTTGGATGATTCTCATAATGTTAGGGATTGGGGGTCTGATTCTAGTGTAGTTAAATTGAGTTAAATTTTTCTATAGGTGGCGGGGCGGGAAGAGGCTACCAACTCCCAACCATAATCTGTGAGTTTTCCTGATTTACCCCATCTGCGAACAGTCTCCGGCGGTCTGCCTAATTTCTTTGCTAGGTCTGCTAGAAAAACAGGTCTTCTCGGAATATACTCCCGCAATGTCATTGGCGAATAACTCAAATTACCGTTACTATTGAAAACACGATTTTTTGTCAATACTTGGTACAAGGGTTTCAAATTTTCCTCTCACAGGTATGTCTCATCTTGTGGATGGAATTGACCCAAGGCGAGCGCAAGATGCAATTTTCATCTATTTGGCAAGAATCAATCTGACCATTCGCTATGGTAATAGCCACATAAGCCGTTAATAATAACTGAAGAATATGGCGATAAGACTCTAAGGTATCGATTTGATAATCATTTCTTAAATAGGGTCATAAATAATTTGTTTAATCTAATATCTCTATTTCTAATTTGTTTAAAATTATCGAAGGTTTAGTCTATTAAT
>JAWQFW010000075.1:0-20153 GCA_035968095.1 Oscillatoria sp. PMC 1068.18
AATTTACAGCAATAATAACTCATTCGACAAAATATTTAATTGTCTGGTATAAAAATATTGTCGGCAATTTCTCTCTAAGTTTCACGAAGAATTTATTATTGCTAGCTAATTTATCTTTACCTATCTGAAAAATGAGCGAGAACAAAAAGCTAATTAAACAGTAGTAAATTCAGAATTTGGTGATGACCACGGGTCGTTATCAGTCTCGTTGTTTACTACATTGTTAGCAGCATTTTCTTCATTAATAACGATTTCTTCAGCGACATTCTCTTCAGGAATAGCTATTTCTTGGTTGACTGCTTCTTCAGCGATATTTTCTTTAAGAGTAGCTGTTTCTTCAACAGCAGTTAAGTTAGCTTTGCTGTCCGTAGTTTCGGTAAGATTAACTTTGACAACTTGATTTTTCACCGTAGTTAATTTAGGTAAAATTAAGGTCAAAATTCCGTTGCTAAAGTTAGCTTGGACTTGGTTATTTTCAACTGCTACGGGGAGATTTATAACGCGCTTAAAGTTACCGTAACGAAATTCGGTGCGGAAAAAACCGTTAGTTTCTTGTTTGTTCTCGAAACGATGTTCTCCACTAATTACCACTACGTCGCGAGTGACATAAATATCTAAATCTTTTTTGTCAACTCCAGGAATTTCCGCTTTGAGAATTAAATGGTTTTCAGTGTTTTTTAATTCTACCGCAGGTGTCCAAGCTAGACGTTGTTTATTAGTGTTATCGGAAGTTGCGAGGTTGGAAAACATTTGATTCATTTGACGATGAAGGGTTTCAATTTCTGTAAGAGGTTGACGACGAATTAACATCATTGGATTTAAGTTTCCTTGAATTTTGTTATCTGTTTTGTATACATCTTTATGATGCCGAAGTTATCAGGAACAGTCAGTGGTAAAAACCGGATTTTGTAGGGGTGGTTTTCCCGTTATTGGTATTGGAGATATTGGTGTTTCTGTTGATGCTGGAAGGGTGGAATGAGGGAATTTGAGATAATTGGGGAAACTGAGATGAGTTGAATATTGGTTGAGTTAGAGGAAATGAAGATAAGTTAGTCTTGTTGGTTTTTGGGCGATCGCGTTCCAAGCGTCGTAGAATGTTAACAACGACAATTCCGGACAATCGCGATCGCTCTTGAATGAAGAGATTATTAAGTTTGTTGACTATCTTCGGCTTTTGCGGCACATTTTTGGCAAAAATGAATCGTTTTGACAGGGGGTATCTGAATTTTTGTGCTGGTTGGCTAAAATATCAAAGGTACAATTTACTGATAAACGCGGGTACTGATAACTGAGAATGTTGAATACTTCACCTGTTACTGCTGGAAAAATTGTCGGAAGTCGCTATCGTATTGTACGCGAGTTGGGACGTGGTGGTTTCGGACGGACTTATCTGGCTGAAGATGTGAACCGCTACAATGAATATTGTGTTTTGAAGGAATTTTCTCCCCAGGTACAAAGCAGTAAAGAGTTACAAAAGGCTCAAGAGTTGTTTCGTCGTGAAGCGGAAATGCTCTATAATTTACAACATCCCCAAATTCCGAAATTTCGCGAGTTGTTTGCAGAGGGTGAAAGTCACAACAGTTGTTTGTTTTTAGTACAAGATTATGTTCCGGGTGAAAGTTATCAGCAGCTTTTAGCTAGGGGAAAAAGGTTTCGCGAAACGGAAGTTAAGCAACTGTTGTTGGATATTTTACCTGTTCTGGAATATATTCATTCAGAAAATGTAGTTCATCGGGATATTTCTCCGGATAATTTGATTCAAAATTCTGAAGGAAAGCCTGTTTTGATTGATTTTGGTTCGGTGAAACAGGTGGTGGAGGCTAATCTTTATCAGTTGCTAAGACAACCTTTTGCGACTAAAATTGGGAAGAAAGGTTATGCACCTGAAGAACAGTTAAATTTAGGTCAAGCTTTTGCGAGTAGCGATTTTTATGCTTTGGCGGTAACGAGTTTGGTGTTATTAACCGGAAGTGAACCTCAAGATTTATACGATCATTTTAATGCAAGTTGGCGCTGGCGCGATCGCGTGAATATTAGCCCCAGTTTAGCTAATATTTTAGAACGAATGTTAGCTCATCGACCGGAATCTCGCTATCAAACTGCGGCTGAGGTGTTGCAAGCTTTACAAACAGGTAATTCGGGGAATGTTTCGACGCTGAAAACTGTGGCTTTAACTCCGCCAAATTCCCCCCCAACTAATAGTATTAGCACAAATTTTAACTGGCGTTGGTTAAGTTTGGTGAAAGCGGGTAGCTTGGCTGCGAGTGCAGTTATTTTACCAGGAATTCTCGCGTTTTCCCTGGTGCGATCGCATTTTTTACCCTCTGGAGTTTCTTCTCTACCTCGGAATGATAATGAGAATTCTTCGTTGAGTAAAGTCGAACAAGAACAGCTTGACAAAATTGTCGCACGTAGTCAAAATCTTGATCTTCCCGAAGCTGAGTTTTATCGTCAAGTTGACCAATTATTCCACTCTCAATTTCCCGAATTACAAAAACGACCCTTGACAAATGATCCAAAAGATGCTGAGTATAGAAAACAATGGTCGGCGATCGCGGAAGAATTGTTAGATCGCTTAGAATCATCTCAGTAAGGTAGACAAATTAGAGGGAGAGACTTCGCGAAATTGGAAGAATTTGTAACAAAGTTTTCCCAGTCACCAATTCCTCAATCCCCAGTCGCCAATCCCCCAGGAGGGGATGCTACCATAGGTAAAGTGATGGGTGCATTCAGGCAAAATCCTGAGTATCCTAGCATTTAACTGTTACCAGCAAATAGATATCATAAAAATCCCAAAATGTCAACTGGTAACTGGTAACTGATAACTGTTAACTGATAATCGATACCATTCCAGGAGTATAACGTGGTTGCAACCCCCGAAAAAATCGAACAAAACACGCAACAGTCTAGCGGCAAAGACCGCGTAGCAGTATTATTAATGGGCTACGGTGAAGTTGAAAGCTACGAAGACTTTGCTAACTACAACGAACAGGCTTTAAATCTACTTACTGCGAAATTTGCCCCAGTTCCGACCTGGATATATCCGCCGTTAGCAAAACTTTTGGCTTTGTTTGACTTACACGAGTGGAGTCACCAACATGGTAATTTCATTTCTCCTCATAACCAAATTTTTGAACAACAACGAGCAGGTATAGAGAAAAATTTACAGGAAAAATGGGGTTCTCGCGTCGAAGTTTTCAAAGCTTTTAACTTTTGTGCGCCTCATTTACCGGAACAAGTTTTAGCGGAAATTAAAGAGCAAGGCTTTGATAAATTGTTAATCTATCCTTTGTTAGTGGTAGATTCAATTTTTACTAGCGGAATTGCGGTCGAACAAGTTAATGAAGCCTTGACCAAATTAGCTGATGATGAGGAACATTGGTTAACAGCTTCCCGCTACATTCCTTCTTTCTATAATGAACCAGCTTATGTGAAATTGCTGGCGCAGATGGTAGAAGAGAAAATAGAAGCGGAATTAAGCGAGAAATTTCTGCGATCGCAAATCGGCATCGTTTTAATGAATCACGGTTGTCCCCACAAAGCCAAAGGTTTCACTTCCGGAATTATGGAAAGCGAGGCACTTTATGAGTTAGTCAGGGCAGAATTAATCAACAAATATCCCTTAATTTCTGTAGGCTGGCTTAATCACGATACACCGTTGATTGAATGGACGCAACCCAATGCCGAATTAGCCGCGAAAAACTTAATGGATTTGGGTGCAAAAGCGATCGTCATGATGCCGATTGGTTTTGCGACAGAAAATCACGAAACCATTCTCGACGTTGACCACATTATCCACCATTTGCAGCACAAACGCCGTGATGTGCAATTCGTGCAAATGCCTTGTGTCAACGATCGCCCAGAATTCTTAGCAATGGCAGCAGATTGGGCAAATCCGCAAATTGAGGCGCTTTTCAGCGAAGAAGGTGTAACGGTGAATGCTCAATTAGCAGCAAATTCTCATCACCATCATCACCATCACCACGGCGATCATCACCATCACCATCATTAACTTTTTTAAGTTAATTAAATTTAACACAAACTATCGATGCTTGTCGTCGATAGTTTTTTGCTTTTTGAGTATTAATTAATCAGGATAAATACAGATAAATTTTTGAGAATCAGGTAACAATAGGATTAGTGTTTCCAGGGATTTTGGTTTTAACTTAATTTTCTATGGACTTAAATAGCGTACTTATTTTTATTGTTTGTATTTCCTGCCTGAGTTTGATGATTCGGGCGTTAATTTCGCGTACTAACTTGGGGTGGGTGTTGGTTTGCGGGTTAATTTTAGCGATCGCCATCATCCTCTTCTTTCTCTTTCCCAGTCTCGCTGGCTTAGTTAGTGGTAGTCTCTGGGCAATTTTCTTTTTGCTACCTTTGATTGGCTTCGCGAAAATCAATAAACTAATTTTTCAGCAGCGTTTTACTTCTGCTTATAAAACAGCTAATTTGGTGCGTTGGTTACATCCTTTTGATGGTTGGTGGAAATATCCGCAAACTATTAAAGCGCTAGATTTAGGCAAACAAGGGAAAATCGCTGAAGCGCATCAGCTTTTAAATCGCCATCAAAATGCTAAAAATGGGCTTTCTCGTAATGCCGTTGCTTTACTTTATTTAATGGAGGCTCAATGGCAAGAATTACTAATCTGGATTGAAATTAATATTTCGGAAAAGGTGTTATTTCAAGACCTAAATTTGACAACTTATTATCTGCGATCGCTGGGAGAAACTGGGGATTTGAATGAAATGTTGCAGCATTTAGCTAGGGCTACACCTAAAATTGAGAAAACCGGAAATTTGGTAACTCTAAATTTAATCCGAATGTTTGTTTTAGCTTTTTGTGGAGAAGTGGCAGAAGTACAAAAATTGTTTGATACTTCTTTAGCGATGTATCCCCAAAAAAGCCGTCAATTTTGGTTAACAACAGCGAGAATGGTTGCAGGAAATGAGACTGCGGCGATTGAGGAATTGTCAGCTTTACGGGAAAAGAATCGCCAGGATCGCTTCCTCAATAGCGCGATCGCGTGGCGCTTATCTCATCCTCTAGTTAATCCTCAACAAACTTTAACTGCATCTTCCCGCCAAATTATCACTCAAATTAAAAACGATCTTCAACACGAAAGAAGATACAGTGGCACAACTTTCGGTAACAAAAAAAAGCCTTTAATTACCTACGGTTTAATTAGCATCAATTTACTTTTTTTTCTCCTCGAAATTCACTTTGGAGGTAGTGAAAATCCCGAAACTTTATATTTCTTGGGTGCATTAGTTCCCGAAGTTGTTTTACAGGGACAATGGTGGCGAGTTATTACCGCTAACTTTCTTCACTTTGGGGCTTTACATTTAATTATGAATATGCTCGGACTTTATTTTTTTGGTCCTTTTGTAGAGTTTAGTTTAGGTAGTTGGCGTTATTTATTTTGCTATTTTATTAGTGGCGTAGGAGCCATGTCAATTATTACTTTTATCGCCCAATATCAAGACTTTCCCTTTAATTTATTAGTCGGTGCATCAGCATCAATTATGGGCTTAATTGGCGCGATTTCCGCAATTTTACTTTCGGGTTGGCGCAGAGAAAAAGCTCGCATTGCTGGCAAACGCTTGCGAATTTTTATGATTATTATTATCTTGCAAATAATCTTCGACCAACTTATTCCACAAGTAAGCGGATTGAGTCATCTTTTAGGACTAAGTTTAGGATTTCTTACCAGTAGTTTATTATTAATTAACTGGCGATTTAAAGAATAAGCTTGTTGTCGTTTTAAATGAAGATAACTAACAAATGTACTCTTGTTCATCATCATCAGGTAATGTTTCCATTTCCTCAGCAATAAGCGTCTGGAAATCTTCCCCACAATGAACATTTAAATGAATAGTAGCAGCCAGTAAATCGGCAAGAATTTCAGCTTGTTGTCTCTTACTTAAATGAGGTGACTGAAGTTGATGAATTAAAGCGATAACATTTTCGCATTCTGAACCTAATTCAATAATTAATTTATTGAGAGTAGAATGATTAACAGGAAGAGAGCGATCGCGAATCTGCATAATTTATTTTCCTAATCGTAATTCTTTCAAAAGACGGGTAACTCCAAACTAAATCCAGGTAAAACGTTTTCTCCTGATAAAGTTGTTGGTAATTCGACAATTTCTCTGACTTGATTTTGCCGATAAATTTCTACCTGCTGATTTTGAGGATCGATTAACCAACCCAAGCGTAAACCACTATCGAGATATTCCTGCATTTTCTCTTGTAATTGAGCCAAAGAATCGGTACGTGAGCGTAATTCTATGACAAAATCAGGACAAATGGGCGCAAATTTCTCCTGTGCTTCTAAACTTAAAGCCGACCAACGTTCATTAGCAATCCAAGCAACATCAGGTGAACGTTTCCCACTGTTAGGTAAGCGAAAAACTGTCGAAGAACTAAATACTTTTCCCAGTTGGGTTTGGCGATTCCATAACCAAACAAAGCCGTTTAAATCCGATTCTCTATTACCACTTGTTCCACCTACGGGAGGCATAATTAATAATTTTCCTTTAGCAGTTTGTTCGAGTCGCCAAGCTTCGTTTGTTTGACAGAGTTGATAAAATTGCTCATCACTTAAGTTGACTTGATTTAAATTTAAAATAACTGATCCAGAAGTAATCATTGTTAGTAATGTAGTTGAATTATTAATTTAATTATAAAGCATTTTTAATCCAGCCTTAAGAGATTAGAAGCGGTGGTAAAAGAGGATTTCGGCGATCGCTAAATAACTTCTCTGTCAGGTATCCAAATCGCTTGAACCACGAAACCTACGGAAATCTTAGCAAGGCGTTCTCGTCTTACATAATCGCACTGTTCCCCACAATCGAGAAACTTCATCAAAACTTCATCTGAATCTGTCTAACTTCACACAAACTTTATCTAAATCTTGTGCCAGATCGCTTAGACTTACCGCTCAAGATGAAAGTTAAGTGAAAACCTAGCCGATTTTCCACATTCATTTTCAGGAGGCATCACCGATGTATCTTCACAAAATTATCGACAAAACCGATTTTTACTGAGTTTCAGGTTGGCTAGAGAAAGTCTACGATTCATCGTATCAGAGCAGCGATCGCAACTAAAGTCTTAGATGATCTCCAAAACTAATTAGACAAAATTTCCAGACAGAAAGACTTATCACCTCTTCTAAAATCAAATTCAGTTTAAATATTCGTAGTCAGGGAAAGCGAATATGAAATCTTTTCCATCCAATTACAGTGATGAAGTTGAAGTCAATGGAGTTACATTTCAAACTGAAGTTCAGTCGGTAATTCCTACCCCCAAACTTCCTTTCGGTAGGATTCCTTTTAAACTAGGAATTCATGTGACCAACAATACGGATACCTATCTACACTTTCGGCGAATACGTTCTATCGAGTGGTCGAAAATTCTCAGCGACTCAGACGGTAATGAGATTAGAAGCGGGAGTGACTTGTTAAGGCTTCGGGTCAGAGGACAACCTTATTATCGCGTTTTACCAGGGGAAAGTTCTTTTTTCCCCCTAGCGGGTATCCTCTTGAGGAGAATTTACCAACTTCATCTGAAGATGGATATCGATGCAGGCGGTTTTTTATACTTTTATAATCTTAAGCTTGGTTCCTATCAACTTCGGCTTAATTACCAAAATTCCGGACTTGCAAAACTACCGAGAAAATATTTGTCTGAAGAATCCTCTTCTTCAACGAATTGGTCTGGTTCAGTAACTCTACCAGATGTAGAGTTTCGCCTTGGTCGCTGATTATTCTGGCAATCTGGACTTTTATTTCCAAAAAAGAGATAGCGAATATGAAATCTTTTCCATCCAATTACAGTGATGAAGTTGAAGTCAATGGAGTTACATTTCAAACTGAAGTTCAGTCGGTAATTCCTACCCCCAAACTTCCTTTCGGTAGGATTCCTTTTAAACTAGGAATTCATGTGACCAACAATACGGATACCTATCTACACTTTCGGCGAATACGTTCTATCGAGTGGTCGAAAATTCTCAGCGACTCAGACGGTAATGAGATTAGAAGCGGGAGTGACTTGTTAAGGCTTCGGGTCAGAGGACAACCTTATTATCGCGTTTTACCAGGAGAAAGTTCTTTTTTTCCCCTAACGAGTATCCTCTTGAGGAGAGTTTATCAACTTGATCTGAAAATGGATATCGATGCGGGTGGTTTTTTCTACTTTTATAATCTTCAGCCTGGTTCCTATCAGCTTCAGCTTAATTACCAAAATTCCGGAGGCGTAAAAATACCCAAAAAATCTGGCTATGAAAAACCCTCTTCTTCAACAAATTGGTCTGGCTCAGTAACTATACCATCAGTAGAGTTTCGGATTGGTTGTTAATTGTTCAGGCAATCTAAAGTCAGATTACAAAACACTCAATTTTAGATAAATTAAACATCTCCATCTAATTTTTCCCAAATTTTCAAGTTTTAGCAGGAGTACATCAAAGTGAAGCTACATTTTTCCTTAGCCCTACCTACGACAATGTTTCTCGTTGTAATGGGTCATCAATCAGGGCTGGCATTTAGTATTGTTCCCTCACAACCGGGCGCTACTTTTGACTATCAGCCTGTTCCCCACAATCGAGAAACTTCATCAAAACTTCATCGAAATTTGTTTAACTTCACACAAACTTTATCTAAATCTTGTGCCAGATCGCTTAGACTTACCGCTCAAGATGAAAGTTAAGTGAAAACCTAGCCGATTTTCCACATTCATTTTCAGGAGGCATCACCGATGTATCTTCACAAAATTATCGACAAAACCGATTTTTACTGAGTTTCAGGTTGGCTAGAGAAAGTCTACGATGAATCGTATCAGAGCAGCGATCGTAACTAAAGTTCTCTACAGAAGGCGAAGGTAAGTGCTGAGTCTGGTTCAGTAACTCTACCATGTGTAGAGTTTCGCCTTGGTCGTTAATTATTCAGGCAATCTAGACTTTCATTAAGAAAGAGTGGAGCTTAATCATGAAATCTTCTCAATCGAATGAGCGCAATGCGCTTACTGTAGATGGTATTCGCTTTGAAACTTTAGTTCCCAAGTGGAGAATAGCGATTCCTAAACAGGAAGATATTCAAAAACCTGTGCAGTTTGGGCTGAAGATAACTAATCAAAGTTCCCTCCCTTATCGCTTTAGTTTCTTTGGTTTAATGCCGGAACTTCGAGATGAAAATGAACAGTTGCTATTTCGTGTGGGTAATACTAATAGAGTAAAAATACCACAAGAATCTGACTATTTTTTAGCACTACCTGGAAAAAGTTTTACTCACTTTCCAGAGGTTAAGCTGTCTTGGAACCAATATAAACTTCAATTTTGGGGACGTGGAAGCTTTGATGGGTTTTGGAATTTTCGGCATCTTCAACGAGGTAAATATGAAGCGAGGTTTCTTTATAAGAATGAAAAATCCATCCAAAAACTTCGTCACGGAGGAACTGTAGAAGGAATTTGGGTGGGAGAAGTTTCTACACCTTGGGTTGAATTTCGCTTAGTCAAATAGCTAATAACTGAAATTCAATAGACATTTAAATTTTTTCCCTAAGTTAGTTTTTTCCAACACTGATAAATACAGGAGTCATCAAATGCCACAACGGAAATTTCTACTCGGATTAGCATCTACTTTGCTAGTTACTTTAACAGGAAACTCTAGCTTTGCCTTCACGATTAATTTACCACCTCCAGAGGGAAGGTCTGATGCTTTCCTTCGCTACGATGAGGAAGATTACACAGGTGAAGCGTTTTTAATCCAGCCTCAAGAGATTAGAAGCGGTGGTACAAGAGGATTTCGGCAATTGCTAAATGACTTCTCTGCCAGGTATCCAGACCGTTGGGAATTTAAAAGTGCCGAGCAAGACTTAGATCGCTTTCTACCCCCCCTAACTCCCCCTAAAAAAAGGGGAGAACCCAGATTTAGGGGGCAATCCAAAAGCTAGTGTTGTTCAAAAAATATCTTAGTTGGGCAAAGTCGTGAAAACTCTAACCACTTTACTATATTGTCTTAGTCTCACGATCGTTAACCCTTGGGGACTAAGCCGAGGTGCAATTTGGACTCAACCGAAAGTTCTCGTCATTTTGGTCATCATCGGCTTAAATCTTTCTCTAGTATGGGAAAAAAAATCAACCCTACAACTGTCTCGTCACTGGAAAATTCTCGCTTCGTTGTGGGGAATATTTCTCACAATTACTTTATTATTTTCTACTCTGTTAAGTCCTTATCCTCCCTACTCGTTTTGGGGTCAAAACCAGATGGGCGATGGTTGGATATATTGGCTAATTGTTGCTGTCTTCAGCCTCAGTAATATTCTAGTGCTAAAACACTATCCAGAGCTTCTACGTCCTCAAATCAAAGGCTTACTCTTGGGTGGTATTATTGTTGCCCTAAGTGTCTTTCCTCAAGTCATTGATTGGCGCATTGACTACACTGCTACAATGGGTCAATTAATTAGAGATAATCTTCTCGAAAGCACTATCTTCAAAAATCAGCAACCAATAGGTTTATATTCCCATCGCGGTCACGCTGGATTTGTTTTAGCAGCAGTATCCAGTCTTTTGTTAGTAGTTTGGCAGTGGCGCTGGCTGAAGTCAAGTAAATTAATTGTTGCCCTTTCAATAACTCTTTTAGCTTTACTTTTTACTCAAAACCGTGCTTCTTTGATTGCTTTACTTCTGGCTACGATATTTTTACTAGGACAAAAATATAAAAGGTTGCTCATTATTGCTACTTTGGTTTGTCTATTTGTGGTTGGTATCGCGACGACGACGAGACAACTGGAGGGTTTACCTACGATTAAACAAATTACTTCAGACCGAATAAAATTGTGGCAAGATTCTCTTTCCGGTATTAGCCAGCGTCCGGTTTTTGGGTGGGGATTTGATGGTTATGGTAGTGCTTATGCTTATTTAAGACAACCGGAAAAAGTTGAGAGGATGGAAAGGGTAGGCGATTTTAGGATTGAATATTTCACAAATAAGGGACAATTTCGTACTGTAGCATTACCAACAGCTAAGACTCATAATTTAATTTTGGATACGCTGCTGTCGGTAGGTTTTATTGGTTTGTCGATCTATGCTACAATCTGGTTTTATTCTTTAATTTTACTCTCTAAGTCTTCTCTAAGTAGGGTTTCGATTTTAGCGTATACTTATCTTATTTTTACTTTATTTTGGTTTGAATGCGCTCAGTATAGTCATCTTCCTTGGTGGGTGTTAAGTTTGTGGGGAATAAAAGATTTTGAGTTGGTTTATAGGAAGTAGTTTTAATGAGTATTTTTTTGATTAGGAGTGTGTTTTGCGTCTCTATTTTAATGAGTTATGCTGTCTGTAGTAAAGCCGCATCATTTTCTGAAACTTGGCTTGAGCGCTAGAAAGTTATACCAATTTTCTTTATCTACGCTACATAATTTTGTGTAGAGACTAAAATGCAACGTCTCTACAGGTTTACGTCTGTAGCATTACTTCCGTGTAAATGGTATTAGACTATTTTGCTAACAAATATAGATTATGTAGAAATTTTGCATATATACAAAATTACTAGATTATTTTATGTAGTGTTGCTAAAGAAGATTGGGATGATTATGCTATTTTTGTGGAAGAATAATGATGATTTGAGTGCTACGATATTTTTTGGTTTTTCGATCTTTAATGGATGAATAATTAGTAAAGGAAGATAATTTTACTGAGTTGGTGGTTTGAGGATGGTAATGTTAACTAAGGGTGTGGCGTTATATTCCTGAAGTAATTGGGTTTGAATTTGCTGGGTGAGGCTTTTTTGGATTTGTTGAGGAGTTGCGTTTATGTCTGGTTGAGGTTGAACGTAAAGGGTGATGAGTAAGGTATTTTGTTGGGGGATATTTGAGCGGGTGAAACGCACGTTTGCTTCGACTAAATCAACTAATTGGCTGTTTTTAACTATTTTTTGAACGTCAGCATTTGCTCGTTGAGCGCGACTGGAACGTTGTAAGTTGGGGGAGTTGGAAAGTTGCCAAGTGAGTAGACTTGCTAATGCGGCGATTGTAACTGTCATTGAAACCGGAAAGAGCCATTTTTTGCCGCGATCGTATCTCGCACCTGTGGCTGAAAGTCCATACAGACGGAAAATAGTTGCTGCGGATAAATTAATCCCCACTAATTGCAAAAGGAGCAAAAATACGCCATTAATCACCAGATCCCAACGAGAAATAGCAATTCCCATTCCGACAATTCCGGCTGGTGGTGCGAGGGATGCGGCGACTAACATCCCGGTGGCTGCACTGGAGACGAGACTACTTCTTTCTGACTGTACCAGTTGCAAGCCTCCGGCTGTACCTCCAGCTAAGGGTAATAAAATACTCACAGCCGAAATTTGACTGTTATCAAGCATGGCACTTGTCGCGATTTCTTGCTGCAAAATTAAGCTGAGAAGCAAAGTTACGGCGATCGTGACCCCTAAAGCGACGAAATAACGCAATAAACTACGCAACAGAAGCGTTTGGTCGCCTCTAGCAGTGGCGATCGCTACATTCATCGCGGGTCCGGCGAAAGGTGCAATCAACATGGCAGCGACTAACAAAAAGTTACTATTAGTAAACAGCCCAATCCAGACGACAATACCGCCCAGTGCAGCATAACCTAAAAATCCTTTCCAGGAACCGACACTTTGTAACCCAGCTAAAAAGATTTCAATCGGACTGCGTGCTTGGACATCTGTCACCCGATTTGCTGCTTCCGAAGGAGGTGGTTGCAAGGCGATCGCGCCTTGGGGAAAAAAGCTAACCTGCAAGTCGGGAATTGATTCTAATTTCCCTAGTAAATTTTCGACTTGACTGTTAGAAATCCTGACAATTACTACATCTATTTCTTCAGAAAAATCAGTTCCGGTAAGTTGTACTAAGTTAATTCCTTGAAGTTCTTTCGCCACTTCGAGAACTTCTTTTCCGTATCCCTGTGGCGTTTGAATCCATAACTGGCGCACTGTTCACCTCACATCCAAAATGTTTCCTTTTTTTTGAATATATCTTGGTGTAGATTGAAACTAAACTACTCTTCGAGAGAATTGTTCTTGATTCAAACATTTTTTCTCTCGAAAGTTTTCTCAGCAATTTTTTGTGAAATCAGAACCCTACACCGACCCGGAATAGGGAGTGTAGCTAGTTTAATCAGCTAGTTCGAGTTGATCTACATGAAACCAGATCGGCGGTGTGGGGACGTAAAATTTCACTTGGGCATAGTCGTCACTCATGTCTATTACTTCGCCTTTACTTTCAAACAGATAATTTGGAAAACGGCGATCGCTTGCTGTTGCTTCGACGCTATCGTCTAGTTTTTCCCGTACAACCCTAACTAATGCTTTGTTTTTGATTTTGCCTGCCATATTTTTTGCTCAATAATTCTCAATATATTTTAATTGTATTTGGGAGTGGGTAGTTGAGATCTCCCAATTCCTCCAATTCCCCCTTCCCAATCCCCAGTCCCCAGTCACCAGTCCCCAGTCCCCAATTGACATTCTGGACAAAAGTGAGACGATCGCCCTGTTATTTTCATCTTGGCGATCGCGCTACCGCAAATTCGACAAGGTTCGCCTGTACGCCCATAAACCCAGGCTACACCCATATAGTTCCCATTCACTCCCATCAAATTCAGAAAACTGTTAAAGGTTGTCCCGCCTTTGTCAATACCTGTTTGCAAAACTTTAATTATCGCCCCATGTAAACGTTCGACTTGGGACTGAGATAAATTACAACCAAGGGTTTGCGGATGTATCCCACTCACGAATAAAGCTTCATCAGCGTAAATATTCCCAATACCTGCGGCGATCGCCTGATCCAAAAGTAAAGTTTTAATTCTACGTCGCGATTTCTGTAACTTTTGTGCTAAATATTCCGGCGAAAACTCAGAGGAAAAAGGTTCCGCTCCCAGTTTCCGTAAACCTGTAATAATCTTTTCTGGTGGTAAATCTGGTGGCACATACCAAACCTTCCCAAAAGTGCGCGTATCGACAAAACGTAACTCTTGGCTTTCCCCAACAAACCAACGAACTCGCGTATGCTTTTGGAGCGTCGATTCCCGCTCCACCCATAATAACTGACCACTCATCCGCAAATGAACACCCAACCAACCTGATAATTTTGACTGGGAGCTTGACAAATCAGCCAAAAGGTACTTACCTCTACGTTGCCAACGAGAGATTTTTTTTCCTTCAACTCCCAGCCAAAACTCCTTCACAGAAGTAGGGTAAGCAAGCGTGCGTTGCAGCAACACCTCCCCACCCTTAATTTCTTGATTCAAGGTCAATTTATTCAGACCTCGACAAACCGTTTCTACTTCTGGAAGTTCAGGCAAAATTAACGTGCTTCCGTACCTTGATTGGGGTCGCCCTCTTTATCGGCACTGCCGCCACCGGGTTCTTCTGGCGAAGCATTCTTCGTGGGAGCATTTTTACCACTACTCGTCTTGCGACCAGCCGGATCTAACTTAGTCTGCTTACCACCCGAAGCTGTTGGCGTGGACTTACCTTTACTCGGTGAGCCGCCAATTTCTTCGAGTTCATGTAAAGCGAAGTTATTGGTGTTAACTCCAGCGTAGTTAACTTTATCAAAACGAACGATAACTGGATAGATAATGCCGCTTTTGTCCACAGTAGCGACTGTGCCGACATCTTGATACCAGTAGGATTCTTTACGGAGTATTCTAACTTTTGATTTTCTTGCTATTGCCATCGCGATTCCTCGTTTAGCTTTAATCACAGCGTACTATCTGGAAGCCACTCACTGTTAATTTTTGATTTTAAGTTTTGTTGCAACTAATTCCAGCGTACCTGGACGAAATAAGCTGGATGTCCCCAAAAATCGTAAGTTTCGTAGATATCTTCCACGATTAAATTAAACGGAATTGAAGTCGTCAGGTACTTTTGGGCGAGGGTTCCGAGATTGGGTGCTAGTTGAGAAACTGTAGTCGTCGCCACTCCCAAACCGATCAGTCGTTCGAGGGGTTCTCGCGGCGGAAATAGTACATTGGTACAGAAAAAAACCGCAGTTAAGGCGATCGCCACCGATAAATTTGTCCCACATCTCGGATGCAAGGCTAAATCCCATTCACCCGAACGCAAGCGATTTAGCGCTTTCACCACGGCACGCTTCAAATGAGTCAGGTTTACTTGTCCGTACAAATAAAATCCGGCTTCAGTAGAAAGCCCTCCCAAACTTTCGTCATCAACAAGTGCGGTTGAGCGAAGATTATTTTTAGCTGTTTCACTTAATACCCACACCGTAGCGTGTTCTAGGGCGTGAACCTGACGCAAAAGGAGAATTTCTTTTAGTCCAGGAATAAAGTTAAATTGAGCAAGGAGGTCGCTATCCTGATTTGGTTGTGGAGTTGGTTCTTTAAACTCCCAGAAATTGCTGGAAATAGATGCTGCGTTATTCATAAGTTTTCTGAGTATCCATTCGCTACATGGGGAGGCGATCGCTACAAGCAAGAACATGGTTATTTCAACTGTAGCTTTATTTACAGCGCTTAACTGTAAATCTTCATTTTGCAGCCACTATTTCACTTATTGTATTTTGCTCATCTTTCTTTTATTGTTCATTATTTTGGCTTTGAGGAAATGGTAAAGAACAACAGTTAACATCATCTAGGCAAACTTTTCCCCACTGTAAAGCCCAGCGTACTAGGGCAACACGATTATCAGTAGAGGTTTTGTTGAGAATATTACTAATATGGTTATCAACAGTTCTTTTACTGATCTCTAGTTTTTGGGCAATTTCCAAGTTAGTCAAGCCAGCCGCTACTAGCTCGATAATTTGCAATTCTCGATCCGAAAGAGATGCCGGGGTATTTGCCTCGCCACCAGCCATAAGTAATTTTTCCCTTAGTATATGTACTTAGTCTACCTTCAATTGTAAAAGATACTTTGCCCAGCTACCTCATCCCGATCGGATATCTATGTCTTTTTTGATACCTTTAGCTGTGCTACTGAAGCTTAAATGATGGGATGATGAGATCGGCACGTTTCTTTGTTAACAGCGATCGCTTTTTCTTTGACAAATTTTGAAAAATATGGTATTCAAAGATGATTGCTCTTCGTTGCTAACAAACTGAGAAACAGTTTTTGCGATAACGATCAATTCCCTCGCCTTTCGGCAGGAGAACGTCAAAGATGATAAATGCGCGTGTTATTTGCCTTGGCGAAATTTTGTTTGATTGTCTAGCTAACGAAAGTAGCGAAAGGCTAGAGGAAGTAAAAGCTTGGACTTGTTATCCCGGAGGCGCTCCCGCGAATGTAGCTTGTGCGCTAAGTAAATTGGGAACACCGACAGCGTTTGTGGGTTGTCTGGGCAAAGATCGAGCCGGAGAGCAACTGTGTGATATTTTACAGTCATTGGGAGTCGATATGACAGGAGTGCAACGCCATTCTACTGCACCCACAAGACAAGTTTACGTGCTACACGATCCCGACGGCGATCGCGTTTTTGCGGGCTTTGATGAATCTCGCACTCCTGACGAATTTGCCGACGCTTTTCTCCAAGCAAATCAACTCCCAGAAAATTTATTTCTGGAGGCAGAATTTCTCGTTTTAGGGACTCTAGAATTAGCTTATCCTCAAACTAGAGAAGCGATTTTACAAGCGCTCAAACTTGCCGAAGAATATTACCTCAAAATTGTCGTTGACATTAACTGGCGACCGAAATTTTGGCAAAATCCGAGTGAAGCGAAAGAAATAATTAGTCAGCTTTGGGAATATGTGGATTTCCTGAAACTATCAGCAGAAGAAGCCGAATGGTTATTTGCAAGTAACGATCCCCAAGCGATCGCCTATGAACTTAATAGCGTTGAAGGTGTTATTATCACCGCAGGAGCCTCGGAAGTTAGTTACTTTGTTAACGAACATCAAGGTAAAATTTCCCCGGTTACTGTCCCAGTAGAAGATACTACAGGTGCTGGAGATGCTTTCGTTGCAGGTTTGACTCACCAACTCGCTAAAATGGGAATTGCCAGTCTTAACGATCCGGAGATTGTCCGAAAGATAATTCACTATAGTTGTGCCGTTGGTAGTTTAACAGTAACCAAACCGGGCGCGATCGCTGCTTCACCAACCGCCGCCGAAGTAGAAACTTTTCTCAACTTCAATAACTAACTTTAACACAAATATTATTAGAGCGGGCATCTTGTCCGCTATTTCCCTTTTCCAACTTTAGTAACTCTACTCAAAATAATCCCAAAGTTAATACCGTTTTTATAAACGAATGCTATAAATACAGACTTTGTAGAGACGTTGCAGACAACGTCTCTACACAATTTAATGTAGCGTGGCTAAAGCAAACTGGTGTAATTAATTCCCATCCCAAAACTAAAATCTCTCTTCATCAGCTTGTTGTTGATAAGCCAAATAAACCGCCTCCAAAAATTGCGTCGCCGTAACTTGTTCGGGAATAACTTCCAAAGCCAGAATATCTTTCACTTGATAAGCTAAATATCTCGCTTTCTCAATTTTTGCTTGCGAGGTCATCACTTTTCTGCGTTGCAAATATTCACGAATTATCGCAAAATCTTCAGGAATCAAACGAGATAAATCGGCTTCTAAAAGTAACTGAGAAGCGAGATTTTTAGCTTCCGGAGAAAGCGAGAAATTAGCTGTTTTTACTGAACGTTCTTCTTGGATTACAATTGTTCCTGCTAACCAATCTCCTAACCGTTTCTCTCGCTTACTAAAAATAATTAAAAACACTCCCAAAAACACAAAATCATCTACAGGTCTTAGCAAAGCCCGTAAACTTGCTTGTGGTAATCTTGCCGGACGACCATCATCACGAATTACCCGAACTTTTATAAAGCGTTTACCAGGAGTTTGACCTCGCCATAAAGTTTCAAAAAATACAAAATAACCAATATAGATCGCAAAGGTTATGATAATTTGAAAAGAAATAAACCACAATTCCAAGTCAACTTTACCGCCAATTATTTCTGAGAAAAAACTAACTAATTGACTCGAAAAATAACTAGAACCTACGATAAAAACTAATAAAATCAAACTCCAGATAATATAGTCGATTAAGAGAGCATAGGCGCGATTTCCGATCCCAGCTAAAGTAAAATCTAACTCGACACTTTCTGGAGTTTCTAACCTAACTCGATTAAAAAAGTGCATCGGCAAAATTTCTCGGAAAATTAGTTGAATTGAGCAATTGAAATCTGAGAAAACAACTCTTGCTGAAATATCATCGCAACAGACTAAAACGAACCGCGCTCAGGCATTTGCAAACCTAAACCTTCTTTACGAGTCCGTAAATCGTAGTAAAGCACAGCCTTAACTGTTTGCCAAAAAGGAATCAAAAGCGCACCCGAAACAAAAGTGATTAGCACAAATATTAAGTAGAAAAGGAATAAGAAAAGACCAGAATTAGGATTAGGAGAATTAGGATCGACCAGTGGAGTTAAAGCAAGTTGTAAGATTGTAGTAGCGATTTGAATAACAATTGAAATCGGTAGGGTAATTAAAAAAGCTACAGTGAATACTCCCACTAATCGCGGCACAAAACCTTTAGTCAAATTCCAACTACGACCAATTGCGCTGGTAGCACTAATATTTTCTTCAACTGCTATAGGTAATTCGACAATCGAAAAGCGAGAATAAACCCAAATGTAGCCAAGGAAAAATAGCAGAATAACTACGATGCTAATTACACTTACAATTATTATGCTACTTACACTTGGTTGACTATTTATACCTCCAATAGCTGCAATTGCCACACCAAAAATAATGCCAAGAATGATAAAACCGAGGCAGAAGATTCCAAAGATAATTAAACTGGTTAAAATTCCGGCGAGAAAAAAGCCCCACATTTTTCGCATTACGTGGTGTTCAGCATCTTTTACTGTTTCTGGTTGTTCGCGAACTTCATTGTAAGCAAGACGAGAAATTTGTCCGGAAATAGCGGCGAATTTTGCCCAACCATAAATTGGTACAAGTAGCCATAAATAAGCTTTAAATGCTAAACCATAATAAGTTTTAAAGCGATCGCGATAAATCCGCAACCCAGCACTGACTATATTACCCACACTCAGGGGACCTGTGGGAGGGTTGGGTGATGAGAGATTAGACATCGTTATACTGGTATTTCAGTTTTATTTCACTGATATCTTAAGCTAGTTCGATTAAATTTCAGGAAAATGTTATGAATATTCAACGTTGGGTAGCGCGGCGAGAATCCAACTGGAAGCGATTAGATGCTCTTTTGCTTCAAGTGGAGAAAAAGGGATTAAAGTCGCTCCAAGCGGCAGAGATAAGGGAATTAGCGAGTTTATATCGTTCTGTGTCGGCGGATTTAGCCAGGGCGAGAACTCATGAAGTTGGTCATATTTTGATTCAAGATTTGCAAAAGTTAACTTCTCGCGCTTATAACCAAATTTATCAGGGTTCGCGCCGTCAGGAATGGGAAGCGGTGAAGGAATTTTGCGCTTGGGGTTTTCCGAGTTTGGTACAACGGACTTTTGTTTATACAGCGATCGCCACGAGCATCTTTTTCACGGCGGCTTTGGTAGCTTGGTGGTATGCTTGGCAAGATCCGACGTTTATGTCGTTGGTAGTACCATCAACTTTAATTTACCAGGTGCGCGATCGCGGCGAGTTATGGATGGGTTCGATTGTGGGAATTGAACCTTTAGCTAGTACCAATATTATGATTAATAATCTTTCGGTATCTTTCGGTGCAGTTGCTGGCGGGATTACTGCGGGTATTTATACTGTTTATATTATGGCACTGAATGGATTGTTAATTGGTGCGGTTGGAACTTTAGTTGGACAAAATAATTTAGCTTATCCTTTCTGGGCTTTTGTTTTTCCTCATGGGGCTTTAGAATTACCCGCAATTTTTTTAGCTGGTGGGGGAGGTTTACTGATTGGGAGAGCAATTTTGTTCCCAGGAAAATATCGCCGGATTGATGCTTTAAAATATTATGGATCTCAAGCAGCACAATTGTTATTTGGTGTAGTTGTGTTGTTAGCGATCGCGGGTGTGATTGAAGGTTTTTTCTCTCCTGCTCCGATTATTCCCGATTCCTTTAAGTATTTGGTTGGAATTGGGATATTTATTTTATTAGTTTTGTATTGCGCTCGGAAAAAGATTTAACATGGAACTGGGGACTGGGGATTGGGGATTGGGG
>JAWQFW010000076.1:0-13781 GCA_035968095.1 Oscillatoria sp. PMC 1068.18
GTATTATACAGCAAATATTTTAGTAGTTTTGACTAATATTTTGGTATCCTAACAACTGAAGAGCCAAAAATTATCCTGCGGAGACAATTTACATCTTATCTATATTTTGCCAAAAAAATACATTAAATAAATAAAAATTAAAACAACTAAAGTCACCAGTGTTAACTTATTTATTAACTAAATCATCCCTTCAATTTTGGCTTCAGATTCTAACACAATTTGCCTCAATTGTGACAAAACTTTTGCACTAGCCGACTGCCATAAATGACGTTGATTTGCTTCTAATAATCTTTCCGCCATATCTCGCAAAGCCCAAGGATTTTTTTGCTGAATAAACTCTTGAACTTGAGAGTCAAATAAATAAGCTTCAGCTACTCCTTGATACATATAATCTTCCACACATCTCGCCGTTGCATCATAAGCAAATAAATAATCAACAGTTGCCGCCATTTCAAAAGCACCTTTATAACCGTGACGCATCACTCCAGCTATCCATTTCGGATTAACAACACGGGAACGATATACACGCGCAATTTCTGCTTTTAGATGTCTAACTTTGGGATTACTAGGAACAGAATTATCACCAAAATAAGCTTGAGGATTTTTACCAGAAACCGCCCTTACTGCCGCAGTTAAACCACCTTGAAACTGATAATAATCATCCGAGTCTAGCAAATCGTGTTCGCGATTATCTTGATTATGAAGCACAATTTGTAGCTGTTGTAAACGTTGTTGAAAAGCTTCGGGGGCAGAAACAGCTTTCGCCTTAGACCCAGTATAAGCGTAAGAACTCCAATTAATATAAGCACGGGCTAAATCTGCGTCATCTGTCCAATTTTGTGCCTCAATTAAACCTTGTAAACCTGCACCATAAGCGCCCGGTTTAGAACCAAAAATGCGGTAAAGTGAGATATCTTTAGCTTGTGCTTTTTCTAAGCCCTGAGACTCCCAAAAAGCTTGTTCCTGCTGGGTTTGCGCGGCTAAAGGGTTTTCTTCGGGTGGTTCATCTAAACTTGCCACCGCAGCGATCGCCTGATACATTAAATCTATTAGATTGGGAAAGCCGTCGCGAAAAAAGCCCGATATCCGCAACGTGACATCAACGCGAGGACGACCTAACGCAGACAGCGAGAGAATTTCAAAGTCTACCACCCGACGCGATAACCCATCCCAAACCGGACGTACTCCGAGTAATGCTAACGCTTCAGCGATGTCATCTCCACCAGTTCGCATCGTTGAGGTTCCCCATACGGAGATTGCCAGTGATTTTGGATACTCGCCATTTTCCTGAGTATATCTTTCGACTACTGCTTCAGCCGCCTTTCTGCCGACATCCCAGGCAGTTTCGGTAGGAATTGCCCGGATATCAACTGAGTAAAAATTGCGACCAGTGGGTAAGACTTCCGGTCGTCCTCGCGTAGGTGCGCCCGCCGCCCCACTGGGAACGTATTTTCCATCTAAACCGCGCAATAAATTGGTTATTTCTTGATGGGTTTGTTGGAGTTTGGGGAGGAGGTAATTAGTAATCCAGGTTAGTTCTTTTTGGGTGTTTTCGTCTAGTTTAATTTCACAATTACGGATAAATATATATAAATTCTGCGGTATTTCTGATAAATTTTGATTTGGTTTTTGCAGAAGTTTTTCAATTAGTTTTGCGGCAATTTCTTCGATGATTTCGACGGCATCGCCGATGTTTTTAGCGCCAAGTTTAAAAGATGTAAAGTGGTTATTTAACTTGGGACTAAGGTTAGTTGTGAGAGGGTCGAAGTCGAGGTTTAAATCTTTGGCTATCGCGCGAGTTATTCCTTGGTGATTTTGATTTGGAGAACGGGCTATTGCAATGATTAAATCTCGTAATTGTCTGGTTTCAGGGAGTTGTCCAAAAATGTGGAGTCCGTCGCGAATTTGGGCTTCTTTTAGTTCGCAAAGGTAGCCATCGGCGACGGTTAAAAATTGAGCAAGTGAGCCGATTTCTAGGTTATTTATTCCTAATTCTTGGTCGAGGTTTTCTTGTTGGATGAGTTGGGTTATTTTTGCGCCGATTAATTTTAGTCGGGAAGGGTCTAGAGTTTGGGCTTCGTAATATTCGTCGATTAATGCTTCTAGTTTGTGTAAGTTTCCATACAGTTCGGCGCGGGTTAATGGTGGTGTTAAATGATCGATAATTACGGCATGGGAACGTCGTTTTGCTTGAGAACCTTCACCTGGGTCGTTGACAATAAACGGGTAAAAGTTAGGAATTGCGCTTAAGGCGATTTCGGGATAACATTCTGATGAGAGAGCGATGCTTTTTCCTGGTAGCCATTCGAGGTTGCCATGTTTGCCGAGGTGAATTATTGCTAGGGCTTGGAAGTGGTGTTTTAGCCAGTAGTAATAAGCTAAGTATTCGGGGGTTGGTTCTAGGTCGGGGGCGTGATAGTTTAGAGTGGGGTCGATGTCGTAGCCTCTGGATGGTTGAATGCCGATGAAAATGTTTCCGAGTTGAATTCCGGGAATGGGAAAGTTGGTTGAAGATGAGTCAGATGAAATGTTTTCTTGTCGAATTTTGTGCCAGCGATCGCTAATCTCGCGCTGATTTTTTTCTGGTAGTGTGTTAAAGTATTTTTGGAATTCTGTAACTGGTAAGCTTTGTCTGACTGGACGCAGTTCTTTTCCTTCGGGGTCGTTGGTGACGCTAGCAGTCAGTAAAGAAATTAATTCGTCCCCGTTTTCGGGAATATTTGCGATTTTGTAGCCAGTTTGTTGCATGGCTTTGAGAATTTCGATGCAGCTAGCAGGTGTGTCTAAACCGACTCCATTAGCAATTCTACCGTCTTTATTGGGATAGTTAGCTAAGATTAAAGCAATTTTCCTTGCTGTTACTGGAGTTTGCTTTAATTTCAGCCAATTTGCAGCTAGGTCGGCAATGAAATTGACGCGATCGCGTAATTCTTGATAAACTACAACATCGGTTTCTAAGGCTTCGTTCCAGTTCTTAACTGCTTTGAATGATACCGCGCGAGTGATAATTCTCCCATCTACTTCTGGTAAAGCAACGTTCATGGCTACATCTCTCGCAGTTAAGCCTTGAAAACTCGTTTCCCACTGTTCTTTTGTGCTACTACTGAGGATAACTTGGAACACGGGTACGTCTAATTTTTGCCAAAGTTGCGGTTGTTCTTCGTTACCGATTTTACCGAGAGAAAAGCTGGTTGTATTGAGTAATAAATCAATTGCTTCGGTAGCTTCAGGTTGAAAATAAGTTAGTAATTCTGTTTGGATATCTAGTTCCCGCAAAGAAGAGACAAAAACTGGAACTGGATGTAAATTTCTGGCGATAAGTGCTTGACAAATTGCGTCAATTGCTGCTATATTTCCGGCTAAATAATGAGCGCGATAGAACAGTAAACCGACTTTTATTCCTGAATTTTGATTTACAGTTTGAGTTGGCTTTTTATCAGCGCTAACTTGCTGACTAAGAAATGAATATAAACCGACGCGAGGGACAACTTGAGGTGGAGAAGGTTGATAATTAGAACCAAAACAAATATCGCTGACAAATTGTAAAGCATTCACAAAGTTTTCCACACCAGCTTCAGTGAAATAGCGCCATAATTTGTTAACTGCGGCTAAGGAAACAGTCGAATGACTCATCAAATTTGGGTCGGGAATTTCCTCCCCTGGTAAAACGAATAAACTGGCTTTAGTTTCCGCGACAATTTCCTTAACTACTTCTAAACCATAACTCCAATAAGCGCGACCACCAAGCAAACGCAAAATAATTGTTTTCGCTTCAGATAAAACAGTTTCCGAGTAAGTATCGATAGTTAATTGTTGTTGTAATTGAAGTAAATTTACTGCCCGAATTGCCGGGAAATCAATAGGTAGATAAGCCAAACTCGCAGCTAAAGTTTGAATATCCGTATCAGCAGCAGTTAGAAATACAATTGGTGCAGGTGTTTGTTCAACAAAAATAACTCCTTCAGAATCAGAATTCCAGCCTCCCGGTGTTGCAGCAATACGGTGCATAAAAAATTTTGGATTGAGAAAATTATTAACAGTATTTTAGTTTAATCAGTTTGATTGCGCTAGCTTACAAACCAGGTTATATTTGTATCAGTTCATTTAGGTGCGAGCAAACCTCCTCAAATACATAAATTCAAATTATCATATTTAATTATATACTCAAATCAGCTAATGGGTATTATTAACGCTATTCAACAATAAAATTCAGTTGACTAACCCATAAGTTAAGAGTAACTATGGTAGCATTCTCATAGTTATGTGGGTAATCAGAAAGAATCTGAGACTTGCACTTTCCTAATCTAAAAAGCCCTAAATAAGATAATAGCTCTCTGGAGGTAAAAGAGTTGATTGCTGATGCAGGAATTTTAGCACTCCCGAAAGTTCTTTTACAGACAAAAGAACTCTTACCCGAATTTTCGGGAATCTATTATGTTGTCGATGAAAATAACACGATTTGGTACATTGGCAAAGCCAAGAATATCAATAAACGCTGGCAAGGTAAAAGACATCATCGCATCTACCAGTTAGAAGCTCAGAAACAGAAGCATTTTACCATTTATTATGAAGCTGTTAGTCAATCTGAATTAGACAGAGTAGAGAAGCAACGTATCTCTCAATATCACCCTCACCTAAATTCAAGTCCAGTCAAGACGAAAAAGGTACGTCCCACTGAAACACTTTTAAGAGAAACATTAGTAAGAATTGCTGAATTTGCTTTTATTTTAGGAGTAGAACCACCCAGACAAGAAATTGAGTCTCAGATTACGTTTGGGTGGTTAACTAAAAAGAAAATTTTAGGATTAAGTGTCATTCATATCTGTTTAGATTTAGCGACTCTCAAAAATAAATTTCAGTTAGAATCTATTGATGAACAAGAAACTCTCATTAAAAAATCTTTTAGCACTCGTAAAAGCTATGCTAGCAAATGGGAAAGTTTTCCACCTCGCTATCCGTTTATGTATCGTTTGTATGCTAGTGGATATGCTATTGAGGTAAATTACTGGAGTTGGTGGTATGCAAAAGAACTTCCAGAAATTCGAGAGTATCAAAAGACAACGCTTGCTCAACAGGATATTAGAGCTTTGACACCAAATTCTTTAGAAAAAGTGGTACAGCAAGCCAACGAAACAAAGGGAAAGACACAACTGCTTGCAAGGCTAGTTCCCTATAATCTAGATCTCATTGAACCCGTATTTAATGAACCTGTAGATAGTGCGAGTACCAAAAAACAGTTACAACAAGTTAGTAAGGATTATAGAACTGGTAAACGAGGGATTGGTAGTCGTTCTAGACCGATTAAATCCAAACCCCTTCACTTGGACTTTACGACTATTGAAGAATTATTGCTCGAGCGAGGCATCGACCCGCAAAAATATAGTCGAGTAAGTGTCATTAATTTTTCCGGTTCTGGAGACAGAATGGGTCTTTTTCTCCACTGCTTTAGTTCGGATCTCAAAATTCCTCGGCAGTATGGAATCAATCGTAATAATCAGCAATTTCCTATCTATAACTCAGCCGAAGGCATACTGAATAACAAAAAAGTACGCACTACGACTGTTCAATTCGAGACAGTTTATCTATTAGCCAGTGTTGAAAAAAAAGCATGGCTTTTGGTTGAAGAATATCTAAAAGATTTTGCTAAACCTACTACTCATTTAAGTAATGATGAGGGATTTGTGGATAAGTTTTATGTTTCACCTCGCAAGTTTATTATGCCTGCTAAAGTTAATGTTAAACTTGAAAATATGGGCTACAGTGCTTGGATTCCTTTCGGGACAAGTGATAATTTTCCTACTTTTCAAAGTGCTAAAGAGGAAATTCGGAAACGATTAGAAAATTCTGAATTAAAGGGACTCAAACTGAGTTTCAAACAAGAGAGTATCCAGAAAAAATAAGTTTCTTGTTGAGTTAACTTTTTACCCTTTAGTTTGATCCCCTCGCTTGTAGTATAAGAATTAATCTGATTATAATTTACTAGAATAGAAAGGGGATCGCCAATTTTGCTTCAGCGATCGCGTAATCAAGCCAATCTACTAACACATCTTCTCTTAAAAATAGTCCTAGCGATCGCACAAAACCCTTCAGAGTTCATTTTTGACCTTTGCGTCGCTTCAGTAGCCCTCCTGCGGCAGTAATGCCCAACACAGAGATAATACTCATCGGTTCAGGTACAGTTTCAGCCACCAGAAAAGCATGATCTTGAATATTCGTAATCGTGGAGTTACGACGAATCACGTCAGCAAGAGTAGTATCGCCGATATCCGGGACTAAAGCCAACAAATCTGCATCGTTAAGATAGAAAAAGCGATCGCCATTTCTACTCCTCCTAAATTGATCGGCAATAATTGTTTGAAAAACTTCGCCCAGTAACCCATTATTCACCTTATCTTCCGCTAATCCACCAATCCACAAATCGATCTCGTCTACACTACCGTAAACGCTGGCTAAAGCTTGTTGCACATCCAAATCCGCAGTAATTTCGGCAAAGCTACTAACAGCATCCAAACCTAAACCAATCCGAGTTTGATTATAACTAGGTAAACCATGATCTCGTCCTCGCTGAATATTCAAAGAAGCAAGATCGAAACCGCCGCTTCCGGGAGGTCCAAATAAAAAGTTCCGCACGTCGTCGATAATCAAAGTATCGACATTTTGCGCTTTTTGTGAAGCTAAACCTAGCAACAGCGAATCAATTCCTGACTCTAAAATCAATTCCGGATTAAAAAAAGCATCCCTCAACGCGACACTACCCAGCAAAGTACCATCATTATCAATCCGTTGTAACTCTGGCGACAACATTGTGTGACCAACACGAAAAGCAGCATGGGCGAATTCGTTACTCACGCTAGCATTCACCGTTGCGTCGTAGCCGTTATAAGCTTCTAAATTATCTTCGCCTAAAAGTAACGGCAAAAATTCATTGTAGGTAATAACTTGAATTTCTGCGCCGACAATTTTTCGGGCAGTTTCATAGATATAATCATCAATACTCAATCCCTCGGCGGCTGCTTTACTGGGTGTGGTAGGATCGGCAGCAATTTCTTCAGCTAAACGGTTATGTTCTCTGACAAATAAAGTATGCACTGCGGTTAGCCCAATTTGTTCCCCAGCGCGAATGTCACCAGCAACAAAAAACGTCTCACTGGTTCCACCTGCATTTGGTAATCCTGCGGTATTGAAAGGTAGCAAATCACCTGCACTGGTTTTCAGTTTCCCAGTTCCGTCGTTCGTTCGCAATGCCTCAGCCCGAATTGCATCTGAACCATAAACCATTGAAGCATCAAGATAGGAGGTAATTTGGTTGATTTGCTGGCGCGGATTACTGGGATCGGTTCCTGTGGCTGTATTGTAGAGAGAACGGCTCATTTGGATTTCTTGGGTTCCGGTGTAGTCGGGGTCAAACCAAGGATCGCCTGTGGGGATGAGGACATTGTATCCTTCTTGGTCGTGATGGGATTCGGTTAAGCCTAAATCGTGGTCGAGAAATTGTCCCCATTGCCATAACCAGTCGCTAGCATTAAGAGGGTTAGTCACGGAACCAGATTGACTGGAGACTGCGTTGCTGATGGCGCGGGCGCTAGGGCGATCTGCGCCTGCGGGTGAGGAGTAACCGTCGGTGTAGGCGGGGTCGAGGAGACGGATTAATTCGGTATTGGCTTGTCCGTAGGTGGGGTTAGCGAGGTTGTTGTTAGAACCATCGATCGCGCGAAATTCGGCGGCTGCGACGGGGAAAGCGATCGTTAAGGTGGCAAAAGTGGTCAGGGCAGCTAGTGTCTGACTGTTGGAGATATTCATTGAGGTAGCCTCAAGAGGGATCTAAGTTTTTTTATGTGTGATAGCTTCACAAGTATTCACTGAAGTATCGGTTTGTGGGATAGGACTTAATAAATCTTTTCGCAAAATTGGTTTTTTTTGAGAAAGAGAAAGGCGATCGCGCTTTGTTTAAATTTAATCAGTCTTTAGGAGGATGCCACCCTGCCAGTACCCAGTAACTCCGCACTTCCAGTGCATCTGGATCGTCACTTAAATGCAGGGCGGCAACTGTTGCTCTACCTATTGCAGTGCGTCCAATAATCCGCAAACTATCATCACTCCATTGAAAATGATCTGACCAAACTTGAGTACGCGGATTAAAAATTGCTACTGTATTACCAGTTTCAGGATCGATTGCTTCAGTTTTATCGCTCTTGTAACTATTGCATAAAGGACAAGCTAACCATAAGTTTGATTCCTGATTACTACCTTGCTTAGAAATAGGAATAATATGCTCAATTTCTAATCGAGCCATCACCAAATGTTGAGGACTTAAACAATAGCCACATCGGTTACGAGCAGCAGCACGAACGCGCCGGGTAACTTCTACAGGAATGTAGGTACGTGCCATCTTCTCAGTTTAGAGCAGGCTTCAAACCACGTTCAACAGCAACTTTAATCGCTCGTGCTTTTCTAACTAAACCTTGACGATATATTTGCATCAGTTCGTTTAGTTGTTGTTTTTCTTTACTGCTAAGTTGTCCTTCTCGTTGACAAGTTAATAGTTCGCTCATTGTTTGTTGCTGCTCAGTTGGCATTTCTAGTTCGCATAGTGCAATTATTTGCTCGTCTGGTAGTGATTCTAGGGGTAGTTCGGCGATCGCGTAATTCAGCCAATCTACTAACACATCTTCTAGTCTTTTTTGCGTGAAAGCGGCTATTTCCTTCGCTCTTTGTGCTACTGGTTCGGGAAGTTCGAGAGTGACAATATTTCCCATGTTCTTACTCAACTTTTGCTTGCTTAATTCTATCTAAAAAAAAGGGAATGTTAAGCGAGAAAAAGCGATCGCCAATTTTGCTTCAGCGATCGCCCGATTTGGAGTTATTTAATTCCGCAACTGGCAAACTCTAATTCCTAAAACTCGAAACTCTCTTCGCCGCTACCTTGATGGACTGTTTTTACCCATTTCAGTCGTTTGGGACGTACAGACATTCTCGCTGTGGTACTGGACATGATTAAAGTCCAATGCAGCATATAAATCATCCCACGTACTGCTTGGGCGAAGATTAATAATAATTGAGTGAAGCTGAGTTGCTCATTTTGGCGAATGCGGCGTAAACCTGCAAACATTCCCCAAAGTGACATTGAGAACAGTACACCAGTTAGGGGGCTAACAATCGGAAGGCGATCGCGCATTACCCAAATTAAACTATCTGGGACTACTGCTGTGGGAACGAGGTACTGAATCAACAAAAACGTAAACAGATCCATTTTTTTCTTCAAACTCAGGCGTTTGCTGCCTAACCAGCGCCAATAGTCGAGATAACGCTGATAACCGCCTTCTGCCCAACGATTGCGTTGATGCCAAAGGGCGATCGCGCCTTCAACTCCTTCTTCTTCCACGGCGGGAAATTGCAAAAAGCCGATTTCCCAATTATCCAAATGTAAGCGAATCGATAAATCTAAGTCATCGGTAATTGTTTGTTCGTTCCAACCACCACAACTGGCTAAAGCGGTACGACGCACAAATTGCCCGTTTCCGCGCAACTCACCAATTCCACCCACTGCGATGCGTTGCTGTTGGAAATAGCTATCCAGCGCCATTTCTGCATCTTGTCCGCGTGTCCAGAAATTCACACCAGAATTGGCGATCGCTTTTCTGACTTGGACTGCACCCATTTTCTTGGTTGCAAATAAAGGTACTACCCGGCGCAATAAATCCGCAGATACTTTCGCATCCGCATCAAATACAGCAACTATTTCTCCTTTACTCAAAGCCAAAGCCTGATTTAGCGCCCCACATTTACCACCAGTCGCATTCGCCGAACGATGCAACACTTTCAGTTGTGAGTATTCTTCAGCCAATTTATCTAACAATTCCGGCGTTTTATCGGTGCTATGGTCGTCAATTACCCACAATTCGTATTTATCGGCGGGATAATCTAAGTTGCACAGCATTTTCACCAACTTACCAACCACCGCTTCTTCATTTTTTGCCGATACCAAAATCGACACAGTTGGTGCATTGGCTAGTTGTGCATCAGTCAACGGTTCGGGGTCTGGCTGCGGTTTGCCAAACACGAGCCTGGATGATTGAATCACCACAAATGCTGTTAAACTCAGGATGACATAATATCCCCACCAAACGAAATGTAGGGCAATAATCCCACCCCAGATCGTCATTAATACCAAAGCAGCTTTCTGTCGCCGTCCGGCTAAACCTTGGAAAAAATCGCTTCTAAATTCTTCTTCTTCGTCTTCAGGATCTGACCACTCCGAGAAAAAAGAGCTAATCGGATCGAGTTCGTTGTTAGAATTATCTTCTTGCCAGAAATTCTGCGGCATAGGTTATTTGTTTGCGTTAATTTTATTTTTGCTAAGGGTATGTTATCAATCGTTGTTTTTGTTTTGGCTGCTTTTTTCGTTTTTACAGCCTAGTTTTGAGTTATTTTAGTTTATTTTAATCAATTTCTGCATTCATTCTTCTCTTCTCTTTGCCTAATAGCTGATTTGATTTTCCTATTGTTGCTGGTAAATTAGACTCTTTACTTTTATCAAAGCAGCCCGACTATCTCCACCTTCTGTTAAATTTTTAGAAGAAAAGTGAGATAAGCGTTTTTATTTGATTATAATGGAAACTTTGATAGCAATTGCGACTGGTTTCAGTTCTGTCCTCTGGGTGGAACTGGTAAGAGACTGTTACCATCTTCTCGGTCACGCTTTACCTGGGTTGTATCGACTCCACGTTTGGCATCATCGGGTATTTCGCCCGGATTTATCAGTAGTCAGCGAGACAATTTACCGGAAAGCCCACTGGTATAATGATGTCCCAGAATGTTTAGTGATGCTGCTGTTGAGTTTGTTACCACCAGCGATAAGCTTGTTTTGGGGAATTGAGCCGCAATGGGCAGCATGGGCTGGTAGTATTTATACAAGCTTTTTTTTGTTGAGTGCGATCGCGCGCGGGTTGGGAATAACTTACGCAGACGAGTTAACCGACCTTACCCATCGTCCCGGTAGCTTTACCAGTTTACCCGGAACCTGGTTAGTTAACCGATCTTACCATTGGCGACACCACTTTGACAATCAAAACGCCTATTATTGCGGTACATTCACCTTCATCGATAAAATCATGGGTACAGCAGTTTCGCTCAAAGGTAAAACCGTAGCCGTTACCGGAGCATCGGGAACACTAGGTAAAAGTTTAATCCAAGAGTTGCGATCGCGGCAAGCAAAAGTTATCGCCCTTACTTCTAGCGGAAAAACCATTGCTTTGACACCCAACGACCCAGTTAAAACTATTATCTGGCAAGTTGGTCAAGAAGTCGAACTCGCCAGCGAACTAGAAAAAGTGGACATCCTGATTATTAATCATGGTATCAACGTACACGAAGAAAGGCAAAAAGAGGCGATCGCCCTTTCCTACGAAGTTAACACCTTTTCCGCTTGGCGCTTAATCGAATTATTTTTTACCACTGTCAAAACCGACGCAGACAAAGTAAAAAAAGAAGTTTGGGTAAACACTTCCGAAGCCGAAGTTGGACCCGCTTTTAGTCCCCTTTACGAACTAACTAAACGTTCATTAGGAGATATTGTTACCCTCAAACGTTTAGACGCACCTTGTGTCATTCGTAAATTAATTTTAGGTCCTTTCAAAAGTAACCTCAACCCCATTGGTGTCATGTCTAGCGACTGGGTAGCCAAGCAAATAATTAACTTAGCAGTTCGCGATTTTCGGGACATCATTGTCACCATCAACCCCCTAACTTTTATCGCCTTTCCTCTCAAAGAATTTTTTGTTTCCACCTACTTCAAATGGTTCACTAACAAAAGCCCAGAAACCAGCAGCGACACCTTACCTGAAGTTAATTCGTTGTCGTAATTTTTACTTTTTCAGACTGCTTTTCTGTGAGCAGTAAGACTGTTCCAATTTATCTAGTTCTTAACCCCTCTCCGAATAAGAGAGGGGTATTAAGATTAGAGAGCAAACAGACAATTTTTCCTGTAAATTATTTATTATACCAATTTGCTTTAACTGCACTACTACATAAGCTTGTGTAGAAACGTCTCTACAAAGTTTGCGTCTGTAACATTAGTTTAGGTAAATGGTATTACTATCAAAGAATTAGAAAAAGCTTCTCAACATAATTTATGTCAAGCTAAATAGTAGAAATAAAACACTATCGATAGTACCACATAAATATCAATGTTATAATAACAATAAATTCCAATTCCCTAGAAAAATAAAGCCATGTCCTCTCCTTTCCCTGGAATGAACCCCTATTTAGAAAATCCTTTATTTTGGTCAGGATTTCATCACTGGTTAATTATCGATATCGCCAGATTTCTCTCACCCCAAATCCGACCAAAATATCTCGTAGCCGTAGAAGTTCGTACCTACGAAACTAACGGTGAAGATCGTTTATTAGTGGGAATTCCTGATGTTACTATTAAAGCTACTCAAACCTTAAGCAAACCAACAAAAACTAACGTTGCTGTTGCTACACCAGCAACCAAACCTTTAACCGTTAATCTCCCAATTCCAGAAACAATCAAAGAAGGATATTTAGAAATTAGAGACGTAAAAACTAAGCAAGTAATTACCGCGATAGAACTCTTATCACCGACAAATAAACGTCCTGGAAAAGGTCGAGAAAAATACTTACAAAAACGCCAGCGAGTCTTAGGAAGTTCCACTCATTTAGTCGAAATCGATTTATTGCGCGGAGGAGAAAAAATGCCGATGGAGACAAATAATCTTCAAAGCGATTATCGAATTTTAGTTAGCCGACAAAATCATCGTCCCCAAGCTGATTTATATGCTTTCAATTTACGTGAAACTATTCCCGAATTTCCTCTTCCTTTACGTGAGGAAGATCGCGAACCAGTAATTAATTTACAAGCATTAATTAATCAAATCTACGACCAAGCTAGCTTCGATTTACAAATCGATTATTCTCAACCTGTAATTCCTAAACTTACGGAAGTAGACAAAGCTTGGGCTGATGATTTATTACAACAAGCCGGACTAAAATAAAGCGATATATCTGCTGAAAATAATGTTAAACTAAAAGATAATTAGTTATAAAGATAAATTTATGTCTTCTCCTTTTCCTGGAATGAACCCCTACTTAGAAAGTCCTTTATTTTGGTCAGGATGTCATCACCTGCTAATTAGCACAATTGCTTTTTCACTTTCACCTCAACTACGACCAAAATATCTCGTAGCCGTGGAAGTTCGTACCTACGAAACTAACGGCGAAGATCGTTTATTAGTCGGCATTCCTGATGTTACTATTAAAGCTACTCAAACCTTAAGCAAACCAACAAAAACTAACGTTGCTGTTGCTACACCAGCAACCAAACCTTTAACCGTTAATCTCCCAATTCCAGAAACAATCAAAGAAGGATATTTAGAAATTAGAGACGTAAAAACTAAGCAAGTAATTACCGCGATAGAACTCTTATCACCGACAAATAAACGTCCTGGAAAAGGTCGAGAAAAATACTTACAAAAACGCCAGCGAGTCTTAGGAAGTTCCACTCATTTAGTCGAAATCGATTTATTGCGCGGAGGAGAAAAAATGCCGATGGAGACAAATAATCTTCAAAGCGATTATCGAATTTTAGTTAGCCGACAAAATCATCGTCCCCAAGCTGATTTATATGCTTTCAATTTACGTGAAACTATTCCCGAATTTCCTCTTCCTTTACGTGAGGAAGATCGCGAACCAGTAATTAATTTACAAGCATTAATTAATCAAATCTACGACCAAGCTAGCTTCGATTTACAAATCGATTA
>JAWQFW010000076.1:13881-20153 GCA_035968095.1 Oscillatoria sp. PMC 1068.18
AAGCATTAATTAATCAAATCTACGACCAAGCTAGCTTCGATTTACAAATCGATTACTCTCAGCCACCGATACCCAAACTTACGGAAGTAGACAAAGCTTGGGCTGATGATTTATTACAACAAGCGGGACTGAAATAAATTTATTAGCAACAAATCTTAAAAATTAACTGATTTTTAAAGATAAAAGCTGACAAATAATTTGACTAATTCAAAACCTGAACAACTTTCCCTGTAACTTGTTTCCCTAACCAAAAAGTATTGGCACTTTTCGATTTTAAACTACTTTGAGTTACTGTCCAAGTTTGTTCGGGGTCGAATAAGATTAATTCAGCCTTTTCTCCTACTTGAAAACTAGCAGGTGGTTGTTGCAAACAGCGACAAGGTGCAATAGTTAAAGCTTGCCACAATTCTAACGCTGACCATTGTTTCGTGGCGACAAATTCTTGCCAAAGTAAGGGTAAAGCTAATTCTAAACCGATCGCGCCCGGTGGTGCAGCAGCAAAAGCGACAGTTTTCTCTTCATAAGTATAAGGCGCATGGTCGATCGCGATCGCATCCACAACTCCTGTTTTCACACCCCTAACCAACGCCTCACGGTCTTGCAGATTGCCCAAAGGCGGATCTAATCTTAAATTAGGGTCATAACTCGCGACAACTTTGCTATCCAACAATAAGTGCATCCAAGTCGTACTCGCAGTCACAGGTAAACCGCGTTGCTTCGCCTCAGCAATCAATTCTACCCCACGAGCCGTCGAAATCCGCATCAAATGTACAGGAGTACCTGTCGCCGCAACCACCTCCAAAATCGCCGCTAAAGCCGCAGCCTCAGAGATTTCCGGATCTCCCGGTAAACCTGCCCGGATGGAAAGCGTTCCCTCGCGCATCACACCATTGCCCTTTAAATGGCTGTCAGCCGCCATTAAACCTATCGGCTTATCCACGGGTTGGAGATACTCTAACAAGCGCCTTAAAAGCCCTAAATTCGCCACTGGATGCCCATCTGTAAAGCCGATCGCACCTGCGGCAGCAAGATCGGCTAACTCGGTCATTTGTTCTCCTTTCATAGCTTGAGTTAGCGCCCCCCAGAAGGAAAAATGAGGCAATGGGGAAGCAGATTTTGAGTCAAGATCCGTCTTTTTTAGCCAATTCAAGCTACTGGGATTATCGATTGGTGGAACAGTATCGGGTAAAATTGTCAAGCGAGTAAAACCCCCGGCGATCGCCGCAGCCGCTAAACTAGATAAAGTTTCGCGATCTTCGTGTCCTGGTTCGCCACTATGACTGTATAAATCTACTAATCCTGGTGCTAAAATTAGCCCGCGACAATTCCGTCGAGAAATAGTTTCTGGTACATCGCTTAATTGAGTTCCCATTGCTGTAATTTTACTGTCAATAATTAGGACATCCGTAATTTCATCTTTCCTAGTAACTGGATTAAGAATTCTTACTTGTTCGAGGAATTTGTTATTCATTTGTTAAGTCGGTTTATTTTAATTTTTTTATCGCGCAAAGACGCAAAAGCGCAAAGAAAGATCGCGAAGAGTTGGTGGAGTTTTAATTTAGTTTTGGTTTTTTTGAGAATTAGCCTTTTTAAGCATTCGTAAATTAAATGAACAATAGTAACTGCTTGTTGGAAATTTATAACTGATAACTGGTAAACGCGGGTACGTGATCAATGCGGCTACGTGATAACTGTTAACTGATAACTGTTATAAAGCTCCAGCCGCAGTTTGATCGATGACTCCATCACTGAGATGAGTAGTCAGATTAATTGCTTGCAAAACCGGGTAGCCTACTGCACCTTTGGGATAGTCAATAACACTGACTGCACCATTACCTTGTTTGATGTTCCAGAAGTTTTTTGGTTGCAAACCGAGGAGGTAGCAAAGGATTACTTTATTAATCGCATCGTGGGCGACAATAATCCCAGTTTGGGGTTGTTTCGTGGCTTCTTCTGACTGTACTTGAATGATATCGTTCCAACAGGCGATCGCGCGATCCCAGACTTGTTGTAAATTCTCGCCTTCAGGCATTTGTACGGTTTCTGGTTCTTCTCGCCATTGACGCAATAAATCGGGAAATTCTTGCTCAATTTCTGGCTCTAGTTTACCTTCCCATAAACCGTGACCAATTTCACACAGATCGTGTTGTAATTCCAGAAAAATTTCCGGGTGATTTGCTAAGATAAGTTCGGCGGTTTCTTTGGGGCGTAACATCGGACTAGAGACAGCAAAAGTTAGTTCTGTATCTTGCAGAAATTCCGCCGCTTTTCTACCCTGTTCTTTGCCATTCTCGTTAAGAGGAACGTCGCGAGAACCTTGGAAACGAGAAACTCGATTCCACTCAGTTTCTCCATGACGAACTAACAAAACTCGTACCAGATTTTGTTCTGAACGCGGTGGTGGTAAAGGAATTCCTAAATGAGTAGTTTGGTTGAGCGATTCTAATTGTACTGATTCTCCCAATTCGCCAGAAAAATTTAAAACATTAATGTTGCAATTCGTTTGTTGGATAGAATGATAACGTTCTGGAGGAATCCCTAAAGCACTCATAATCAAACAGCGATTGATGCCATTATGAGCAACAATTAAAATTGTTCTACCTTCGTGTTTCGCAATAATTTCTTTCCAAAATTGCTGTGCTTGTTGATATAGGGCAAGTACCGGAAAATGTGCTTTGTCTCCTGCCGTAGTTGCAACCAGCATTTTAAACTCATGAGGAGTATCTTTCCAGCAGCGATAATCTTCAGCAAATTTGGTTTGCACATCCTCTTTTTTGAGCTTTTCCCACAAAGGTAAATCAATTTCCATCAATAAATTGTGGGCTTCCAAAGTGGGAGAATTCTCTAAGCAATTTTGGATAGTTTCCGCCGTTTGCTTTGCTCGTTGTAACGGACTACAATAAAATGCGTCAAAGTTGAGTTTACTCAGTGCTTGTCCGACTTTGAGCGCATCAGCACGACCTTTTTCCGTAAGCACAGACTCATCGCAGCGACCTTGAATCATTTTCAAAGCATTATAGCTACTTTGACCGTGACGGACAATTACCACGCGAGTAGTCATCTTTTTTTCTCCCCAGGTTACAGCCTTTAAACAGCGTCATTTTAACTTGCAGCGAGCCACTCAACAGCAGTTAAGAGCAGTTAAGCTGTAAATAAAGCACTGATGTGAGGTAAGACTGTGTTTGCATCAAGCCAGATTTTACAATCAAGATACCAACTCGAAAAACAGTTAGGAAACACGGCTGCTGGTCGTCAAACTTGGTTAGCATGGGATAATCAGTCTAGGGAACCAGTGACGCTGAAATTACTGGCGTTTAGTCCCCAAATGCAGTGGGAAGAGTTAAAGTTGTTTGAGCGGGAAGCGCAAGTGCTGCAAGCTTTAAATCATCCTCGTATTCCTCGCTATCGCGATTATTTTTCTCTGGATAAGGAAGTTGGTGCGGGTTTGTGCTGGTTTGGTTTGGTACAAGATTATATTCCTGGTGCTTCTGTGCAAGAATTGTTAGCGGAGGGTAAGCGCTTTACTGAAGCCCAAGTGTATGCGGTGGCGGTGCAAGTGCTGGAAATTTTGATTTATCTACATGAGTTGTCTCCTCCAGTATTGCATCGGGATCTTAAGCCGAGTAATTTGATTTGGGGTGAGGATGATCAGGTTTATTTGGTAGATTTTGGGGCAGTACAGGCTCAAGCTGCTGTAACTGGGGTTACTTTTACGGTGGTGGGAACGAGTGGTTATGCACCTTTGGAACAATTTTGGGGTCGGGCTGTGGCTGGGTCGGATTTGTATGCTTTGGGCGCAACTCTGATACACTTACTTACGGGTACTGCTCCGGCTGATTTACCTCATGAGGATTCTCGGATTCAGTTTCGTAATTTAGTTAGTATTAAGTCGAGTTTTCTGGCTTGGATTGAAAAGGCTACTGAGTCGGCTATTGAAAAACGTTATCCTAGTGCGCGTCAAGCTTTGGAAATCTTGGAGTCAGGTGAGGCTGAACCTACTTCTAATACTCGCAGAGTTTCGGCGCTAAGAAAATTACATCGACCTCGTGGTAGTTATATCAAATTAAAAAAGTTGCCCGACAGTTTGCAAATTGAGATTCCGGCTGGTGGCTTCCGAAAATTGACGGTTTATGGGGCGCTGGGGGCGTTTTTTTTGTTTTATATCGGTGCGAGTTTTTTCTTTTTGGCGATTACTTTACTGTTTACGTCTCCCCCTTTTGGTTTGCTGTTTGCCATCATTTTGATAGTTTTCTTTGGGAAATTAATGGGCGAAAAGACGCGAATTTCTTTTGATGGTTCTCGCTTTGGTTTGGAACGACAAACTTTGGGGTTTACTTATGGACGAGAAACAGGCTATATTGGCGAAATTTTTAATGTTTTGGTTTATAAGCAAGGAAAAATCCATGAAATAATGATTAGCTCAACGGCGAAAAATTATCATCTCGGTGGTGCTTTGGGAGAACATGAAAGTGCTTGGTTGGCGCAAGAAATTCAAGATTGGCTGCGAGGTTCGTAAATTAGTTTTTTGTTGAGTTTGTTGATTGGAAAAGTATTGGCGCTGAAATTAAGGTAAGATCTCGATGAAAAATGATTTAGACTTGAATACTGTTTACTTTTGTTGTCTATGACCATTAAACGATTTATTTTAACTTTACTGACGATTTTTGCTGTGGGTAAGTTACTCCTGGATTTGGTGGGGAGTTTTAGTCAGCCACAGGTACAAAGTCGTTTGCAATTGTATCAGACTAATTTGATTTTACACGCGAGTGAATATGTCGATCCGAATGCTGCATCTACAGGGGATAATTTACAATTTGCTCGCGAAGCTTTGATTGGAGAAAAGGCTTATGCTTCTGCACAAAAGCAGTATGAAAAGTCTCTAGAAGTTGCGGAAAAGTCGAGGGAAAATTTACGTCGCAAACTGCAACAGCAACCAGTAGCAGCGATAACTGATTCTACGGTGGAAGTGCCTCCTTTGGCTCAACCACCGGGAGATGTGAGACAAAATCAAGCGTTAGTTAAGGCGATCGCGCAAGTGGATCGCTTGACGGATGAACTTCGGGTTAAAATTGGTATTATTCAGGGAAGCCAGGATAATACGGAAGAGGCGATCGCTACTTGGAATCAAATTATTCAGTCTTCTCCTGATAATTCGGCTGACGCTACAAATGCACGACTCACCGAAATTGTCAAGGGTTTATGGTCAGAAATTCCGGTAGTGATTCCTGATGCAGAAGAGACAATTCAAGTAAATCTTGAGGGTTGGTTTCGCTACCAAGCTTTGGCTAAATTGTACGAGATTCAAGAGCAGGAAGCCAAGTTAGCCGCTTTAGTAAGTAAAGAAGAAACTGTTGCTCAAGCAGCAATGGTTAAGTTAGCATTAATTGGGGGAATTCCGGCGATCGCGGGTTTTCTGGGAATTATTTTGTTAGTTTCGCTAGTTGTACAAATTGCTTTAAAAGGTAAGGAAGCAATTCTCGCAACAAATAGTGGTGTAAGCTGGGAAACACCTTGGAATTGGGAAATTACTTGGCAAGTTTTGATTGTTGGCTTTTTTACAATTGGGCAAATTGTCTTACCATTGTTGTTAGGTTTGTCGGGATTTAATCCCACAGGTTTAAGTTTGCGTGCGAAAGCAATTTATGTTTTAGTTAGCTATTTATTAATGGCTTTTGCAGGGCTAACGGTACTGTATCTTTCAATTAAAGAATTTTTACCTTTACCGAAAAGTTGGTTTGAATTTAAGCCGACAGGAAGCTGGATTTTCTGGGGAATAGGTGGATATTTAGTGGCGGTTCCTTTAGTAGTAATTGTCTCGATAATTAATCAACAAATTTGGCAAGGACAAGGTGGAAGTAATCCAATTTTACTTTTAGCTTTGGAAGCACAAGATAGCGTAGTTTTAACGATCTTTTTTGTCACTGCAAGTGTCGCTGCACCAGTATTTGAGGAAATAATGTTTCGAGGCTTTTTATTACCTTCCTTGACTCGTTATCTGCCAGTTTGGGGAGCAATTTTGGGTAGTAGTTTGATTTTTTCGATCGCTCATTTGAGTTTATCAGAAGTGCTACCTCTGACGATGTTAGGGATTGTCCTCGGATTTGTCTACACGCGATCGCGCAATCTTCTCGCACCGATGTTACTTCACAGTCTCTGGAATGGCGGTACTTTGCTCAGTTTATTTGTTTTAGGGAGCGGTTAGGGATTGGGTGTTGGGGGAATTGGAAGTGTTGGGGGAATTGGAAGTGTTGGGGGAATTGGAGGAATTGGAA
>JAWQFW010000077.1:0-20150 GCA_035968095.1 Oscillatoria sp. PMC 1068.18
ACATTTAGTTGATTGAAAGCGTAAAATTATTTTGATTAACCTAAATCGTCATCAGTAATTAATAGTTTCTCGAAATTATTCTCAAAAAATTTAACTAAAAACTGTATAAAACTATGCGTATTGCGGAAAACGTTACAGAATTAATTGGTCATACTCCTTTAGTAAAATTAAATCGTATTCCCGAAACAGAAGGCTGTGTAGCTCAAATCGTGATGAAACTAGAAGGAATGAATCCTTCAGCCTCAGTCAAAGACCGCATCGGGATTAATATGATCGAAGCAGCCGAACGAGAAGGACTGATTACACCGGGAAAAACAGTGCTGGTGGAACCTACATCAGGAAACACAGGTATCGCCTTAGCAATGGCAGCCGCAGCGAAAGGATATAAACTAATTTTGACAATGCCAGAAACCATGAGTAGCGAACGACGGGCGATGTTGCGTGCTTATGGGGCGAAATTAGAGTTAACACCGGGAAGAGAAGGAATGCGAGGTTGTATTGTTCGCGCTCAAGAAATTGTGGAAAATACAACTGATGCTTATATGCTGCAACAATTTAATAATGCGGCAAATCCAGAAATTCATCGACGGACGACAGCGAAAGAAATTTGGGAAGATACCGAAGGACAAGTAGATTTTTTGATCGCTGGAGTTGGGACTGGTGGGACAATTACTGGGGTGAGCGAAGTCTTGAAAAAGCAGAAACCAGAATTTCAAGCGATCGCTGTTGAACCTGCGAGTAGTCCGGTACTTTCCGGGGGTAAACCAGGAGCGCATAAAATTCAAGGTATTGGTGCAGGTTTTATTCCCGATGTGCTTCAGGTAGAATTAATCGACGAAGTAGTGGTAGTGCGTGACGAAGACGCGATCGCGTTTGGTCGTCGTCTCGCTCGTGAAGAAGGACTACTTTCGGGGATTTCTACAGGTGCGGCGGTTTATGCAGCAATTCAAATCGCCAAACGTCCTGAAAATCAAGGAAAATTAATTGTTGTTATTCAACCAAGTTTTGGCGAACGTTACCTGAGTACACCATTATTTCAAGACTTGGAAACAGCAGAAGTAGCGATCGCTAACTAAACTAGAAACGAATTAAAAGCGCGATCGCAATCAATCTTGAACAGTTGAAAATGTTCACCTGCTCAACTCAAAACAAAATTTATGATCGATTCCAACCATTACCAAACCCTAGGAGTTAGCACCAAAGCAACTCAAGCAGAAATTAAAGCAGCATTTCGTAATTTAGCCAAAAAATATCATCCAGATATTCACAGTGCAACCTCGAACCACGAACAAAGCGTCAAAATAAATGCCGCATACGAAGTGCTTCGCGATCCTCAGCGTCGCCAGATCTACGACCAACAAATCTTATTTGGCTATTCCGCTCAAGCTTCAGCCCAGCGACAACAAAGAACTACCGCAGCGCAAAATCGCTATCGACAACAGCGTCAAGCAGAGCGAGAAGAAGAGCTTCGTTTAGAAAAATGGTGGCGAGAAATTTATCAACCTGTATATCGGCTAATTTGTTTAATTATTAATCCTCTTGAGGCTGAGATCGAATATCTTTCAGCCGATCCTTTCGACGATCTCTTAATGGCAGATTTTCAGCAGTATTTAGAAAATTGTCGTTATCATTACCATCAAGCACAATTAACTTTCTCTTCTCAGCCCAACCCTGCTCAAGTTGCTAGCGTTGCGGCTCATTTATATTATTGTCTCGATCGCCTGGAAGATGGTCTTAATGAGTTAGAGTGGTTTACAAACAACTACGACGAACACTATTTGCATACAGGGAAAGAACTGTTTCGGATTGCTTCTGGTTTGCGTCGTCAAGCTCAAGATGCAGCTAAAGCTGTGGTTTTTTAACCTGAATTAAAGCAGATTTTTGAGTTTAACGAAGGTAAGATTACACTGGTTGTTTGAGGTCGATAATTAAGATCGTAGTCGTGGTAATGAGCGCCGATTTGCGGTTAATCTGCTTCAGGTTGGGAAAAGAAAAATTGAGCGATCGCATAAATTAAAAATCCTGCTACCATTCCCGGAAACACTTCATAAATTAAATTCGACCATCCCAACACTAACTTCCACACCCAAGCGGTAGCCATTCCTCCCAGCATCATTAAAACTCCCACCAGCGTACTTACAGGCTTTTCGGCTACCCTTACCACTAACAAAGGTCCTAAACTTGAGGCTAAAGCAGACCAAGCAAAAATAACCAAAGCAAAGACACTATCATCTCCAGTTAAAGCAATAACTAAAACGATCGCTGTCACCGTCAATGTCGCTAATTTCGCAAACTTATAAGAATTTGCCGCTTGAGGAAACAAATCTTGTGATAATGCTGCTGAACAAGAGAGAATCTGAGAATCTGCGGTAGAAATAGTTGCTGAAAATAGTCCAGCGAGCATCAAACCAACTAAAATTACTGGTAATAATTCCAATGATAAATAAGGTAACGCTAATTCTGGGTCACTTTCACTAATTAACTGCGGTAACAACACTCGCGCAGTCAACCCGACACCGATCGCACAAATTGAAGTAATCTGAGCTAAAACAAGTTTCAAATTCCGCACAAAACCTATTTTATCAGCCGAAGCGATCGCCATTGCTCTTACTAAAATATGTGGTTGACCCACTGCCCCAAATCCTGCTACCATCCACCCAATCAGAAAAGGGACAAATCCTAACGGTAAATCTTGAGGGCTTAAATCAGTCAAGGAAGGATCGATTTCAGCTAAAGATTGCCAAAGTTGATTAAAACCGCCACAAGTAGCTACAGCAACGACAAATAAGATTATCAACGAAACAATCATCACGATCGCTTGTACCGCATCTGTCCAAATCGAAGCGCGAATTCCCCCAGAAAAACAGTAAATTACTACTACGATCGCGGCTGCAATAATTCCCAACTGATAATTCCAGCCAAACACCGCATTGAGGGCTTTACTTCCAGCTACTAATTGCGCTGCTGCATAGGAACCCAAAAAGGCGATCGTAATTAAAGCGGAAATCAAAGTAATTAAACGCGAACCTTGCAACTTATTATAACCTAGAAAACTCGAAACTGTATCTGATTCAATTTCTCCGGAAATAATTCGTAAACGTTTAAAGACTAACCACCAAGCCAGATAATCCCCAATAGCCCAACCAATTGTCAACCAAATCGCAGAAATTCCAATTGTATAAGCAAAGCCTACTTGACCAATAAATAATAAACCACTTTGTCCCGTTGCCATTGCTGACAATGCAGTTAGCCAAGGATTTACTTTTCTACTCGCAAGTAAATAATCAGTGGTCGTATTTTCCTTTTCTTTTGCTGAATAAATCCCAACAACAGTAAATAATCCTAAAAAGAAAACAAACGTAATGGCAATTGGTAGTTGATCGGGCATAACCTATCTATTAAAACGAACTTTTTATGGCTCTCGGTAATTAGAAAAAAATCAGTTAATTAATTAATTAATTAATCTCCTCCTAATTCAACTAACTTGCCAATATTAAAATCAATTCTGATCCACCCTTTTAATTTTAGGAGATTTTGCAACAATAATAAAGGAATTTGCCAATGATGTACCATTAAAAATGGAAGCGGATCTTCAGCCGTAAACATAGCATCTGTACCTTGAGTAATTTTCTCGCTCCAAGTCTTTAATTCCTCTCTAGAACGAATGTTTAATAAACGCCATAATTCGTGATATAACCAATAAGTCGGCTTACTTTCTGTTAAAGGTTCAATCGGGGCTTCGTCTTCGCTTTGAGCATCTGCTAAATAAGCATTCGCAACTCCAGGATGGTCGTGAAACATTGTAATTGCAGAGTGAATCCGAGGGTTACATTCTACTGGGTAAACAGTGCCGTCTTCGGCTTGTAAAAAATCAATAGAAATTTGTCCGGTCAGGTTTAATTCTTCAACAAATTTCTTTACCCAAGCATATATTTCGGGGTTATCTATTTGTTCGTAATTAACTTGAAAAGGTGAAGACTCAGAACAACAATGTAAGCGAATCTTTCCTTTACGCGCGGTACTATGAGTACAATATTCTTTGCCTCGGATAAATTCTTGCATTACCCAAGGTTTCTCTTGATTTATTGGTAATTGTTTGACATAGTTTTTCATACCTGAAAAAGGTAACTTTGTCAAGTCCAAACGTCTTACTGAATCGTAAGGAATACTTTTAAGAATGTATTGGCTACCATCATTTTTAAAGTCAAAATTAATGACTTGTTCGGGGTCGGTGATATAAAATACTTTGGGTGCGCTTAAGCCAATTTCTCTAGCTTTACTACAAAAAGCATATTTGTTATCTAACATTTTCGTAGTTTCAGCATCGAAGTGAATTACTTCGCAATGAGGTGATAATGCTTGTTTTGCTAAGGAGTCGTAATAACTGGCTACGGGACTAGAAACGGGAATAAAAACATCAACGTTTTCTTTTTTGACAATTGCCAATAAATCTTGACAATATTCTTCAGGATTTGGTTCGGGTTTAGTAACTGTATAAAATTTATTAACGCTACGAGAAAAACGATGTCCCGATAGCCAATATTTATGAGTTTCTACTAAGATTACTTGATGTCCAGCGTTATGAAAAGAACGAGCTAGTTGTAAAGCTTTGGTCATCTTACCTCCAGTGAGTAAGATGGTTTGAGGATTGTTGTTTACCACTCGCTGTTGAAAAGGCTTTTTAACTAAATTAAGTAAGAAAGTTGGTAAAACTAGCAATAAGTTAAAGGGAAATAAAATTAATAGCAACGTGAGAGTTCCGAGATTTTGGAAGAAAGCAGACAAACGTCCCCGAATAAATAAAATAAGTGCCATAATTTTAGCAGTGTAAACGATAAAAATGAGGGACGAGAAAGTTTTGATGCTAATTAAGCTAAAGAGATGATTGCCGTTTCACCAAAACTTTTGTCCCTCGAAGGTAAATAAATCAAAACTAAGTTAATTTTGTTGAGCAAATTAACCAGTAGCTAGGATTTATTTACGGCGAATAATTGTTAAACCGTCACGTAAAGGAAGTAGAACTTGCTCAACGCGATCGTCTTGGGCGACAATATGGTTGAATTGCGCGATCGCCTCTCCGTTCGGAGTGCGTTTTTCCGGTGGTAAATAAGGTTGACCTTGCAACAAGGTGTTATCAACGCAAATTACGCCATCTGGTGCAAGTAAATTCCTATCGAGCAAGATTTTGAAGTAATCTACATACTCTCGTTTATCCGCATCGATAAAGACTAAATCAAAGTTTTCCCCAGCTTGGGCTAACTTCTCTAGTGTCGAGAGTGCGGGTGCAACTTCGACGGTAATTTTTGTCCCGTGAGGTGACTGTGCAAAACAAGCTTGGGCAAATTTTGCCACATATTCATCGACTTCACAAGCTACCAAATTCCCATCTGGTGGTAGCGCTTCTGCCATTGCTAAGGCAGAATAGCCAGTAAACATCCCAATTTCGAGAATCTTTCTGGCTTGCATCATGTGGACGAACATCTTTAAGGTTTGTCCTTCGATGTGTCCCGAAAGCATTTCTTGTTCTAAGTGTCGCACAGTTTCGCGAGATTCAAACCGCTTACTCCAGTCTTCGGCGGCGGTTTTTTCTGCAAGGGCGGCGAGTGCAGTAGACTCGTTGGTGGTACATTCGTCTAAGTAAGGGTCGAGTCCGGCGGCTAAGGTGTATGCTTGTTGTAAAGCATGGTTCAATTCCGCAGGAATGTCGCTTGCGGCAGCCATTTGAAGGATTTTAGCCATCTGTTCGACTAAAATTCCCAGAGGGGTGACTGGTCTAGCTTGATTTTTTGGCTCGGCTACAGTCATTATTTCCCACTCCCGACTAACTGCTGTGACTCGCTACCGATGTAAGCTTCTACACCTTCACCACGACGAGGATAGTTAGCACAGATACGTTTGTGTTCAGCGAGTGATTCTGCTAGTTCTTCGCGAGTTAAATCGTTGATAAAGTAACAAGTACCAATGGGACGTGGTACAGCAGCACGTAGTTGACCGTCGCGGGTTTGAGTAATTGATTCGGTAGCGTGCCACAACAAGTCAATTTCTAAGAGAGGATGGTCTAAGGATAAACCAATGCGACTCATTAAACCCAGGATGCGATCGTGTTCTTCTGGGGTAATATATTCTCGTTGTCGGGCGATCGTTGCTGAAAGTGCCATGTCAATGTTGACTGCATGACCATGATATAAGGGAACGTTGGGGGTTAGTTCCAGTGTGGGACTCCAAGTATGACCGTAAGCAATTACACGATCTAAATCTAATTCATGCAAATTGGGAACTTCCAATTCAAGCATTTTTTTAATGGCTTTATGGTTAACTTGATGACCAATTCCTTGTAGTTCTTTATCGCTATTGGTAAAACCAAAATGATTTTCTAGTAAGTCTTTGCCGTGTTTCTCCAACAGTTCAAAAACTTCTTTTTGTGAAACTACAGCAATTTTTACCAGTTCTGCCATCCCGTTGCGAACTTGCGAAGTTGGCAAGGTTTTCAGGAAAGAAAAGTCGAGAATTACTTTTTGTGAAGCGTGATAAGCTCCAAGGCGATTTTTCAGTTTTTTATGGTTAACTGCTACTTTGATTGCCACGCTAGCATCAATTAAACCGATTAAGGTTGTTGGGACGCGAATGTAATTACTTTTGCGTCGATACATGGCACAAGCAAAACCAACTACGTCAGTAATTAAGCCACCACCAACAACTAAAACGGGTTCTTTACGAATTAAACCAAATTCTGCAAAAGCATCAATGATTTTTTCAATTGTTTCTAAGCTTTTTTTCCATTCGGGAATGGCAATTGGAAAAATTTTTAGCGCAATGTTGTGGTACTGGAAATATGCTTGGATTTGGTCGCCATATAACTTATTAATCTTTTCGTCGATTACTGCCAAGCAACGACCAAATTTTTGGTAACTTTCGGCAATTTCTGAATTTTCTTTTTTGAATGCTCCATCTACATAGACGAGATCGTATTCAATTTTTTGGTAGCCTTGGACTTTAAAGGTGTTATCGGCTATTTCTAATTTGGTTTGAGTAACAGTCATTACTAAGTTCCTACGACTTGACAACTACTTCAGCTATTTTTAGTGTTTTGGGTAATTTTTTTCGGGAGTCATCAAATCATGAGCAGATCATTCCCGGAAACTGAGACTATTATATTTTAACTTAATTCTCTAGCAAATATATTTTTTTGATAATCAATTTCAGATTTTTTTAATTATTCTTACTTTTGATAGATTGATTTTAGAGAGAAATATCTGTTCTAAATAGTTTGTGAACATAGTTTCAGAAAGATGAAAATGTAACCAGCCCGTTGAAGTAGTGTAATTATTCACAAGATTTCTTAGTCAAGTTTTTTGAGCAGTAAGATTAGTTGAGGAGTAGAGACAATTTCTTGCTGACCACAGTGCGGTTCTCTAGAAATTAGGTGCGGGTGTAGTTTATGCTAAGAAAAGACAAGTTAACTAAACTTTACAATTGTTACTGTATCGGTTATGAAATGTATTATCAACCGTCGCGCTCAGTTTAGTGCGAGTCATCGTTATTGGCTACCCGAACTTGGTGAAGTGGAGAATCAGCAGTTGTTTGGAGCGTGTAGCCGTTTTCCCGGACACGGACATAACTATGTGCTATATGTATCTCTTGCAGGAGAATTAGACAAGTATGGGATGGTACAAAACTTGTCTAATGTCAAGCAAGTAATTAAGCGGGAAATTACTGAACAGCTAGATTATGCTTACTTGAACGAAGCTTGGTCTGAATTTAGGGAAACTTTACCAACGACGGAAAATATTGCCAAAGTAATTTGGCAAAGGTTAGCACCGCATCTGACTCTAGTTAGAATTCAGTTGTTTGAACATCCAGAACTCTGGGCAGAATATCAAGGAAACGGTATGGAAGCATCTTTAACTATTCGGACACATTTTAGTGCGGCTCATCGGCTTGCTCTTGAGGAATTAAGCTATGAAGAAAATAGCCAGATCTATGGGAAATGCGCTCGTCCTCATGGTCACGGACATAATTACCATTTAGAAGTTACTGTGACGGGAGAGATTGATTCACGTACAGGAATGATTGTGGATTTGGTGGCTTTCCAGCAAGCAGTGGAAGATTATGTGGTTGAGCCATTTGACCATACATTTTTGAATAAAGATATTGCTTATTTTACGGAGGTAGTTCCGACTGCGGAGAACATTGCGATTCGTATTTGTCAACTGTTACAAGCACCGATCGCGGAATTAGGAGCAGAATTAGAGAAAGTAAAGTTAATTGAAAGTCCGAATAATTCTTGTGAAGTTTTCTGTCGCCAAGTCAGAAAAAATAGTAGTACAGAGGAAAAAGCTGAACCAATTTTAGCTTCTCGGTAAAGAGATTCAGGCAATTTGTTAGGAAAAGTTGATCTAATAAGTTAACTTATCTAAACACTAAGTTATCTTGGCGTAGGATAAGAAATTTGGCTTTTGATTTGGGAATACTAGCAATAAGGCTCTTGGTAAGGTTTGAATTAAAAAAGACACCCAAGAGCTTGAGGGGCGATGACCAGAGCTTGAGGGGCAGTAGTTATGGGCGATTATTTGTGGGCTGACGATAACAGGAAGTTAAAGAGTAGTGAACACAAGGAAGAACGTACCACAATTGTGCCTTCATCAGAAGCTAGGAAAAAAGCTGATGCTGGTGGGGAAAAACTGCCTTCTGCGAAAAGTGAAGCTGACTTGCTGCTTGAATTTGGTGTCAAGCAGCACCAAAATAGTAAATTTGAGGAAGCGATCGCTAGTTTTAATGAGGCTTACTTAGCTTATACCAAGTCGGAAAATCAGCTTGGCGTTGCCAAAGCAATTTGCTGTATTGGACTGAGTTATTATGCTTTGGGAGACTACCACCAAGCAGTTGCAAAAACTCAAGAGAGTCTCAAACTTGCTAAAGAATTAAAAGATTTGCGTTTAGAAGGGCAAATTCTCGATAATCTTGGTAATGCTTACCGCCACCAAGGAGATTATGCCAAAGCAATTGAGTATCAACAACAAAGTTTACTAATTTTGCGCCAACTCGAAGATAGCTCGAAACAAATGGCGGTTTTGAATAATTTAGGCTTGGCGTATAAAGCTTTAGGCGATTATGAATGTGCAATCGAGTGTCAACGCCAGAGTTTAGCTTTAGCAAAAGCGATCGGTGACTCTCGTACCGAAGAGCAAGTGCTACGAAATTTAGGCAATATTTGCTACGCGATCGGAGATTATGCTCAAGCGATCGCATATTATGAAAGACGTTTAGCTTTAGCGAGATTGCGTGGCGATCGCCGTACTGAAGCGCAAATTTTGCGGAACTTAAGTAATGCTTGTCATACTCTCGGAGATTACCAAAAGGCGATCGCTTATGGGAAACAACGTTTAAACTCAGCAAGGGCGACTGGCGATCGCCGCTCAGAAGAACAAGCTCTTGGCAGTTTGGGTGTAGCTTACGATGCTTTAGGAAATTATCCTTGGGCGATTAAATATTATGAACAGCGTTTGGCTTTAGCTCGGACACTTGACGATCGCCGAGTTGAAGAACAAAGTTTAGGTAGTCTCCGCCTCGCTTGCTATGCTCTCGGTGACTATGCCAAATTCTTAGAATATCAGGAATAACTGATAACTATCCGCTTTACTTCCTTCGATTGGCGCGAACTTAAACCGCAACTAGAAAATTATTGCTGATACCGCCAAAGCGATCGCTCTCCTCAATTCCTGAAAAACTCGAATATAAAAATTAACTATTCTCAGAACATTATTTTGTCAATATTTACACTTTAGCCTTGTTAGTTCCTCCTTTCGAGTGTCTATCTGCTAGGAGATGTGTCTGATAATATGGGCAAAGTTAGCTGTGTCCTGTTGCCGATCCAGCTATCTTGACAATAAAATGTTCTATCTAAGATAAGAGTAGGTGTAAGATATGGAATCCAAAATTCAAGCTAATGAAACTGAGATAACTGACGCTCAACAACGTAGTGAGTTGGAGGTTGAAACTACTCAAGGTGGTCAAATTGAGAAAATATCTGTCAATGATTCCACGACTACAGGCGTAGAATGGCAAGAATGGGCAAAACCTGTCTCAGATTTTTTATCGGATTTACCAGAAAATATTAGCCAGTTTTTTTCTGACTACAAAAAGCCTCTAATCACGGTAGGAATAGTTTTTGGCGGCTTCGTCGCGGTTAAAGTTACCTTATCGGTGTTGGATGCAGTTAACGATATTCCGCTCCTCGCACCTTTATTTGAATTGGTGGGGATTGGTTACACTGGCTGGTTTGTCTTCCGCTATTTACTCAAGTCTTCGACTCGCCGAGAATTAACAGCCGAGTTCGACTCTCTCAAAAAACAATATCTTGGCGAAAATCCTCAGTAACTTTTGCTAAAGGTAGGGGATTGGGGACTGGTGACTGGTGACTGGTGACTGGGGACTGGTGACAAGATATGGGGGACAAGGAAGAGTAAATTTTGGTAAGACCATCTCTGTTTATTCCCAGCACCGACCATTCCCCCAATCCCCAATCACCAATTCCTAATTATCCGAAGTAATCTGTTTTGCTTTACCTTGACTTACTAAGGATTTATAAATCAAAGCGGCTACTTCAGCACGAGTGGCAGGTCGATTTGGTTCTAATTGTTGCGGATTAGGATTGTTGACGACGATACCTGCTTCGGTGGTAGCTGCTAATTTTTCTTTAGCGTAATTGGGGATTTGAGCAGCGTCTTGATAAACTTGGAGTACATTATCTGGGCTGCCAGTGGGTTTTAAGTTTAGTCCGCTTGCTAAGGCTACAAGTACGTGCAGTTTGGAAATATCTTCGTTCGGCAAAAAACGATTTCCCGGATATCCACTTAAAAATCCATTTGTCTGAGAAACTCCTTGCTGTTTGAGACGAGATAAAATCTCTGCATCGACATCTTGAAAATTAGCTGCTTTCAAAATTGGTTGATTTTCAAAAGCATTTTCGAGTATAAAGGCAAATTCTTGCCTGGTAATGGGGCGATTGGGTTGATAAGATTCTGCGGAGACTCCGCGAATAATACCGCGACTAGCAAGTGCGGCAATGTAGGGATACGCCCAGTAATCTTTGTCAACGTCTTGGAAACGTGGTTCTTTGATGGTTTCTGCTTCTGTTTCTGGAGATAATTTTGTTGAAGAATCAGTTTCGTCAGGTGTAGGAGTTTGGGTTACTGAGGGTACAGGAACTGGGACAACGGGTGTGGCAACTTGAGGTTTTTCTACGCTTGTTTCTGGTTCGGTGACGGTTTCTCTGGTTTTTGTTGTTGGAGTTGCCGCAGTGGGGGCGCTACTAATTACTGTTGGGTCTGTGTCTGAAATTATGGTTTCAGGAGTAAGAGTTGTGGTGGATAGTTCTCCGGTTTGGGAACTTGTGGCAGATGCGATCGACAGGGAATTATTGTCAGTTGGGATTGGGATTGATTTGATTACGGTTTGGTTCTGTTGGGCTGATTTGGCTGTCGTTACGTCAGTTGTGGCAGATTTGTTGGTGGAAGCGCGATCGCCTGTTTCTGCTTCAGTTGGCTTTTCCGTGGGAATGAAAGTTGAGAGGGGATTTTCTTTAACTCTGAAAATTGGTTCAGAAGTAGTTTCTCCAGTCCCTAAACGGCTGAAAAATTTCCAAGCTCTCTCTTTGGGAACTAGCGAAACTACTAAAATTATGCCGATAGTACCAAGTGCAATAAATATTGCTACCCACTCATCAAAGCTAACGTTAGAGCGGCGCGGATCTGAGGGAGGTAAGTTGTTCATACAACAGTCAAATAGGTCATTTCATAGCTTTTATTCCTATTTAACCAGAGTCAGACGATTATTGTGCAGTAAAATGTTTTGCTAACAATTGTGGTACTTGTTGAGGCTCGACTTTGATGTAGCGAGATTTGTCGGGCATGAAGACGACACAAGGTCCTCTTTTGCACTGTTTCATACAGCCAGTACCTTTAATTTTTACTTGATCTTCTAAGCCTGTTTCTGCTAAATATTCGTTTACTACTTGACAAATTTCCCCTGCTCCTTTTTTCCGACAAGATGATTTTTGACAAACCATAATACAGTCTTTACTTCTGTTTTCGGAAACATCTTTAACTTGTTTTGTGGTTTGCTGAGAGGGTTGTTTTTTCGCTGGGCTGGTAGGTTGGAGCCGATCGGCTTTTAATTGAATTTTGCCGTTTTTCGGTTTAACAGTTTTTTTTCCGGATATTTTGATCCAGTCTCCTGGTATTAATGCTTGTTTAACATTACGTCGAATTTCTTTAGCTAATTTAATTTTGCATTCGCCTTCTGCGGTGGACAGACGTAGGCATTTTGGTTTCTTTTTATAGTCGCCAACAAAACTAATAAATCTTCCTTCTAGGGTAAAGTCGGTAATTACTTTTTTTGATTTACTCACGCTCAAATTTTATTTTCTACAAAAACAATGAAAAATTAATAAATGCTAACTAATGGCATTTCTCTTATTTTTATTCTGAAATAGTTGCAGATTATTGTCAATAGCTCGTAGGTAATAATTCCTAGGGAGAAGAGAGTTAAGTGCTGAAGAAGTTTCTAAGACAAGAGGTATTGCCGAGATTGTGAGACTAAATTAGCTGGGTTTTGAGCGAAGTGAAGAGAAATATTCTGCGATGTTTGAAGGATTTTTAGTAGTTGTTGACACACCCTGTCAAACTGGTTGAACCTAAGTGCGTAGAGATTGAGCTTCTAAGTAAATTTTACTCCATTCGCTCATCACTTGATGAGTTTTCCAATTTAAGTCAAGAGCGATCGCGTCGATACTTTCACCAAGCTTCAGCTTATCGATGATCTTCTGCTGTAAGGGAGTTAAGCCTTGATAAAATTTTTCCCACTCAGGAAGAGTGAGTCCTAAATTATGTTCTTGTAGAGAAATTTCTAACCAATTAGCAACTAACTCTGGTTTAGTTTTGAGTGCAAAAACTCGTATTGCATGATAGCTAACTTTTTCCCGCAGCCGATAAATTTGTTTGACAGGAAGGTCGAGATTTTTGGCGATCGCATCTTGAGAAAGTCCTTGGAGGTATAGTTTCAACCAGCGTACTGCGATTACACCCACATTTTCGCTTAAATAAGCTTCAAACTCTGTTTCCACCATAACTCGGAGAATTTGTTGTTCTTCGAGATCTTGTTCATCTTGGTAGTCTGCGAGAGCTTGGTTATCAAGTAAGCTGACGGGAGAATCTAATTCATCGACAGTTAACTCTTCCGAAATTAAGCGTACCATTTCACCTTGGGGTACTTGGGTCATTCCACCACGCTGAGAGCGGCGCAAATAATTAACGAAGCGATAAACTAAAAGAGGTTGATTGCGAATTGGACGCAGACAGTATTCTTCAACGGTAGTGAGGAGTAAGCTATCTCGTAAGCGACTATTGTCTGTACATTGAGCAATCCAAGCAATTTGGTGTTGAATGTAGCGATCGCTATTTAACATTTCCTGAATTACTTCTTGGATTACGTCTGCGACTGCTCTTTGGCGATCTCTGCTCAAGGCTACCCAAGTTTTAATTTTGTTCCGCAGTACAATCAAAGAACCTAAACGACCGATCAAATTTCGGTAGGCTTGTGTTGGTCCGGCATTGAGATAGCGTTGCAGCAAAATCCGGTAGCGATAGTCCATTGCTTGTTTGGCGATCGCCAACTGGTTAGTGGAAATCCTTTCAAAACGATCGGTATCTTCTCCTAATAGCCATTTGACTATACTTTCCTGGTTTGACGAACTCAGACGCGGAGATTCTTTTACAACACGAGAGCGCCAGAGCGATTCGATTTCTAGCCCTGTCTTGGTCATCGGATTATATTCCTCTAACTCCTGCTTGACAATTTGCATCTTTTGCTACCTTGGCTACGGCGACTTTCTTTCTTGACAGTTACTTTTTTGATTTGATTCTAATTTAACTGCGGATCTCCAAGCTTGGTGTGATTGATAGCACGAACACGATTTCCCTTTTCCCCTTCTCCCCTTGACTCAAATAGCTAAAAAATCTCAATTTAAGTTTCTCTTTGCCTATGTTGGCGATCGCCAATTTTTAGCTGTTTACTTCTTTTGTCAGCTTTATTACATTTTGTCAGATAATTGATCTAACTAGACCTTTTTCAGATATAGCACGAACAAAGATTGAATTAAGCAAGAACTCATCTAGATAAGTAAGATTAGTTTAAGCTAATTCTGGCGCTCGCCCCCCGCAATTTGAGTTCTACAGAGAGAAAAAAACAGTATTTTTGACAACAAGAACAGATGATGTCAACTATGTCCCGAAAGCCGAGCGAATCACGCCTAGAGCTTATGCAACAAGAACAAGAACTAATTTTAAATCAAATCGATAACGCGATCGCTCTTTTTAACCAAGAAGATCGCTTAATCTTATTTAATCGCAAACTAACTGAAATTTGGGATTTACCTCCCGAAAAACTCACAAAAAAACCCCATTATCAAGAACTTTTAAGCGAAGTTAGTCAGCAAGGCTACCTCTCAACAAGCGAGTGCGAAAAAATCGGTTTAGCGATCGCCCAAGCCGAACAAAAACCAGCTAAATTTTCCCTACAACAAAATAACCGTATCTATCTAGAGATAGAAATTACCTTTACCGACCAACAAAATAAACTGCTCAATTTACGCAATGTAACCCATAATTGGATCTCGCAAACAAGCCTGAATACAGAAATCCAAAGACTCTCATTCTTACTCGGCTTAACAGAAAGACTCCAACCTGCAACAGAACTGCGAGAAATTGGTCAATTTGCCCTTGCTTACCTAATTGAGAACATGGGCGCAGCCTTTGGCGACGTAAAAGTAATCATCGGCGAAGGAGAAGAACGCCAAGCAGGAATTCTCACCAACGAAATCACCTCTGAATTCATTGCCACCTACGGCGAAGTCGCAGTGCAAGAAATGCAAGATGTCCTCAACCAAGGTATCCCCTACGGTCAAGGTTTACTTTGGGAAGTCATCAAAACCGGAAAGCCTTTATTTGTCAAAGACTATCACCAACATCCCCAAGCCGTAGCTGGTTTTCGCCATCCAGCAATTGGTCAACTAGGTATTTTCCCCATTCCCAGTGCTTCTGGAGAAATGATCGGAGTTTTAACCTTAGAATCGCGCTCCGGGAAAGGACTCGAAGACGCACCGCAACAAGATATGCTCTTAGCTGCTTGTCGTACTCTTGGTGTCGCCATCGAACGCGCTCAAAACCAAGAAAAAATGCGTCAAGCAAACAAAAACTTAGAAAAAGCATCCCAGCTTAAATCAGAATTTCTCGCTTCGATGTCTCACGAACTACGCACACCATTGAATAGTATTATCGGTTTTGCTGATTTATTAGCACGACAAATAGGCGGTAAATTAACTTCTCGCCAAATTAATCACGTGCGCGCGATCGAAAAAAGCGGTCAGCACCTACTACAACTGATCAACGACATCCTCGACTTATCAAAAATTGAAGCTGGAAAAACCCAAGTTGAACTAGAATCAGTCTCGATTCAAAGTTTGTGCAGTCAATGCTTGATCGTGATTCAGCCTCGTGCGGAAAAAAAGCGTCTGACTCTTGCTTTAGAAGTAGATTACCGCTTAGACCGTGCAGTTATCGATTTACGTCGTGTTCGGCAAATTTTGATTAACTTACTGGCGAATGCTGTCAAATTTACACCCGAAGGAGGCAAAATTAAACTAAGTAGTAAACTCGCTTACGGTAGCCAACTTGCAGAAGAAAAACGACCCGACCGCAGCCCAGTTAACTTAAGTACCCCTTATCTATGCTTAGAAGTAACTGATACTGGCATTGGGATTCCGCAAAATAAACAACATTTGCTTTTTCAGCCCTTCCAACAAATTGATTCTTCTCTAGCTCGTAACCACGAAGGTACAGGTTTAGGTTTAGCATTGACAAAGCGTTTAGCTGAACTTCACGGCGGTACAGTATCTTTAGAATCTGAGGAAAACGAAGGTAGTACCTTTCGCGTTTGGTTACCAATGACAGAAATGCGAGAAAAATATTCTTCTCCAGTCAAACTAGAAATCAAACCTAATAGTGATTCGCTTTTGGCGCTTCAGCCTCATGATGAAAATAGTAAACGCATCTTGGTTGTAGAAGATCAGCCTTATAACCAAGCCCTAATTTCTGAAGTATTGGAATTAGAAGGTTATCTTCCAGAGATTATTTATCAAGGGGGTACAATGATGAATCTTATCCATTCTGATTTGGCTACGCCACAAGTTCTTCCCGATTTGATTTTGATGGATATACAGCTACCAGATGTTGATGGATTTAAACTAATTCATCAACTTAAAACTCACGAACATTGGCGAAAAATACCTATAATCGCTGTTACCGCAATGGCAATGCTGGGTGACAAAGAGCGCTGTTTACAAGCTGGTGCTGACGATTATATCAGTAAACCAATCGATATTGAGAAATTGCTGCAAAGTATTAGTTCGTTGTTGAATTCTTCCGAAATCTCTGACTGAGATGAGCTAAAGTTTTATTAGGGGCATCTAATTGAGCGGATTGAAAAAATTAATTACTACTGAGTGCTAGAAACTGTCACAGCCAGCTTGGTTGAAGTAAAGCTAGTTTTATTGAAGAATTTGGAGATCAGCTAGTGCCAGTTGCCAATAGAAAAAATTACGAGAGTAATTCCCTAATTATGCTAGAGAATAAACCTTGCATTTTACTGGTTGATGATGAACCATCAAATTTATTATTACTTGAAGAGTTAATGCTCGCAGCAGGCTATGAAACGGTTTCAGCTACTTCGGGTAAAGAAGCTCTAGAAGTTGTGGAAAAATCGATTCCCGATTTGATTTTACTAGATATTATGATGCCGGGAATGGATGGGTTTGAGGTTTGCTCGCAGTTACGTCAAGATTCGCGATTACAAATAGTTCCGATTATCTTTTTGACGGCTTTGGATGATGAAAATCATCGGTTGCGTGGTTTAGAAAATATGGGCGATGACTATATTACAAAACCGATTAATAGCAAATTATTATTAACAAAAATTAAAAGTATTTTTCGCTTACAGGAGATGCGAAATCGGCGGAGTTTTGCTTTAGCCAAGCAGGAAAGTGAGCGAGAATTAGCAGTAGTACAACAACTTAATCAAGAGTTAACTGAAAAGTTTCATCACTTTGTACCAGAAAAGTATTTGGCTCGCATTGCACCGTCGGGAGTAAACTCGATTCAGGTGGGTAATGGTACGGAAGCAGAAGTAACGATTTTGTTTTGTGATATTCGTGAGTTTACGACGATCGCCGAATCTCAATCAGCAACAACGACTTATCAATGGCTGAATGAGTTTTTTACTCAGATGAATGAAGCGATCGCCAGTGAAAACGGTTTCATCGATAAATTCCTCGGTGATGCAATTATGGCAGTCTTTGACCGCAATGAGCAACATCCTCGCGATGCTTTGAATGCGGCAATGAAGATGGTACAAGGTTTAGAATCGTTTAATCAGCACTTAGAGCAATACAACCTTGATTTACAAATTAAAGTCGGTATTGGCATTCATACTGGTAAGGGTATTATTGGTACGGTGGGAAGTAGCGATCGCATGGACTCAACAATTATTGGCGATGTAGTTAACACCGCCGCCCGTCTCGAAGAGTTGACAAAAACTTATAAATGTGCAATAGTTACCAGCGCCGTAACGATCGCCAAATTGCCTCCAGGTGAATTAATTTGCTGTCGCTTTCTCGATCGCGTCACACCACGGGGAAAACAACAACAAATCGAGATTTACGAAGTCGTTGAGAGTAGTAGCGCCCGTCGAGCGATACTTGAAGCCCAAAGTATTTAAGTAATTTAACTAAAGTAGCGATCGTTCGACTCAGTTTTAACTTTTCCGTTTTCCGCTTCGACAAATCAAAAGTATCATTAAATACATTAACTCCTCTTTTTAATTATTACCTAAGAAAGATGACTTTCCCCTTATTTCCTACTCATAATTAATTATCGGAAAGTTAATCAACTAGGAGAAAGCCATTAGGAGAAAGCCATGAGTATCGAAGATCGCGCTGAAGCAGTTGCTAAAAACATTGAAGGTAAAGTACAAGAAGCAGTAGGCGAATTTACTGGCGACCCAATGGACAAAGCCGAAGGTCAAGCCAAACAAGAACAAGCTGAAGCGATGCACGCCAAAGAAGACATTAAAGACAAAGCCAAAGAAATTGTTGACAAAGCCTAAAGCTTGTTCTCTCAGAAAATTATTAGGTAGAAACGTTATCAACAAAATTTCTACCTAATTTTTATAATCCCAAATCTACTGCAACTCTGTGGGCGCAAGCAAATCCCGAAAAAGCCACCGCATTCAAACCTTGACCGGGAAAAGTGCTATCTCCCACACAATAAAGCCCAGGTATCGCAGTCCGATTAAAAGGCATTCCTAATAAACCAGGTAACTTGCGCCGTGGAATTGGTCCATAAGTTCCATCCTCACGACCTAAAAAACGTCGATGAGTGCGTGGAGTCCCTACTTCTTGATAATCTAAACCTGCTTCAATACCAGGAAAAATCTTCTCTAAGCGATTGATTAAATTAGCTGCCGCTAACTCTTTCTTTTCTTGATATTCTTTACTTGTTAAACCTTGCCAATCATCAATCCAACTCGGTGTAAAAGTATGAACAATTTGATATCCTTCCGGGGCTAAACTAGGATCAAGCAAAGTAGGAATCGAAACGAAAACTGTTCCTTCGGACTCTTCCATTTTGTCCCATGATTCTAACAAAATGTGGTGACATTCTGTGCCTAAAGGCAAAACTTCTGCTTTAATCCCTAAATGCAAACTTAAAAAACTCGGTGATTTTTGATAGCGCTGAGTCCATTTCTTCTCCCGATTAGGCATCTTTTCTGAAGGTAATAATTTCTCAAAAGTATCCCAGCGTGTTGCATTAGAAATTATTCGTTTAGCTCGATATTCTTCACCGTTTGCTAATCTTACACCTACGGCTTTGCCTTGTTCTAAAATAATTTTTGTGACTCTGGCTTGATATTTAATTTCACCCCCGGCTTTCTCTAATCCTGTGACTAACTTTTGGGCGATTTTTCCTACACCACCTTGAGGATAATTTATCCCGCCATAATGTCGGTCAGAAAATACCATTCCTGCATTAATCATCGGTGTTTTGTCGGCGGGAACTACTGACCAACAATAACATTCCATATCAATAAATTTTAGTAATTGTGGGTCTTTGATGTAGCGCCGAGCAATGTCACCTGCATTTTGTGGTAAATATTTGACTAAGCCTAAACAAGCCAAAGGATGCTGGAAAAATACTCGCGTGAGATAGCGCGGTTCTTCTAATGATAATAAGTCCATCACATTTAAACAGTTAAAAACTTTCCAGCATTCGTCATAAAATTGACGAATTCCCTTGGCTTCGTGGGGAAAGTAAGCTGTTAGTTCTTGCAAAAACTTATCATAATTTTTGTGAACTTTTAGTTCTAAATTATCAGGAAGATGATAGTGAATTTGCACTGGGTCGGGAAGGGTTTCTAAACTCATCTCCACCGCTTCGAGAGCGCGGGTAAGCAGGTTGGTGGTTCCCTGAGTACCAAAACCGAAAATCATTGAGGCTCCTACGTCGAAACGATAGCCTTCTCGCTCGAAGTAGCCCGCACTACCGCCGGGGATGAGATACCGCTCTAGCACTAGGACTTTTGCCTTTTTTGCTGCTAGCTGGGTGGCTGTTACTAAACCGCCAATTCCTGAACCGATAACGATCGCGTCATAAGATGATGTAGTTCCGCTCATAAATTTCAGCAAACTGAAAGAATGCACTGGAATTACAGTTTACCTTCACTGTAGACATTCTACCAGTTCGCAGCAGAGGAGACGGGTCGCTTTTTTCTCAAAAAAAAGAGGGACTGAGCCGTCATCGCCTGTCAGTCCCGCCTGCCAATCCTTAACGAGAGGAGAACACTACATTTAATATAAGCTTGTTGATAATTAATGTCAACTATTTTGAGAATATTTTTCAATAGGCTGGAGAGTGGCGATCGCGAATCAGTCCCCAAAAGAGGAGTGTGGGAGGTTTTGGGAGGTTTTGGAAGTATTACGAATTAGCGATGGCTACGCCGACAAAAGTGGTACATTTGCTCAACATCTACTCCCCCAATTC
>JAWQFW010000078.1:0-19778 GCA_035968095.1 Oscillatoria sp. PMC 1068.18
CAGTAGCAGGATGTCAAAATAATTTATTTTTGTTATTTTAGAAAATGAATCTTCTTCACAAGGATTAATGGCAAAAAAATACTCGTTTATTATTTGAATTGCCATCAATCCTCAACAACTGTAGTTAACTAGCAACTTTTTTATGTCTTGGTTAAAATTTCCTCCTTTAGTCAAAGTAGCGATCGCTCTAGGATTTGCTATTTTAATTACTTCTTGTTCGCAATCAAATATAAAAGTAAGTCAAGCACAAGTTAAAACAGAAGAAAATAAACAAGCACAAGCTATTTCCGGAAAATGGCGACGAATGAATACAGCCGAACAAAACGAAGAAATCGAAAATATTTTAAATAATCGTTTAGGTATTGCTGCACTTAATCAGTTAGCAATTGAAGGCTTTATTAGTTACGGTTGTGAAAAAAGCTACTACATTAGCGAGCAATACGAGAGATTTCAAACTTTATTAAGAGTTCAATGTAATCAACCTCAAGGAGCATCTACAGCGCTCGGTTATGACGAAGTACGGGTAATTTTTAATCGTTTTGAAAGTAATATTGAAAACTTTGAAATTGAGCGAGTTTCCCAAGAAACGCCTCCAAAAAATACCTTGCCTGATTAATAATTAATTTAGGGACGCTTTGACATCAATCAAAAACTTTTTTTTGAGGATCTAAAGAACTTTTCTGATTTCAAATTAGCCCCTAAGAGCATTTCATCTAAACATTAACCATGAAGAAGCAAACCTAAAAAGATGAGTAAAGCTACAGTAGCTAAACTATAAATGTATTTTTTCATAATCACAAATTATTTTAACTAAATACCCAGGCTATTTTATGGTAAAATAATTAGCAAAGTAGGTTAAGAAAAAATGGCTTACAATAGAATCAGGGTTGCAAAAGATAAAGCTAATTTAGTTCAAAGTTTGTTAAATAGTAATAACAAAACTGCCCCATTTCCAACCTATGCTGACATTATCGCTTTTGCTGCCGCTTTTGGTGCAAAACGGAAAAAACGAGTTTCCCTAGGAGAAATTGCCAAAAGCGAACCAGCCCCAATTGGGTTAGAGATTTTTGTTTCCAGAGGCTATGATTTGGAGATTAAGTTATTGGCGATCGCCGAAACTCACGATCCGAAAATTCTCTCTCCTCTCGATCCCATTGCCGAAGCTGAACGCTTGCAAATTTTTGAAGAATATGCTAACGGAGGATTAGAAATTTTGCAAGCAGAATTACGCGGCGCAGTAGACTACACCGAACGATTATTATTAATAATGAGTCAAGAACGTTATCAGTCAGTACAGCCTGGAGAAGAATTTGACTTGAGCCGATTTCTGTAATTATTAAATGCTCCTAATTGGGCGATAATTCAATTTTCTAACCAACAAATTTGCTTTATAAAATTCTCGGCAATCCTACCTCTTTGGGAGAAACAAACTTACCTTTAAAACCGATTGCTCGATCTTCAATTGTTCTCGCTTCAGCAAGTTCTCTTCGTAACTCCGCACGTTCAAATTTATCTTTAATACCACCAAGACTATAAACTATTAATCGCGCTGCTAAATCTCGTCCTGATACTAAGATTCGCTTTTTATTTGGGTCGTATAAAACACTATACCAAAGAGAACTAGGACGATCCATATTACTGAAACCATCATCAACATCGAAGCTAATTAGTTTGGGGAAAATCTCTGCGAGAGAGAAGTTTTTTTGGAAAACTAAAATACCTAAAGCTTGCGCGATCGCCACTTGTCCCACAGGACGAAAAAGCAGATTTCCTTCACCTTTTGGCTTCTCAAAACTAAAGCGACGTAGTTGAGGCGTTTTTTCGCCTTCTGCTAATCTTTGATAGCTAGGTAAACTCGCTAAATAATCAAACAATTCTTGAAAATATTTAATGCCAATTTCTAATTCATCATCATCAGGACGCATCGGAATTAAATTCTTTTTATCCGCAGATTTCCAATGTTTAAATTTATAGCCTAAATATCGCTCCGACATATCTTGTAGAGCTTGCAAAGTTGTCAAAACTGTTGCTTTCGCCGCCACGGTAGGACTATCCCAATTAACGCGAGAATCGTCTCGTAACAAAGGATGAGATACAGCTACTTTTCTCGCTATAATCGAAAATCCATTGTCTTCATCGAGTAAAGCTAATTGTCCTTTACTCAGTCTTATTGCCATCAAATTGACGTGAACAAAAATTGATCTAATTCGTCGTTTTGCTTCCTCACGAGTTTCGCCTTTCACCACAGCAGGAACGAATTCAATCCCGATTTTTTCGTATGCCAAACTTTGTAAATAAGAAAATTCTAGATCGTATTCTTCGAGTAAATCGTCAATAGTAATTACGCCTCTGCTAGGTTTTTTGAGTTTGTTGTAACACTGAAGTTTGCCAGTTCTAATTAATTCCATTAAGCCTTGAATTCCCATGAGTCGATGTTGTCCATCAAGGGCGAAAATGGAAACACCAGGAGACACATCTAACAATCCGACTTTGCCTTCTTTATCTAAAGAATTAAAATCAACTGCGGATTTAGTTGCGCGTTTGTTTTCGTCCCACTCTATGGCATTTGGGTTGTCTACCCAGTCAGGACTAATAACAACTAAAACTGCTGGGAATTTATGTGCTTTTCTAGCGGCGAGATATTGCGCGAGAGGGGCTTGACGCGACCAATCTAGAGGACGTTGTTGGATATCGTCGATAGTGTCTGAATCTCTCACTACATTACCTGTTTTTTCGTCGAATTTTTGCCGAAATAAAGGTAGTTGAGAGGCGAAACGGACGCGACTATCTAACCATTCGAGAGTTACGGAACCAATATATGCTTCGGTACTCCCCATCCGAGTTTTTTGGGCGAGAACGCGATCGCTTTTTCCTAAGTATTTATCTAAGAAAATAGCGAGTGTGGATAGTTCTTGATTTTCTTGTTCCAGCACTTGACTGGCTATGTCTCCAGTTGAGCTTGTGGCGCTATCCATAAAAAGTTTTTTATTATTTTCTTGATTTTTATAAAATTATCAGTTTAATATATTATAGTCAATACACTTCTTGAAAATAAAAATTTGGCTAGCATATGAAGAAAAAATAGTCAAGAAAAATTTATGTTTTGAGATATTTGTGGCGAGTGTTGATCAAGTAAAGGAGAGTTTACCTTTCTCGCTCTCTCTGTCCAATAGTAAACTACTGGCAGCAACAATTACAATTGTCATTGATTCTTGAAACATTTTTGAATAAGGAGAAACAAAATGAGATTATATCCAACCCAAACTAGCTTTGACTACGTTAACAGCTATTTTGACAGGGCTAACACTAGCAGTAATTGTGTAAGGTTTCGCTGGATTTTTAGGATTAGGATTTATTTTGACTATATTTCCCTCCCAAAGATTACTTCCTATTGACCAGTCGATTTTAGCAAGATGGGAAACTTTATCTAATTCAAAATTATGATTATATTCGTTGTATGTAAAATAAACTAAACGACCTAAAATTTCTAGTCCAACACTTCTACCCAAAACACAGCTTTCCTTAAATTCACTAATCTGATTGACAGTTAAATCTTCAACATTAGTTATACAGATATGGCGAGTTTGTTCACATTCAGAAAAGAAGAAATTAAAACAACTAGCCAAGCATTCAGAAGATAAATCAACATCATGATTTTTAAGTTCATCTTGTGGATTGTTAGTAAAGGCACAACTTACAGCTTTAGCTATGTAGTTTGTAGTGTAAATTAATTTGTTTTTCGTAGTAGGAGAACTTTTGATTTTCTCAGTTTTATTTTTAAACATAGGCACTCGTTCAATTAAGTTCTTGGTTATACCAACTCTTCCTTCAAATTCACCGAAAGACAAAAGTAACGCTTTGTCTAATGGTTTAGTTTGTGCCATGTCACGAAAATCTGCTTGACATTGATTAAAATTAGATTCTAAAACCAGTGTTATTGGAAAATCATTATCAGCAATTAGTTCACTTTTTCGACTTTCAATCAATTCGTGAACTGCCCGTTTACGATGTTGTCCATCTGTAATATCTAACTTAACACTACGAGGAATGACTACTAAACAAAATCCTCTTCCCAACTCAATTAATTCAATATCATCTGGATTGACATTCGCCGTCAAAGTACCTAGTATCCAAGGTTTATTTCTTTCAGTACGTTCGAGAAGATATTTTTTGACTTCATCAACATGACCTTTAACCTCTGGACGATTTTTTCCTGAATCAGGATCGTTTCCAGTCGAAGGTTTTGCTTGTAAAAGAGTAGGTAGATCGTCAGCCGGAACATTAATTTGCACCATTTTTCGCTTTCCCTGCTCAAAAGCAAGTCCTGGATAGCACTTCTGACGGTGATACTTCGCAAAGTATGGCTCAATAATAGAATCTAGTCGCTGATTGGTTTCAAACTGGGAGTCGTTGTTTTCGGACATCATAGCTAATAAAATCAAATAAAAAACTATCTAATTATCATAACCACGATTTCACAGCATAGAAAACCAGGAAAATACGGAGTTTAATATATGGTAGGCACACAAACATCACTATTTCCGCCACGCACTGTTGAAGAGTTAGTGGAAGATATACAAAATTTGACCCAAGAAATTCAAGATTTGTATTGTTTAGACGAAATTCCTTGGGTAATAGGGTATAGCGGCGGAAAGGATTCAACAGCAGTGTTGCAGTTAATCTGGTACGCGATCGCCGGATTGCCACCAGAAAAACGTACTAAAACAATTCATGTCATTACTACAGACACATTAGTAGAAAATCCTATTATCTCAGCGTGGGTTAGTGGCTCCTTAAAACAGATAAAAATAGCTGCTCATGACAAAAGTATTCCAGTTGAACCTCATCTGCTTAATCCTTCAGTAAAACAAACCTTTTGGACTTGTTTAATAGGTAGAGGTTATCCAGCACCTAGAAATGGATTTCGTTGGTGTACAGATCGTATGAAAATTCAGCCTGTTAATCATTTTATCCGCGAGATGATTAGAGTAAGTGGTGAAACAATTCTTGTTTTGGGAACTCGTAAAGCTGAAAGTGTACAACGTGGAATAACAATGAAAAAACATGAACTAGGTAGAGTGCGTGATCGCCTTAGTCCAAATGCTCGTCTACCTAATTCTTTAGTCTACACTCCTATAGAAGATTGGAGAAACGATGAAGTTTGGATTTACTTAAATCAGTGGGAAAATCCTTGGGGATATAGCAATAAAAATTTGCTTTCCATGTATCAAGGTGCGACAGCAGATAATGAATGTCCTTTAGTAGTTGATACCTCTACCCCTAGCTGTGGTAGTTCTCGTTTCGGCTGTTGGGTTTGTACAATGGTTGATAAAGACAAATCGATGGAGGCAATGATTCAAAATGATGAAGAAAAAGAGTGGTTACAACCTTTATTAGATATTCGCAATGAATTAGATATTAAAAATGACCGCCCGAAGCGAGACTTCCGCCGAATATATGGAAAAGTTGAACTTTTCGAGCGTAATGTAGAAGGAGAAATATCGGTCGAACCAATTCCAGGTCCTTATACAAAAAAATGGCGCGAATATTGGCTACGACGAGTCTTAGAAGCGCAAGTACAAGTACGACATACTGCCCCTCCAGAAATGGGCGAAATTACTCTGATTACCCCAGAAGAATTGAGCGAAATCAGGCGTATTTGGCTCGAAGAAAAACACGAATTTGATGATAGCTTACCTCGCATTTACGAAGAAGTTACAGGCGAACCTTTTCATGATGTACGCCTTGGTGCAGGTAATCACCTTCTTGGTACTGATGAGTGGACAGTTTTGGAAGAAATATGTGGTGAGGATGGGATGCACTTAGAATTGATGGCAAAATTATTAGATACGGAACGTCAATATCAAACTATGTCTCGTCGTGTTGGTATCTATGATTCTTTACAAAAATGTTTTGAAACCAGTTCACGTTCCCAAGATGAAGCGATTGAAAATGCTCACAAAAAATGGGATATGAAAGAAGCAGCTAATAAAGGCGATGTTGAACATATAAAACAATTAAGTTGGTGTGATATGAAATTTGGGAATCGTAAGTTTGATGACGATGTTGATAATTCATAAAATAAACACTCACCCAAAAGCTACCCGGAAATTTTTTCCGGGCTAGTAACACAAGTCCTTTAAAAAAGACTATTATTAAAAAAATAGTCGGCTGAAGGTTACTTTCAGTATTAAACAGTGTTTAGTCACTGACGATGCTATCAAAAAGACTTAATATCACTAAATGATTTTTCTTGAACTTGTATTAGAAAACTTTGGTCCCTACTTGGGCAAAAAAGTAATTAACTTGCGTCCGGAAAAGGACGAAAATGCCCGCCCAATTATTCTTTTTGGCGGAATGAATGGGGGCGGAAAAACGACTCTAATGGATGCTATTCGTCTCGCACTTTACGGACATCGCGCTCAATGTTCGACTCGTGGTAATTTAAGCTATAGCGATTTTTTAATTCAGTGTATTAATCGTCATACTCCAGGTAATGAAAAAACTCGCGTTGAGTTACTTTTTCAGCATTTTCTGACTGGTGAAGTTACTGAGTTAAGAGTAGTTAGACACTGGACAAAACAGCTAAAAGATGGTAAAGAAAATCTCGGTATTTTGAAAGATGATTGGCTGGAGGATACGCTGAAGAATATTTGGGATGAGTATATCGAAAATTTGCTTCCTTTAGGGATATCTAATTTGTTTCTTTTCGATGGGGAACAGGTGAAAGAGTTGGCAGAGTTAGAAACACCTCCTAATACTGTTATTGAGGCGATTCAATCTTTGCTTGGGTTAGAATTGGCAGAAAGATTGTCGCAGGATTTAGATATTTTAGTTAATCGGAAGCGGAAAGAAATTGCTAGTAAGAAACAGTTAGCGGAAATTGAAGATATTGAAGCGAGATTAAAGGAAAAAGAAGTTGCAAAAGCAAATGCTACATCAGAGAAAGAAAATATTGAAAAAGAGCTAAAAGTTGCCAAGCAAAAGCAAAAGGAAGCTTTTGATAAATTCACTTCTGAAGGTGGTAAAATTGCAGCAGAAAGCGCGGGTTTGGAACGTCAGTTACGCGACTTGAGTGAAGCAACCGAGTTAGGACGAGAAACACTACGAGAGTTGGCTGGTGGTATCCTTCCTTTGGGGTTAATTTCTCCTTTGTTAAAACAAGCTCATCAACAGGGAGAATTGGAGTTGAAACGTCAGCAAAGTGAAGTAGCGAGGGAAGTAATGCTTGAACGGGACGATCGCCTACTTGCTCATCTGAACCAAATTAAGCTAAAATCTAGTCAGGTTAAGGAGATCGAAGCTTTTCTCGATCGCGAAAATCAAGCTTTAGAAGCTGAAATTGCTTCGCTTCCCGAACCTTGGCTGAAGGCTGATGCAGAAGATATTCACAAGCTACAATCTATTTTAGAGCATCAGTTACCAGCGACAATTACAACCGCAACCGCAGAATTAAAGCATCTCCAAAAGTTAGAAGTAGAGAAAGAAAATAAGGAAAGACAAATTGCTGCGGCTGCTTCTCCAGAAGTATTTTCTCAGTTGAAAAATGCCTTATCAGATACTCAAAAAGAGTTTGTCCAAGTTCAAGCAAATTATCAAGAAACAGAACGAAAAATTCAAGAATTGGAACGAGGAATTGAGCAAGTAAAGAAAGAATTAGCTAATTATGGCGAAAAAGCTTTTACACAGCAAAATAACGAACATCTTATTCAATCTGCGGCGAAAGTACAAAAAACGCTGCAATTATTTCGGGAACGTTTAACACTAAAAAAACTCAATAAACTTGAAGGGGAAGTTACTGAATGTTTCCGCTATTTATTACATAAATCTGATTTAGTGCATCGGGTAGCTATCGATACTGATAGTTTTCGTCTTTCTTTATACGATAATCAGGCTCAACCTGTCCCGAAACATCGCCTTTCTGCGGGAGAAAAACAACTGTTAGCGATCGCTTTTTTGTGGGGATTAGCGCGAGTTTCGGGGCGTAATCTTCCGGTAGCTATCGATACACCTTTGGGACGTTTAGATTCTTCTCACCGCAATAATTTAGTTGAACGCTATTTTCCCACAGCTTCTCATCAAGTTATTTTACTCTCAACAGATACAGAAATTGGCGAAAATGAGATTAAAATTTTAAGAGAGCAAGACGCGATCGCCAGTGAATATCTGCTAGAATACAACTCCGAGGAAAGTCAAACTACCGTCAAACCTGGTTATTTCTGGTAGTCGTCAAAGAATAAAATAATTAAAATGGAACCTCCAGTCGAACGCTTTCGCTTATCTCAAGGGGCTAAAGATCAACTTAGTAAACTCAAACGTTACACAAAAATTGACCAGTGGAATATTTTGTGTCGCTGGGCTTTTTGTCGTTCCCTCGCTGAACCAACAATTCCTTCTCCCGTGCCTATTCCTGCCGATAGTAATGTAGAATTAACTTGGCGAGTTTTTGGCGGAGAAATTGCCGATCATTTAGCGATCGCACTCAAGCAACGCTGTCGCAATGACGGTTACGAAACAGATCGAGATACCCTAGCTTATCAATTTCGCCTCCATTTACATCGGGGAATTGGCTATTTAGCAGGTGAGCAAAATTTTAAACAAATTGATGATTTAGTTATTTGTATTTCAGAATCAGAAAATGAATCAACTAATCTTTAAATGATTGATAATTACGAGCTTTTTGCTTCCTACGATTAAGACGATAATGATGATTATCCCGCAGACGTGCATACAACCAAAGACTTAAAAAATAAGTACCAATTGCTGCCACCAAACCACTCACCGAACAGCCTACTAACAAAGTTAAAATTAAAGCTGAACCCAATTCCAACAACTGATCTGTCGAAGCAACACTAATCTGATCGATATCGATTAAAGACTTATCTACTCTTAATAGTAATGCACCCAGTTGAAAATTAAAAGCATAAATTGGCACATAAGTCAAAGGATTACTAATCCAAGTTGCTGCCGCCGCCGCCAATTTATTACCACGAAACAGTGTCGCCAGTAACACACCAACAATAGTTTGCATCCCAAATAAAGGAAAAAAGCCAGCAAACACACCCACAGCCAAACCGCGAGCAATTTTCTGTTTACCGCCTCGTAATCGTCGTAAGCGGTGCAAATAATATCGCCAGCGTCTTACCAACCAAGACTGAGAACGTTTCGACTGAGAATTGGGAGAGTCAGATTTTGACACAATTGGGAATGTCTGCATACACTTTTATTAAATATCATCGCTTCTAGAGAATTTATGATTTTAACTTAATTGTCGAGTTGCTCAAAAATACACGCCTTCGACGAAAAAGCTGGACGTAGCTGAAAAATTCAACTCAGTAACAGCGACGTAGAAACTCAACAATAAGTGCCATCTTATCGTTAATTTACAGACAAACTCTAACTATTACCTCATCCTCTTGGCAGAAGCTAGGATGGTTGACTTGACCAATTCGAGATTCTCCGACTACCGTAATTTTCAGCGAAACAATTTTAGTTAAATCGTCACTGGAGAATCAACATAAATTGTCGGTTCTTGCATTGTAAACTCAATTCCATGTTCGCTCAACTCTTGGGAAATTTTCTTATTCGCTAACTCCAATAAACGCTTACGAAGCTGAAGCGAATTTTCTGAAGAACCTAAAATAAAAAATGACACCCTCGCCCGACTTCCCAGAGTTTTTTCTGTGGAAGTGAAAGTAATTCGAGTGCTACCAGGATCGATTCCATATAAAGTATCTGTACTTACTTGAATTTCTTGTTCAACTAAAGCTTGTTCTCGCTCATTTAAAACTCGCAGAAAATCTAAATAAAGCAACACCATAACTTTCTTACCTCTCGTCACATTTTCAATCTTTTTATTCGCCATAATTGAATTAGGGACAATTAACAAAGTACCTTGACCAGCAATGCGAATTTTTGTTGAGCGTAAACCGATAGATTCAATCCGACCGAAAACATCAGGAGCATAAATATTAAAATTAGCACGAATATAATCTCCCGGAATAAAAGGACGGTCTAAATATAAAACTATTGTTCCTAATAATTGCTCCAAAGTCTTTTGCGCGGCAAACGCGATCGCTAAACCGCCAATTCCTAATCCCGCAAGCAAACCAAACAAATCTACATCCTGACTATTCAAAAATGCGGTTGCAGCCACAAAAATAATTATTACATTCGCAATTGTTTCGATAATTAAAAGTAATTCATTAACTTCTTTTCCTAACTTTCGCAATAAATCTATCCCATAAACACGCATTAAACGTCGAAATAGGCGCGAAATTAACCAAGCTAAACTAATAGTTAAAGCTAAATCCAAAGCTGGTCTAAGAAATTCTGATAATCCTGGATATGCTTTTAACCAACCAAAAGATAAAGAAATAAAGATTAATGTTCCCGTAATTTTGATTTCCTTTTTCAAAGGATTGATAAAATTGCGCGAAACTTTCTTACCTATTTTCGGAAAGAAACGTTGGACAAAGAAGCTCACAATTGTCGGGGTGTAGCGACCGAGTAAAATTGAAAAAAGAGCAAATAATAAAAAAGTAACAAAGTCAGGAATTCCGGCATTTTCTATATAGTCTAAACCGGGCTTAAAAAAAGCTTTTATTTGTTCGTAATTCATAAAAAGTTTTTCATTACTCAATTTTTACTAATTAACTAATCCTTAAATTGTTATTGGTGTATTTACATAAATTGTTGGTTCAGCGATGGTAAATTGTAGTCCACGTTTTCTTAACTTTTTCGAGATATTTTCATGGGCTAATTCCAACAACCGTTTTCGTAGTTTCAGCGAGTTTTCTGAAGAACCTAAAATAAAGAAAGATACTCTGACATTAATACCTGTTTCGCCTTCATTCGTGGACAAATTAATTTTAGTGCTACCTGGGTCAATACCTAACAACGAATTGGTACTTTCGGCGGTAACTTGTTCGACAAATGCTCGTTCTTGTTCATTTAAACTTTGGGGAAAGTTCAAATATAATAAAACCATAACTTTTTTCCCTCTAGTCACATTCTCAATTTCGCGGTCGGTCATCATTGAATTAGGAATAATTGCTAGGGTATTTTTACCAGGAATACGAATTTTTGTGGAACGTAAACCAATAGATTCGACTCTACCATAAAGATCGGGAACGCGAGGATTCATGGTAACTCGGATATAATCTCCGGTGAGAAAAGGACGGTCTAAATAAAGGACAATTGCACCAATTAATTGTTCGAGAGTTTCTTTTGCAGCAAATGCGATCGCAATACCGCCAATTCCTACACCTGCGAGTAAACCAACTAAATCGATATTTTGACTTTGGAGAAATACCATCACTGCAATCAAGCCAATAATAGCATTAGTAACTGTTTCTAAAATTAATAATAATTCGTCTTCTCTCCCCATTTTGCGCAGCAACTTGATTCCGGAAATTCGCAGAAATTGACGAAATAAACGAGATAGCAACCAAGCAATACTAATTGAGAGAAATAATTCTAAGCCTGGTTCGATCAATTGATTAATTTCTGGATAGGGATCTAGCCATTCTGATGACCACAGTAATAAAATTAATGTCCCAGTCACTTTAAATTCTTTTTGCAGTGGTTCCACATAACCAGCGTAAATTTTTCTGCCCGGTTGAGAGAAAAAGCGATAAATAATCCAGCCAACTAACTTGGGTGTATACCGCCCAATCAAAACTGACAAAATAGCAAAAAATATGAAAATTAGATAGTTAGGAAGATTAGAGTCATCGAGATAATCGCTAACTTCATCAAGACTATTATTGATCTGAGCTAATTCCATCGTTTCAATCTAAATTGTAATTGGGGAATCGACGTTAATTCTTTGTTCTTCGATGTCGAAAGCAATCCCGTATTCTTTTAATTGTTGGGTAATATTATGGTTAGCAATTTCTAGTAGCTGACTGCGTAAGTTCATTGAAACTTGTCCGGAACCGAGAATAAAGAAATTGACTTGGGCTTGGGTAAAAGAATTGCTTCCATCTCGAATAATATCATTAAAGGTAACTTCGGTGCTACGGGGGTCGATCCCAAAAATATCTCTGGTAGATTCGATAATTACTTGGCGAATTAAGGCTTTTTCTTGTTCGAGTACCTGACGATAAAAGGTGAGATAAATAATTGAGATAATTTTTTTTGCTCCGGTAAAGTTTTCGATGTTGACTTGAGTTAAAGAATTGTTGGGAACTACAACTAAAGTTCCTTTTCCGGAGGTACGAATTTTGGTGGAACGTAATCCAATTGATTCGACTCTTCCGAATGTTCCATCTGGTAAACCAATATAATCGTCGATGACAAAAGGACGGTCGATATAAAGGACAATTCCGCCTAATAATTGAGATAAAATACTTTGGGCAGCAAAGGCAACTGCTAGTCCGCCAACGCCTAAACTTGCGAGTAAACCAAAGACGTTAATTTTGTGAGTTTCGGCAAAAATAAAGGTAACAATTAAGACAATTAGCGTAGTTGCTAAGAGTTTGGCGAGAATCAGAAATTCGCTGTTAATTTTGCGCTTGCTTTGGAGGGCGACTTCTAATAAATAAACGTCAAAAAATTGTTTGAATAAGCGGGAACCTAGCCAAGAAATTGCGAGGGCGAGAGACAAACTAACGCCGATTTCAAATTTGTCTAGCCATTGAGGTGTGGCGGTACTTAAAATATATAAATCGCCGACTAAAAGTAAGATAATTATGCCAAGCCAATTTTGATAAGGGGCAACTATTTGTTGATAGGCTTTTTTGGCTTGAGGAGAAAACAATTGACCGAGTAAGGGTGCAATTAGTTGAGGTAAATAAAGAAAAAAAGCAATTCCAACTATTCCGGCAAAGCCGATTAAAGCGAGGAAAATTGGGGTACTAATATTTGTAGTTTCAGGTAAATTATCTAGCATAGGTGCGAGATGAAAATTTTTAGTTAAATTGAGTCAATTGCTGCAAGTGTTTGGTTACAGTTAAAGTAGAAAACGATCGCGTCACTCGCGTCTGTATTTCTTAGTCTAGAACAAATTTTGCTGCCGTGAGTTAGCAGCCCTTACACCAAGAAACAGCCATTAGTCAAGGAAAAGTTAGGAAAATACAGCCGTAATGTCACAGCCAGTTTTACCTAGAGATACGATCGCCGCGATCGCTACTGCTATTGTCCCTCAACAAGGTAGCATTGGGATTATACGCTTGTCGGGAGCAAAGGCGATCGCTCTCGCGCAGACTCTTTTTTACGCCCCCGGAAAGCAAGTTTGGGAGTCTCATCGCATTCTCTACGGCTATATTCGCAACCCCCAAACGAAGCAAGTTGTAGACGAAGCCCTGTTACTAATTATGCGATCGCCTCGTTCCTACACGCGCGAGGATTTGGTTGAATTTCACTGTCACGGCGGGATTATACCAGTACAACAGGTGTTAAATCTATGTCTTCAGATAGGTGCGCGCTTGGCAGAACCGGGAGAGTTTACACTCAGGGCTTTTCTCAATGGGCGACTGGATTTAACTCAGGCTGAAAGTATTAGCGAAATTGTGGGGGCGAAGTCGCCATTGGCGAAGAAGGTTGCGCTGGCTGGGTTACAGGGGAAACTCGCGCACCCCATTCGGGAGTTACGGGCGACTTGTTTGGATATTCTGGCGGAAGTTGAGGCACGGATTGACTTTGAGGAGGATTTGCCACCTCTGGATGAAGGGGAAATTCGTAACAGCATAAAAAGGGTATTAATGCAAGTCGAAGCAATTTTAGCGACTGCTGACAAAGGGGAGTTGTTGCGGAGTGGGTTAAAAGTGGCGATCGTCGGTCGTCCGAATGTGGGAAAATCAAGCTTGCTGAATGCTTGGAGTCGGAGCGATCGCGCGATCGTGACTGAACTTCCTGGTACGACTCGCGATGTGGTAGAATCGCAACTAATTGTCGGTGGGATTCCGGTGACAATCCTCGATACAGCCGGAATTCGCGAGACAGTGGATACTGTGGAAAAAATTGGCGTAGAGCGATCGCGTCACGCTGCGGCTGCCGCCGATCTAATTCTCCTCACCATCGACGCGCAAACAGGTTGGACACCAGACGACGCAGCCATTTACGAGCAAGTCAAACATCGCCCTCTAATTCTCGTCATCAATAAAATTGACCTCGCTTCCGGCGACGATATCAAATCTTTACCACAAATAAATGCAATTGTCAAGACAGCCGCCGCGAAAAATCAAGGTATCGACAACCTCGAACAAGCCATCCTCAGCAGCATCGAGACAGACAACCTCAGCGCCGCCGATATCGACATCGCCATCAACCAAAGACAAGCCGCAGCCCTCACCCGCGCTAAAATTAGCTTCCAGCAAGTGCAACAAACCATCGACGCACAATTACCCCTCGATTTTTGGACAATTGACCTCCGAGACGCAATTCAAGCCCTTGGGGAAATAACCGGGGAAGAGGTGACAGAATCAGTTTTAGATCGCATTTTCAGTCGTTTTTGCATTGGGAAATAACTGTGGAATTGAGGAATTTAGGGAAGGCAGTTTGGTGAATAAAGTCCGAGAAAGTTGAAATCAAGATGAAGAGTTGTAACTTTTGTTTGACTAAATTACCGTTTTAGCAGTAGGCTGTTTTTATCTAGCGTCACATCGAAATCGACGCACCTCAGCAGAACCTTGAAAACCGCATAATTTCGTTGACCTGCGTCGATGCCTTACCCAGTAAGGGTTTCAGGCGACAAAAGTTTCCTAATTTGCTTGGTCTGGTAGCTGATTTTTGGGGGTGCGTCGATTTAGCCTCTGAAAGCCGCTCCTGGTAAGGGTTCTACAGCGAACTCTTTCCTTTACCTCTTCCCCGCAAGGGGATGGAAACTGAGGGATTAAAACCTTCCGACATACTTTCTCGCCTCTTTCCTTTACCTCTTCCCCGCAAGGGGATGGAAACGAACCGCTTTAAGCTTTTTGGTAGGGTAATTTGAATATCCTTTCCTTTACCTCTTCCCCGCAAGGGGATGGAAACCGCACAGATGGCTTACTTCATGTGCTAGGGCGAAAGCGCCTTTCCTTTACCTCTTCCCCGCAAGGGGATGGAAACCTACTTATTGCAATCCTGTGTCACCGTCGCCGTATTCGGCTTTCCTTTACCTCTTCCCCGCAAGGGGATGGAAACTCAACATCGCACACCTCCTTGCACTCGTAAGGATACTTTCCTTTACCTCTTCCCCGCAAGGGGATGGAAACTCTTTCTGTCTTACCTAAGCGAGGTTTCTTTGTCTTAGCTTCTTTCCTTTACCTCTTCCCCGCAAGGGGATGGAAACTGGTAGTAGTAGACGTTTGGATAGTCTCTTCATGCACTACTTTCCTTTACCTCTTCCCCGCAAGGGGATGGAAACTATTTAATTCCAACTAGTATTTTGGTAGTAGTAGTCTTTCCTTTACCTCTTCCCCGCAAGGGGATGGAAACTGGTCGAAGTCTTCGGCTTGCTCACGCGCTTCGTTCAAACTTTCCCGAACTAATTCCCCGCAAGGGGATAAAAAACTTGCCGACGAAAATTTAATCAGTCAGTAACACAGTGTTTCTCGCAACCAGAAATTACAACTTATTCATCCTCTCTAGTATTCAATAAACCCCAAGATTCCAAAAACCCTTGAAAAGTCTTTTTTTCTCGCGCGGAACGTCTTCTTTGGGCTGCAAAAATACCCTTATTCGTAGGAGTTTTTTCGCGAAACTTCTTACTTTGCACATGAGAACGATCGAGATCTCTTTCGGGAGACTTCCACCAAGACATAATAAATGCACCAGAAAAACCTGCTAACGCACCGAGAATAATGCTGAGATATACCGAATATTCCAGTAAAACAAAGCTAATTAGAAAAAATAGCCACAGCTTGATTCCGGTAGAAAAACCTTGGTAAATATCCGCTTCTTGTCCTTTATCTTTAGCCATAGTTATGACACGAGTTTAATTGATTATTTAATTGTCTGCTGTAGAGACATTGGATGCAACGTCTCTACAAAATCCAGTCCCCAATTCCCAATCCCCAATCACAAATCCCCAATCACAAATCCCCAATCTCCAGTAGTATCAATTGTAGTCACATAAGCCGCTTCATCGTCAGTAAAAGCCTCGGCTGCGGCTTCCTGACTGGCTAAAATCCCCGCAGTTGCGTCAGAAATGTCATTTTCGCGAGATTCCAACCTCGTGCGTAACACCTCAATTGGTGCGGTACAATGCAAAATCTGGACAGGTAAAGAGGCTTTTTTCGCCGCAGACAGACACTTTTCTCTCGTTGCGACGCGATCGTATTTCGCATCCAGAATCACCGGAAAACCTTCACTGGCTAACATCAATCCTAACTCCAAAAGGCGATCGTAAGTCTTTTGGCTCATTTCCGTTGTATAAAGCTCATCTCCGCCTTTTTCACTCAAAGAAATCCCAGCCAAATGTTTTCTTACCGCATCAGATCGCAAATGAATCGCTCCTAACTTTCTCGCCAATTCTCGTGCTACTGTAGTCTTACCGGAACCTGACAAACCCGACATCAAAATCAATTTTCCTTGACCTGTTTTCGTGTAATCCCAAGCTAAACGATAATAATCTGCCGCCGTTTTTGCTGCTTCTTGCTTATCGGTTTCTGGTACTCCTGGATCGTCCAACAAAAACGAAATTACCTTACCGCGTACATAAGCTTGACGACTCAAATATAAAGGTAAAACTCGCAACCCTTCCCAATCGCCTGTTTCTTCAATATAAGCATTCAAAAAAGCATTTCCGAAATCTTTATTTCCTCGTGCATCCAAATCCATCACTGCAAAAGCAATATCATACATTACATCCACAAAACGGAAAGGTTCATTAAACTCAATTCGGTCAAACAAGCAAATTTTATCATTCCAGAAACAAATATTTCTTAAGTGTAAATCGCCATGACATTCGCGAATTTTATCTTCCTCACGACGTTGAGCAAATAGATCTGTTCTTTCAGCGAAAAAAGTATCGCTAAATTCCTTTGTTTCCGCAAATTGTTGTTGCGTTTGGGGTTTACCGATATATTTATCTGTTTGTTCGTAATTCTCGTTAAAAGCGGCGCTAATTTGCTCAATTTCTCCGAAGGAGCGAATATAATCATTTGTCGGTGTTTGACGGTGAAATTCGGCAACTACTCGTCCTAAATCTGCCATTAATTCGGTTGTCAGTTTTCCTTCTTGATACATTTCGCTCATTAAAGCAGTTTGCGGAAATTGACGCATTTTTAGGGCGTATTCGACGGGTTCACCTGCACCGTTGAGAACAAATTTTTCGTCTTTTTGAGTAATCGGTAAAACTTCCAGATAAATTTCCGTTGCATTGGGTTGATTTAAGCGAATTTCTTCTGCACAAAAATGCTTCCGTTTACCGACACTGGAATAGTCAAGAAAGCCAAAGTTAACGGCTTTTTTTACTTTATAAGCAAAATCTCCTGTCAGCAAAACATAAGAAACATGAGTTTGAAATAACTTAATTGGTGTTGTTACCGGATGGGGATAAAATTCCGGTTGCTGCATTTGTTCAATTAAACTGGCTTGTTGAGTATTCATGGGTAATAATTATTTGTTAATTAAGCTGAAAAAAAGGGACGAATTTCGCCCCTAATCTTAGTAATCGTAATCTAACCAAAAATAATTTATTCTGCTTCGTCTTCGCTTTCCGGAGCAATTCCTACGGTATCTGCTTCTTGTTCGATAACTTCAGTTGGTTCCATTTCTTCGGTTTCTTCAGTTTCCGTTGCTAAACGTGGTGCAACTACTGTTAAAACTGTTCTTTCGAGGTCATCTAAAACAGTAACACCTTCGGGAATAGCTACTTCGCTGAGGTGAAGATTTGCACCAATCTCGAAACTAGAAACATCAATTTCGATCGATTCGGGAATGTTATCTGGTGGACATTGGACTCTCAATTCGGTGATAATTTGTTCTAGGATACCACCTTCTTCGGCTCCGGCGGGTTCACCGACGACATTCACAGGTACAACTACTTCTAAACTATCTTGTCCAGCAACAGCAAAAAAGCTTAAATGATAAAGAGTTCTTTTCCAAGGATGAGCTTGAACTTCTCTAATTAAAGCTTTTCCTTTCCAAGAAAGATCGGGAATCTTTAAATCGACTAAAGTGTTATTTATCGACGCTTTTTTAACTAAAGTTTCGGCTTCTTTAGCATTCATGACTAAAGAAATCGATTCGGCTTTATTATGTCCATATAAAGCCGCAGGAAGCAATCCTTCGCGACGCAGTGCGTTTGGTTTACTACCTTCGGGTCGTTTTTGACATTCAACTGTAACTTGCATGGTTTTCGGTTCAGTAATTAATAATCAGTAACAAAAAACTGGAAATTTTCCAGTTTTGCTTGACAAGCAAACATAATTATGTTATCGCAAATTTCAGATAAGCATAATTTTAAATTTCCAACTTCACTGGAATCCCATCGGCATCAAGTAAAGCGCGTTTCGGACCGTGAATCGGGTCTTCAACAATAATAGTTTGGTCGCGGCTAGCTCCGAGAGAGACGATCGCGATCGGTACTTCCATCAATTCCGCGAGAAACTTGAGATAATCGAGAGCTTGGGGAGGTAAATCGTCCAAATTGCGACAATCAGCAGTAGAGCGTTCCCAACCGGGAAGAGTCTTGTAAATTGGGCGACAGCGAGCAAACTGGCGAGAATTGCTAGGAAACTCTTGACAAGTCGTTCCATCTAGCTCATAAGCGACACAAACCTTAATTTCTTTGAGTTCATCAAGAACGTCAAGCTTGGTAATCGCCATACAATCCATTCCATTAATGCGGACAGCATAACGACCGATAACCGCATCAAACCAACCACAACGACGACGACGACCTGTTGTAGTGCCGAATTCCGCGCCGCGATCGCACAAAAACTCCCCTATTTCGCCATCGACTTCGGTCGGAAAAGGACCTTCACCCACACGAGTAGTATAAGCCTTCGCTACCCCAATCGTGCGATCGATCGCCGTCGGACCCACACCCGCACCGACACAAGCCCCACCAGCCACGGGATTAGAAGAAGTCACATAAGGATAAGTCCCGTGATCCAAATCCAGGAGTGTACCTTGAGCGCCCTCAAACAGAATATTACGTCGTTGCTGTTTCGCCTGATAAATTTTCAGCGAACTATCGACAACATAAGGACGTAACCGTTCTGCATAACCAAGATACTCTTCTATCACCTTCTGGGGGTCGAGGGGCGGCAAATCGTAGAGCTTTTCTAAAATAGCGTTCTTATAATTAATCGTCCACTCTAGCTGAGAGCGCAGACCCTCAGTATCCATTAAATCAAGGATGCGTATTCCTGTGCGCTCAGATTTATCAGCGTAAGTCGGACCTATCCCCCGCTTCGTAGTCCCAATTTTGTGATTACCGCGACGTTCTTCAGAAGCATTATCAATCAAACGATGATAAGGCATTGTCACATGAGCCGTTTGCGAGATAAATAAATTATCAGTCGAAACCGCGATCGCTTCTAACTGATCGATTTCTTCCAGGAGAACTTGGGGGTCAATCACCGTACCCGAACCGATAATACATTCGGTATCTGGGTATAAAATGCCAGAAGGAATTAAGTGCAGTTTAAAAGTTTTGTCTTTTACAACCACAGTATGTCCAGCATTAACCCCCCCTTGATAACGCACAACTACATCTGCGGAACGGGAGAGTAAATCTGTTATTTTTCCTTTGCCTTCGTCGCCCCACTGAGCGCCAATTACAATTACGTTAGCCAAGGGTCTTTATTTAAGCTAGAGTTTTCACAAACTATGATTATCTACCT
>JAWQFW010000079.1:0-19775 GCA_035968095.1 Oscillatoria sp. PMC 1068.18
CAAAAAATATAGTATGAGAAAACAAAAAGCGTTAATAATCTCAATCAAAATCTTCAGCTAACTTTTTTGCTTCCTCATAAAGATCCTCAAGACTTTGATTACGCTGTTTACGAGAACGACGACGATATTTTTTACTTTCCAACTTTGGTTCGTAAGTACGTTCACCAGAACCTTTAATTTTCAGCTTCAAACTTGATTCCGCATCCGGTCTTTGGTTCAATAAATCTTGTCGCGCGATCGCCTCCGCCAAAAACTTGAGATAATGCTCATAACGTTCCCAATCTCCTCTAACCACACAATTAGGTTCATCACGATGCAAACAATCGCTAAATTGACAATGATTTTCACCAAGTCTAGCTCTAGCTTCAGGAAAGTATAATGGCAAATCAGCAGGATCGCAGTCAAGATCGGGTTGATTAAAACCCGGAGTATCCGCTAAAAAACCACCTTGAAGTAATTCAAATAATTCCACATGACGAGTAGTATGACGACCGCGACTCAGTTTACCGGAAACCTGACCAGTGCGTAAATTAGCCGCAGGAATCAACTTATTAATTAAACTCGATTTCCCAACTCCAGAAAGACCTGCAATGACCGTAATTTTATCTTTAAGTTGCCCAATTACCTTTTCCAGATTATCATCAGTAGCAACACTAACAAATATTGGTTTATAACCCCATTTTCCCAATCTTTCTTCCCACTGAAGTTGTTCCCTCTCGCTGACTAAATCAACTTTATTCAAACATAAACAAGGAACTAACTGAGTAGACTCTGCCTTGACCAAAAAACGGCTTAATTGTAAAGCATCTAAAGGCGGTTCTGCGAGGGAAAAAACTAAAAGAATTTGTTCAGCATTAGCCACCGGGGGGCGATCGAGTCGAGTTTGGCGAGGTAAAACCTCAGCGATCGCGCCACGACCATCAACAAAATCCGGTTCCTCAACAATAACGCGATCGCCAACCATCACCTTCTGCCCAATTTTCTTCAACCTAGTCCGGCGAGTGCAGAGTAAAATCCCTCTTTGCTCCACACAATCCAACCGTACCTGGTAAAAATTTGCCTGTACAGCTAACACTGTACCAACCAAATTTACCTCCATCACCCAGCCAAGGGACAGCGTACTTTAACCGCGAAAAAACTCTCACGGTCTTCCACCGCTTCCAACTTATAACCTTGCATCACCAAACTATCAGGCACTTGTTCAATCGGTTCCCCAGGATCGAGCCATACTTCCAACAACGACCCTGGACTCATTTTTTCCAAGCGTAATTTCGTCCGTACCAAATTAATTGGACAAGGAGTACCTCGTAAATCTAGTTGAGCATCAGGCACTTGTTCCGGATGATTTCCTGGTACTGAATTACTCATCTATCACCAAACACCTTCCCTAAAAACCCTTCTATACCACCTTTTCCGGTACTTTCGCCCTTAATTTTCGCCAACTTTTCCAGTAACTCCCGTTCCTCAGAATTAATCCGAGTCGGAATTTCCACCTTAATCGTCAGCAGATGATCCCCTCGGCTAACCGGATTTCCCAATCTCGGCACGCCCTTATTTTCCAACTTTTGCACAGTATTCGGTTGAGTTCCCGCCGGGATCGTAACTTCCGTCTCTCCATCCACAGTTTTAATCATCATCCGACAACCCAAAATAGCTTGTAAATAGCTAACCGTCAGCGCAGAAAGAATATTAACTCCCTCACGTTTAAACTCTGGATCTTCCTCAACAAACAAATAAACATAAAGGTCGCCAGAAGGACCACCACGTACTCCAGCATCACCTTCACTAGAAACACGCAAACGAGTACCGTTATCCACCCCAGCCGGAATAGTTATTTTCAGTTCCTTAGTTTCTTGTTTGCGCCCCGCACCACCACAAGCTTCGCATTTTTCCTCAATTATCTGTCCCTCTCCATTACAAGTGGGACAAGCAGAAACTTGGGCAAAACTTCCAAAAGGAGTCCGAGTCGCACGGCGAACTTGACCAGAACCATTACACTGAGGACAAGATTTGCGTCCCGTCCCGGTTTTCGCACCACTACCGTCACAAACTTGACAAGTTTCTAAATGAGGAATGCGAATTTTCTTTTCACCGCCGAAAATTGCTTCCTTAAATTCCAGTTTCAAATCCAGCCGTAAATCTTCACCACGTACCGGACCACCACGACGACGAACAGAACCGCCGCCACCCATACCACCGAAACCACTAAAGAAAGTTTCAAAAATATCTGCAAATCCAGCCGCATCAGCAAAATCTTGGAAACCAGCACCTGCACCCGAACCCACACCTGCTTCGCCAAAGCGATCGTAGCGAGCGCGAGTTTCGGGATTAGAAAGAATTTCGTTAGCGCGATTAATTTCTTTAAAGCGCTCTTCTGCTCCTGGTTCTTTATTTACATCCGGATGAAATTTCCGGGCGAGACGACGGTATGCGCGTTTAATTTCATCTTGATTGGCATCGCGAGAGACACCAAGCATTTCATAATAGTCGCGACCCATAAAGCGCTGATTGTTTACTTATTGGTTAATCTGATTGAGATTTACTTACTTATCTAGTTTAGCGAAGAACCTATTGGTGATTTATGCTCACCCAGAGATCCTTTCTCTAGGGTAACGTCACCTGACGGCAACTTTGTTTATTTAAAGTTTGTCAATTTTAACTACCAAAGTTTGATTAGTCAACTGCTTCGTAGTCTGCGGCAACAGTATCATCTTCGTCAAACTCAAAAATCGGTTCATCTTCTTCTTGTTCCTGAGATTCTTCGACAAAAGTTTCACCTTCGATCATCACCTCCTCTTCAATCGTTTCAAATTCTGGGTCAACTCCTCGGTTAGCGTCATAAACAGCAGTACCAATTGCCAAAACTACCGTCCGGTATTCTTCAAGCTTAGTTTTGATTTCCTCGACGCTTTGAGACTCATCTTTTAGTGAAGCTAACAACTGCTGTCGTTTTTCTTCAGCACGCACTTTCAAATCTTCTGGGACTTTATCGCCGTATTCTTTTAAGGTTGATTTATTGTTGTAGGACAAACTATCGAGTTGATTTTTAACGTCAACAAGCTGCAAGCGGCGACGGTCAGCTTCAGCAAATTTTTCTGCCTCTTCCCGCATCCGCTCAACTTCGTGAGAATTCAAGCCTCCAGTATTGGTGATGCGGATACTTTGCTCTTTACCCGTACCTTTATCTGTGGCTGAGACTTGGAGAATCCCGTTAACATCAATTTCAAAACTCACCTCAATTTGAGGCACACCTCGCGGCGCTGGTGGGATACCTGTGAGCAAAAATTTACCCAAACTTTTATTATCTTTTGCCATTGCCCGTTCTCCTTGAAGAACGTGAATTTCTACTGAGGTTTGTCCGTCAGTTGCGGTGGAAAAAACTTGCGATTTACTCGTGGGGATTGTGGTATTGCGCTCAATAATTTTGGTGAATACTTCTCCGAGAGTTTCAATTCCCAAAGACAGAGGAGTCACATCCAAGAGTAATAAATCTTCGACTTCCCCACCCAATACCCCACCTTGAATTGCTGCACCTAAAGCCACAGCTTCATCAGGATTCACTGAGCGATCGGGTTCTTTACCGCCGAAAAACTTTTTAATTCCGGTTTGCACCGCAGGAATACGAGTCGAACCGCCAACCAAGATAATCCGATTCAGGTCTTCTGCTTGTAGTTCGCAGTCTTTAAGTGCTTGAGCAACTGGTTTAATGGTTCCTTCAACTAAATCTGCTACCAATTCTTCAAATTTGGCGCGGCTGAGTTCCATTTCTAAGTGTTTGGGACCAGTTTCGTCAGCAGTGATAAAGGGAAGATTGAGCGAAGTTTTGATCAAGCTGGAAAGTTCAATTTTCGCTTTTTCCGCAGCTTCTCGCAGTCGTTGGAGTGCCATTTTATCGGTGGTTAGGTCGATACCTTCTTTTTCTTGAAAGTGTTCGAGCATCCACACGACGATCGCATTATCAAAGTCATCACCACCAAGATGATTATTTCCGGAGGTAGCTTTTACTTCAAAAACACCGTCACCAAGCTGCAAAATCGAAACGTCAAAGGTTCCGCCTCCCAAGTCAAACACTAAAATGTGCTGATCTTCATCTTGCTTTTCCATACCATAAGCAAGGGCAGCCGCAGTTGGTTCGTTAATAATTCGTAGCACTTCTAAACCAGCGATCGTCCCAGCATCTTTAGTTGCTTGTCGCTGGGCATCAGTAAAGTAAGCTGGTACCGTGATTACTGCTTGAGTGACAGGTTCTCCGAGAAAGTTTTCCGCATCAGCTTTCAATTTTTGGAGGATCATCGCCGAAATTTCTTGGGGGGTATAATTTCGCTCGCGAATTCCCACATCCACGGTATCATCGCGACCCTTAACACATTCGTAGGGAACGCGCGATCGCTCCACCTGGGTATCATCCCATCTCCGTCCAATAAAGCGTTTGATACTGTAGACGGTGTTTTCCGCATTAGTGACCGCCTGCCGCTTTGCTAGCTGACCCACCATGCGTTCGCCTCCTTTACCAAAACCTACCATTGAAGGAGTCGTTCGTCCACCTTCATTATTTGGTATAACAATTGGCTTACCCCCTTCTAAAACAGCGAGGCAACTATTGGTCGTCCCGAGGTCGATACCAATGACTTTTCCCATAGCTTGCGGCAGTAAAAGTGTGCAAAAATACTGTTCAAATTTGGGGGAAGCTGCTGTTTTTTGGCAATTCTTGCCTTTTCCCCCGCTCCGACATTTTCCAGACTAACATCTAAAGTTTAGTTTGATGTAGCCTAGAGCGAGCGACTAATTTTCCCTTGCTTCGCGATCGCTTTCTGCATCGAAAGCTACTTCTGAGGTTACCACGGGTTCAGGAGCAGCAGCAACCTTAACCATTGCGTGACGCAAAACGCGCTCGCCAAGTGTATAACCTCTAACAAGCTGTTCCATCACTGTTCCTTCGGCATATTCATCCGTCGGTTGTCTGAGCATTGCCTCATGCAAATTCGGGTCAAACTCTTCTCCTTCTGGACGCATGGCTGAAACCCCAATCCGCTTGAGACTATCCACTAAATTTTTGTATACACCTTGATAACTTTTGTGAATATTCATTTCACCGTCATTACCAGGTTTAATTTGTGTTCGCGCTCGCTCAAAATTATCTACCACAGGAAGTAACTCAGTTATGGTATTACATTTAACTTTTTGTTCAAGTTCTTCTTTTTCTTTTTGGGTACGTTTGCGAAAGTTATCAAAATCTGCTGCAATTCGCAGATATTGAGTTTTATAGGATTCACCTTGTCGAGTAACTTGTTCTAGTTCTGTTTTCAGAGCCTCTATTTCTTTGATCAAGGCTTCCTGATTTTCAGCACTAGCTGCCGCAGTTTCGTTAGCTGTGACTTCCTGTTGTACTGCGACATCATTTGTCTCAGTTGGCATTGCTGATTCTACCTGGGCGGCGCTGTTAGACGAATCTAGTTCGGCTTCTTCCACTCCAAATGGTTGCTTTCCTAGCTCATTTGATGAGGAAGTGCTGTTGACTTCCTCGGTGAAATTATTACTATCCTCTGGATGCTCTAACATTTTTTCTTGCTGCTTTGGATCGTCGCTCATCATGCTTTTATTTTCTGTAAATCTTAACCAACAGCATTTTCCTGGTGATTCTTGATCTTTTGGCGAATCTCAAGACTGGAAATTTTCAATCTTAGCTTCACTGCATTTAGTTTATCAAAAAATGGCGCGGGAAAACTTCGCCCTTCTAGGGCGGGGATGCGCCTTGCTCAGTGCGCGTTCCCAAAGACCCTGAAACGGCGTGGGGTAGCACCGCTTAAGTTCTCTTTACCATTAGATAATGTGTTAACGTATTCAGCGAGAGTGGTCACAAGTGATGTTAAAAGCGTACAAATTTCGTATATACCCAACGTCGGAACAGAAAATCTTACTTGCTAAGTCTTTCGGCTCTGCACGTTGGTTTTTTAATTTGGCGCTTAATTTAACCTCGAAAACCTATCAAGAAACAGGCAAGGGGTTGAGTCGTGATGAAATCATCAAGCTCTTACCTGGACTAAAGAAAGAGCATGAGTGGCTGAGTGAACCACCTTCCCAAGTGTTACAACAAGCAGCACTAGATTTGTCTAGTGCATTCCTTAACTTCTTTGCAGGACGAGCAAGATACCCTAGATTCAAAAGCAAGCAGCGAAAACAATCAATTCGCTTTCCTCAAAACTGCAAGCTCGACGGGGAGTATTTGATTCTCCCTAAGTTAAAAGAGGTGTATTGTCGAGTCTCGCGCTTACCAGAGGGTGTATTGAAATCTGTCACCGTTTCAATGACACCGACAGGAGAATACTATGCTTCCTGTCTGTATGACAACGGTAAGGAAAAGCCTAAGCCGAGCAGTGAAGGCAAGGCAGTGGGGATAGACATGGGACTGACTCATTTTGCGATTACTTCTGATGGTACAAAGCATGGAAATCCCAAGTATTACCGTAAATATGAGAAGAAACTAGCTATTCACCAGAAACGATTAGCTAAAAAGCAAAAAGCGCACCGCCTGCGCCGAGGTTTCCTCGGCGTAAAGACGGAGCAAGAAGGCTCTAGCAATCGTGCTAAAGCCAAGAGAAAAGTTGCTCAGGTTCACTCCAAAATTACTCGCTGTCGTGAGGATTTTCTCCACAAACTAAGTCGTAAATTAGTTGACGAGAACCAAGTCATTGTGGTGGAGAACCTAGCAGTTAAGAACATGGTACGCAACCACAACCTCGCTAAGTCTATTAGTGATGCGGGGTGGGGGATGTTCCAGACCATGTTGAAATACAAGGCTGAATGGTCTGGAAAAGTGTACATCGAGATTGACCGATTCTTTCCCTCATCAAAAACCTGTCATGTTTGCCTCAATCAAGTTGGTAGTTTACCTCTCGAGATTCGGGAGTGGACTTGTCAACGTTGTCAGACCAAACATGACAGAGATATCAACGCAGCCGTCAATATTAAAAATGAGGGTTTACGAATTTTGGCGGGAGGGCATCTCGCTTCTGCTTCTGGAGAAAGAGTCAGACTGAGCAAAGGTACTGCCTTTACTCAGCGTCGTTCTGTGAAAGAAGAATCCCCTCGCCTTTAGGCAGGGGAGTTGTCAACTCTTACTGGTTACATTGCTACAAAATATCTAATTTTGGCAGAGATTAGCAGAGTTGAGACTGTTTCATAACAGTCTGGCTTCTAGTGTAGCAATTTGCAATAAACTTTAACATTCCGCAGCATAGACAAAGCTAAGGAAAATAATCATCCTCAGAGCAAATTTCAGCTAAAGCCGAAATCGCTTTCTGGGAAAGGATTATCATCCCCAAGAGAGAAATTTTCCCAAAACGATCTCCTCGTGAGAGCCAAAATTTGCTCTGCCAATCTTACCAAAGACCGTTGCTCAGGCATTAAACATCTTACTGGTCTTGAGTCAACCGATGGAAATTAGAAGTTATTATCATGAATATCCAATCTACATAGACATTGGGTAAAAATTGAAGTTGTTACCCAAATCCCCAGGGTCGAAAAAATTAACAAAATCAACTCTAGAGTCGATTTTAAGTCAAAACCAAGCAATCGCGGGTAATCAAGTGGATGTTGCCTAAACCTGACAGTGAGGGAAAGCGATCGCTCTTTATTTAGCTAACATAGTAAAATTTCAGCCCAGGTTTTCGGGAACACTAAATTAAAGGAAATAAAGGTAAGGTAAGGAGATATTTTCACCAGCTATGACTCAATCGTCATCTAGGCGCTCCAAATTAGCCCTTGTCAAAAGCCATGACTTTTCCCCTTTTGGCAACAAACTCATTGAAACAGGATACATCGAAGCAGAGCAAATGAAACAAGCTCTGGCACAAACGAGGTCTTCGGGTCGTCCTTTAACAGAAGTCATTGAAAACATTACTGGAAGGCAACTTTCACCAGAATTACAGCGCCAATACAAAAAACAACAGTTATTTGAGCTAAAAATTCTTTACGGCGTTGAATCTCTCGACCCGGAAATTAATCCGGTGACAGAAAACCAAATGACGGGACTCGTAGAGACAATGATTCCCATTGATATCTGTCGTCGCTACAAGCTGATGCCCCTAAAAAAGCTCGATACTCAGCCTCCCTCACTCTTAGTGGCGATGGTAGACCCAGATAATCTGGATGCTCACGACGACCTAACTCGTATTTTACGCCCTCAAGGAATTGCTCTTCAACGGATGGTAATTACTCAAGAAGATTACCAACAATTACTCCAAAGGTATATAGACGAACGAGGCAGAATTGAGGAACAAAAAAATAAAGAAAAATTAACCGATGTCTCTCAAGTATTAGACAAGTTAGATATCAATCTCCAAGAGGTACAAGAAGATGAAACCGATGACCTCGATGCACTAAAAGAAGCTGAAGATGCCCCGGTAATTAGTTTAGTAAATAAAATCCTGGCAAAAGCTTTGCAAGAGAGTGTTTCAGATATTCATATCGAACCTCAAGAAGAATTTTTGCGCATCCGTTTTCGCAAAGATGGTGTCTTACAACAAGCTTTTGACCCTCTGCCGAAGAAAATTTCGACCGCAGTGGCAGCACGTTTCAAAATTATGGCAGATTTGGACATTGCCGAACGGAGAATGCCCCAAGACGGTAAAATTCGGCGCATGTATCAAGGTCGGAAAGTAGACTTCCGAGTCAGCAGTTTACCTAGTCGCTACGGCGAAAAAATAGTTTTACGGATTTTAGATAATTCTGCTACTCAGCTAGGTTTAGATAAGTTGATTACTGACCAAGAAAGCCTGCAAATGGTTAGGGAAATGGCAAGTCGTCCCTTTGGTTTGATTTTGGTAACAGGACCGACAGGTTCGGGTAAATCAACGAGCTTATATTCGGTTTTAGCAGAACGGAACGACCCCGGAATTAATATTAGTACCGCCGAAGACCCAATTGAATATTCTTTACCAGGAATTACTCAGGTACAGGTTTTGCGGGAAAAAGGGATGGACTTTGCTTCGATTCTACGCTCATTCCTCCGACAAGATCCTGATGTGATTCTGGTGGGTGAGACAAGAGACCACGAAACAGCAAAAACGGCGATCGAAGCAGCATTAACAGGTCACTTGGTCTTAACTACATTACACACCAACGACGCAGCAGGGGCGATCGCGCGTCTGGATGAAATGGGTGTGGAACCGTTTATGGTTTCTGGTGCTTTAATTGGGATCTTGGCACAACGCTTGATGCGTAAGGTTTGTGGTGAATGCCGCATTACTTACACTCCGACGAAGGAAGAACTCGAAAAATTTGGTTTATCTCCCAAATTTGAAGAAGGAATAACTTTTTATCGGGCAAATACTCTCTCAACTGACGAAATTCACTCGGCAAGAGACAATAACAGCTTATGTAAAAAGTGTAACGGAGTTGGTTATAAAGGACGGGTTGGTGTCTATGAAGTGATGCGTAATAGCGAACGGCTGCAAACTTTAATTACTGAAAAAGCCCCCACGGAAAGGATTAAAGAAGCGGCGGTGGAAGAAGGTATGAAAACTTTGCTGGCTTACAGCATTAATTTAGTCCGTGAGGGATATACAACTTTTGAGGAAGTAGAACGGGTGACTTTTACGGATTCTGGTTTACAGGCAGAAATCAAGGCTAAACGTAAATCTTCTCTTACTTGTCGTACTTGTGGGGCAGGTTTGCAACCAGAATGGTCTGATTGTATTTATTGCCTCACACCTCGCTTTCAAGACTAAAAAACACTCAATACCCTACAGGTAGTAGGTGTTGCTTCACTGATTTGTTACTACTGATTGATAACTGAACTGAAATTAAACTCAGGAGATCGCAAAAATGGAATTAATGATTGAAGATGTACTAGAACAATTGGTAGAAATGGGTGGCTCAGATGTTCACATCCAAGCTGGAGCGCCAATTTATTTCCGCGCGAGTGGGAAACTACAACCAATCGGCGATGAACCACTGACTCCTCATGAATGTCAGCGTCTGATTTTTAGTATGCTCAATAATAAACAGCGTAAGGATTTGGAGCAAAATTGGGAGTTGGATTCTTCTTATGGTGTTAAAGGGTTGGCTCGCTTCCGTTTGAATGTTTATAAGGAGCGAGGTTGTTGGGCGGCTTGTATGCGGGCGCTGTCTTCTAAAATTCCTAATTTTGATGTGCTGGGTTTGCCTGATATTGTTCGCGAAATGTCGGAACGTCCGCGTGGGATGGTTTTGGTGACAGGACCGACTGGTTCGGGTAAAACTACTACTTTGGCGGCAATGTTGGATTTGATTAATCGGACTCGCGCCGAACACATTCTGACGGTGGAAGATCCGATTGAATATGTTTTCCCGAATATTAAAAGTTTGTTCCACCAACGGCAAAAAGGTGAAGATACGAAAAGCTTTTCTAATGCACTAAAAGGTGCGCTGCGACAAGACCCGGATATTATTCTGGTGGGTGAGATGCGGGACTTGGAGACGATTTCTTTGGCTGTGTCCGCAGCAGAAACAGGTCACTTGGTATTTGGAACGTTACACACAAATTCAGCAGCGAGTACGATTGACCGGATTTTAGATGTGTTTCCTCCAGAACAACAAGGGCAAATTCGGGCGCAGGTTTCTCAATCGTTGTTGGCAGTATTTAGTCAGTGTTTGGTGAAAAAGCACAACCCGAAACCAGGGGAGTTTGGGCGCGCAATGGCTCAGGAAATTATGATTGTAACTCCGGCGATCGCGAATTTGATTCGGGAAGGGAAAACTTCGATGATGTACTCAGCGATTCAAACGGGAATGAAACTGGGTATGCAAACGATGGAGCAAGCGTTAGCTGGTCATGTGATTAGCGGTAAAGTATCTCTGGAAGAAGGAATGTCGAAGGCGAGTAAGCCCGATGAACTTCAGCGCTTGGTTGGTGGTGCTGCGGGTGCGAAGAAAGCGACGGCTAAACGCTAATGAATTTTGGCGATTGGTGCTACTGCGCTAATCGCTCTTAATTCGTTTCGTAGTGGCGATTGAGGCTAAGTCCCAGTACGATCATCTGGAAGCGAAGCTTGGTAAGGGCGATCGCTAACTCTGTCCCAAAGCTAAAAAAATTTTCCCTAACCAATTATTCAACTATTTTTATTACCAATCATGGCGAGTACCTATATTGTTGACGTTGTTGATGCTACCGGGAAAAGCTCCAAAACTAAAGTTGAAGCTAATTCTCCTGAACAAGCCCGGACGATTCTTCAAGGAAGATATCCCACGATCGGACAAATTAAAAAAGCCGGGTTTGACATCGATTTATCTCAGTTAGAAATGCTCTTAACCAGCATTTCTGTGAAAGATAAAGCGGTTTTTTCCCGGCAATTTGCCGCGATGATTAACGCTGGTGTCCCAATTGTTCGTTGTCTGGGTGTTTTATCAGATCAATGTTCTAACGCGAAGTTAAAAAGAGCGCTTTTAGCAATCAGTGCTGATGTCCAAGAAGGAACTAACCTTAGTGATTCGATGCGGAAACACCGCGACTGTTTTGACCAACTTTATATCAGTATGGTAGAAGCGGGTGAGGTGGGTGGTGTCCTCGATGAGGTGCTGAACCGATTGGCTAAATTGCTTGAGGATATGGCAAAGCTACAAAGCCAAATCAAAGGCGCAATGGCTTATCCTGTGGCGGTAGCCTTTATCGCTATACTTGTTTTCCTGGGGATGACGATTTTTATCATTCCTGTGTTCGCCGGAATTTTCCAAGACTTAGGGACTGAATTACCAGCTTTAACCTCTTTTATGCTGGCTACGAGTAAGGTAATTAGAAACCCAATCTTGATGGGTACTATTGTTGGGATTGTGGTGGCTGTAGTAATTACAGTTAAACAATACTACAAAACTCCTCCAGGACGTTTGCAAATTGATGCTTTGATGCTCAAACTACCTTTATTTGGGGATTTGCTTGAAAAAACCGCAGTGGCTCGCTTTTGTCGTATTTTTGGGACTCTGACTCGTTCGGGAGTGCCAATTCTTACTAGCTTGGAAATTGTTCGTGATACGGCGGGAAATCAGGTAATTGCGAACGCTATCGAGTCAGCCAAGCAGGAAATTCAGCAAGGTGGGATGATGAGTCTTGCTATTGAGAAAGAAAAAGTTTTTCCTCCCTTAGCAATACAAATGATGAGTATCGGTGAAGAAACTGGTGAACTCGATGCGATGATGATGAAAGTTGCCGACTTCTATGACAATGAAGTTGAGGAAACGGTGAAGGCGTTAACCAGTCTGTTGGAACCAATTATGATCGTAGTGGTTGCCGGAATGGTAGGTGTAATTTTGCTCTCGATGTATCTACCCATGTTCAAGGTGTTTGAAGATTTAGGTTAATTCTACAACTCTACCAGACGAAGATCAAAGCTCTGGGATTGAATCGGAAATTCCTAATTTACAATTGACAATTTGTTATGCCTGTTAAGCAATCCCATTATGAAGCGCTCCTTTCGGAGTATAGTAATCGTGAAGCGGCGATCGCTCTGCTCGCAGAGTATCGCCCCTATTTGGAAATGCTTCCTAGTCTGCGCCGCCCAGATCAGAGTGTGATTTCTATTCCTTTGCCTGTGGCAAGGATTCGTCAAGCTAAAACAACTTTAGGACATAATGTTAGTGTTGGTTCGACTGGGGCAGCAATCCAACTTGACTGCGATCTGGCGCTTTTGATGTGCGATCCAGAATGGAAAATTAAAATGGGGGTGGAGATTCTCATTTTTATCCATCGCCCTCAAGAAGATTTTTCCGGGTTACTTCTTCGTTGGCGACAAACTCAGGTTTCTTTGGATAAAGATTATGAATGGCTGATGCCTCCTGGAGAACAGCACATGGTGAGTGAGGGAGCAGAGCAAATCTATCCTTTATTTATTGTTTTTGCTGAAACTCCAGAACGAATTAAAAGAGGCTTGGCAGGAGCTTCTCTTCCTTTTGTGATCCAATCGCCAGATTTTGGACAGGAGTCAGAATTTTCTGAGGCTTTGTTCGCTGAAGGCTGATTTCACTGAACAGTTAACAGCGATCGCTTGCAGCTTGGTAACTAGAGTTAGTGGCGATCGCTGATTCTTTTTCCTGACTATTGACTTTTTAGCGTAAATATGGTAAAGAAATTACCAATGCCAAAAACTGCTAGTTGCAAAGATTGCGCGATCGCTCAAATCACCTGAAAATATTATTTAACAAAAGAGGGCATGACTTCGGCGGCGCTGAACAGACCATAAATCCCGCGACGGTGTAACTTAACTCCGGCTTTGAGATAGCCAAACGCAGGTCCGCAAACGTTGGCTGCCATGCTGGTTTCGTCACCGAGGGTAAAAGTATGAGTCGAGATTTTACCTTCAAAAGTACGTCCGGTAACTTTGACGTTGGTACTCAAAGGCTTTTTCGGGTTACGAGTATCAACTACGCCGCCGACAGTTACGCGATCGCGCGGACAAATTCCAGCGAGTTCTAAAATAATGTCGTCGGCATGTTCCATATTTTCTAAACTGAGAATGCCGTTGGTTTGGTCTAAGAAAGCTGCGATTTCGCGATCGCTCATCGCCCTGGCTTTTTCCACATCGTAACCAGGTAGGTGAGCAATATCTTCTCTAATCGTAGCGCGATAAGCTTCCCAGTTCGCAATCCCAACTCCGAAGGTAATTTTAACCTGATGAATTTCTGCATAACTCTGAGCAGCGATCGCGGCGGCAGCAGTTAATAATCCTGGAGTTGCCCCACAGCCTGTCATGTAGGTAATTCCTGCTTGTTGCAGTTCGTCTTGTAACTCTAATAACTGCTCGACTGCACTGGTGCGCTTGAGAGCATCCACTAACACTCCTTGCCAACCAGAATTAATGAACTCTCTCGCCACTTTTGCCATAAAAGTATTCGGTAAATTAGGCAAAGCGAGAAAATATCCCTCTACTGAGGCTTGACTAATTAAATCTTTAATACTCTCGTTACTAAGAATACCGTAGGGTTCGAGATAGCCCAGAGAACCTTGTTGTCGATATGCCGAGATACAAGCGTCGGGAGCTAAACCACTATCAGAGTAAGCGTAACCTTTTTGGTCTGCTGCTGCTACCCAAACTAACTCGCTTTTCGGTGCTAAAACTCTTGCTGCTGCTTGTCCTAACCCGCCGAAACCTAAAACACCGACAGGGATTTTGGTGGTCTTCTTTTCTGCACTCATATTTGCTTATCTCGATCGTCACAGACTTTTATCTTACTGCGGCTAGGTGGCGATCGCCTGTAGATCGTTTCCTCGATTCACTCTTGCACAAATCGACCTCTAGACACAAGCAAAATTTCATTTCATTCTGTATATTTTTGTAAACGCATAATCTTTCTCACCTTCTCTCGCTTGACTGGGAGAGAAAGTTAAGCGAAACTTACAAAAGGTTAAGGTAATAACGTCGTTTATTGTTAAAATTTGTTAAAAATAGAAAAGTTATGCTGTAATTACGCAAAATAAATTTATAAAAAGCGATTACATTCGCAGCATCTTCTTTTTTTCCTAACCCCAGCCCAATCTAAAAAGCAAAACTGCCCAGTGTTAGCTATGAGCATGGAAACACTAGAATTTATTATTTACCCCGACGGTAGGGTAAAAGAAAAAGTTACAGGCATAGTTGGGTCATCTTGTCAAGAGGTGACAGCAGCAATAGAAGCAGAACTGGGGCAAGTATTATCTAATGAAAAAACATCAGAATACTTTGCCCAAGAGCAAACTCAATCAGCAAAAGCAACTAATCAAGCAACATATAGCGCTTGGTAAAGTAGCTTAATTTTCTTAAAAAATCGATTTTTGGCGTAAATTTAGTTCAATTTAATTCAAATAAACAATATGTCACATTTCAGCAACATCAAAACTCAAATCCGTAATCTAAATTCTTTACAAGCCGCTTTAGGCGATTTAGAAATCGACTGGAAATCAGGTCCAGCCATAGTCAGAGGCTATCGCGGTCAAACTCGTAACGCTGAGATAGTCATTGAACAAAATAACAGCTACGACATCGGGTTTAGCTGGAATGGTCAAGAATACGAATTAATCGCCGACCTCCAATATTGGCAACAACCCTTAACAGTCGAAGCTTTTTTACAAAAAGTAACTCAACGTTACGCTTATCAAACTGTAGTTAGTGAAACTGCCAAACAAGGATTTCAAATTTCCGAACAGCAAAAGAATGAAGACGGTACACTCCGTCTAGTTGTCCAACGCTGGAGTGCGTAATGTCCGACTTAGATCAAACACCGGAACGTTCAGGATTAGAACCCGAACTTGGTGGAGTTTTTCGGGACTCACCCGACCGTTCCGGGTTAGAACCAGAATTAGGAGGTGAACTGAGGCAAAAAGGCGTTTACGTCGATGAAATTACCTGCATCGGTTGTAAACACTGCGCCCACGTCGCCCCGAATACATTTTATATCGAGCCTGATTATGGGCGATCGCGCGTCACTCGTCAAGATGGTGACACCGAAGCCGAAATCGAAGAAGCAATAGATACCTGTCCAGTCAACTGCATTCACTGGGTTGATTATACCGAATTAAAGCAGCTAGAAGCAGAACGGAAATATCAAGTAATTCCTACAATTGGCTTTCCTATCGATAGTTCAGTGATTGCTGCGAATAATCGACGTAAACGACAGGACAAAGAAAAAGACCAACAGTGAAGTTATCGTTAACTTTACTGTTAACAAACTGGCACAAAAGAAAATCCTCCAAGCACTTACTAAGCGGGGATTTTTTTTATTGTAGAGAATTATGTTCGCTGAGGAGTTTTTCGATTCTGGCTTCATCGAGGCGAGAAACAATTTTGTTCGATTCGTGAAGATCGCGTGTAGTCTTCGTTAAACTAATCGTGGAACCGACCGTAAAAACTAAACCCATACCCATAAAACCTTTTGTCCACCCATCTACCGGAAGGTAAATAATCCCGACCGCAGTAGCCGAAATGGAAATAAGAAAAGAAGCCCAAACTTGAAATACCCACGCACCACTATGATTTTGATTCTGAGATTTTTTACTCATCTTTTTTTACCGAAACTGCAACCTTTGAACAAGATTTTATTGCTCAATTTTGGTCGAAAATAAATTCGAGGGACACTTTAGCGACTGGAGTTAAACACTCACCAATGAAGTAGGACAAAGAAGTAAAACCGTAGTCAAAAATCAAAGTGGCACACAATTTCTAGACAAACAGAGAACTTATTGCTGGTTTAGCGATGGAGAAAAAAATCTCAAATCAAAAGACTTATTCTCGGAACCGAGGCAAAAAATTCGGTAAAGTAGTGTGAGTAACGAGCAGGAGTGGATCTTTTGGATAAAGCAGGTCTGCCGGGAAAACCAGAAAAACTATCTGTAGAACCAGTTGATGATATTCCCGAGGCGTTTCGAGAAACGCCTCCCCGAAGACAATCATCTCAGTTAAAACCTGGATTAATCATTGGTGGAGGATTAGCAATGGGTGCGGTCGCGATCGCCATTCTCGCTAGTTTCCTTTCACCTCAACCAGAAGTAGCTTCTTCCCCAGAAATAACTCTCACCCCAACCACCGAACCAAGTTCAACATTCACGGAGAACGAGGAACCACCACTAGAAAACATTTTAGGACATCTAGAATACCAAGAAGCACCCCAAACCGAGTTAGTACCAGTCGCAGTGAATAGCAGAATTTTGCTCCGTGAAGCAGCCACCACTAAATTTAACCAAATGGTTGCAGCAGCTAGGGCTGAAGGCATAAATTTACTACCTATTTCTGGTTATCGTTCCGTAGAAGAACAAAAATACTTATTTTTTGAGATTAAGGCACAACGAGGACAAAACACCTTAGAAAGAGCCGATGTTAGTGCGCCTCCAGGCTATAGCGAACATCATACAGGTTATGCGGTGGATCTTGGCGACGCAAACGTCCCAGCGACGAATTTAACTGAAGCATTTGAAAAGACTACCGCCTTTCAATGGTTAGATAAAAATGCGGCTCGTTATAGCTTCGAGTTGTCGTTTCCTCGTGATAATGTACAAGGAATTAATTACGAACCTTGGCATTGGCGCTTCGTTGGCGATCGCCATAGCTTAGAAACATTTTATAAGGCACAAAATCTTCCTGAACCAAAAACTAATCAAAGATAAGCAATGACTAACTATGAAATGCCTTCTCAAGAATGGTGGGTACTACGCTGGCTCGAATTACTAGATTCCTATCGCTTTAAAAAGCGTTTGGAAAGAGGAAGAAATTACGCGAGAGAAGGCAATGTTCTCAATATTGAATTTGCCGGGTCGAAAGTTTTAGCTAAGGTTCAAGGTAGCGAACCGGAACCTTACAAAGTATCTCTTTCTCTTGATGCTTTTAGTGACGAAGATTGGACTTACATCGTCGAAACTATGTCGGAAAAGGCAATTTATTCCGCGAAACTGTTAGCTGGAGAAATGCCCAAAAATATCGAAGAAGTTTTTATCGCTAATGGTTTAAGTCTCTTTCCTTTCAACCTCTCCGAAATTCATTCTCGCTGTACTTGTCCGGATAAAGCAAATCCCTGTAAACATATCGCCGCAGTTTATTATCAATTAGGTTCTCGTTTTAGTGAAGATCCTTTCGTCTTTTTTCAGCTTCGAGGACGTACTAAAGAAGAAATTCTTGAATCTTTACGTCAGCTACGCAGTACAAAAATCAATAATAATCCTCGCAATCTATCAGCAGGTACAGCAGAAAAACTCACCCCAAAGAATAATCACAAATCAGTCAAAATAGAGCGTCAAACTGCTTTAAAAGTTGCAGAATTTTGGTACTATGATGAACCGTTAGAATCATCTTTGGTCGTAGTTTCTCCTCCTCCAGACAATAAGACACCAATTGATTTTCTCGGTAATATTCCTTTATCTGTGACCGACGCACAAATAATTAAACAGTATTTACAAGACGTTTATCAACAAGTATCTCAGCAAGCAATTATCTCTGCTTTAAATTCAGATTAGTAGTCAAAGTTTAACTTAATTGAAGACCAGAAAAAGATGACAATTCTCTGACTTACGAAGATGAAGATGGGTAACAAACAAAAAATCCCGCAGAAGCGGGCTAGAAAAATGTTTGGATTGAGTTTAGACGATAGATAAGGAAACAAGATTTTCTGCCATTTCAAAGTTAGCCGTAACGTTTTGTACGTCGTCAAGTTCTTCTAAAGCATCGAGAAGTTTGAGTAGAGAAATTGCTTGTTCGCGATCGCTAACTTCCAGATGATTATTCGGAATCCAACGCAATTCGGCTTCTTGTACGGGCAATCCTTTTTCCTGTAAGGTTTGATTAAGATTTTCAAGGCTGGTAATTGCGGTAAAAACTTCTGCACCTTGGCTGTCTGCGTCGGTAAACAATTCGTAAGATTGCGCTTCTCCTTCCACGGATGCTTCTAAAAGATCGTCTTCAGAAATTTCTCCTTCTAACCTGACTACACCTTTTTGCTCAAACATCCAGCTTACACAACCAGTTTCACCCAAATTACCGCCATTTTTACTAAAAGCAGCCCGTAAATCTGCCGCAGTGCGGTTGCGGTTGTCAGTGAGTGCTTCAATTAGAATAGCTACACCACCTGGACCGTAGCCTTCATAGCGAATTTCCTCTAAACTAGCTTCATCACTGCCGAAAGTTCCTGCACCTTTGGCGATCGCTCTTTCAATATTGTCATTAGGAATTCCGGCTGCTTTGGCTTTGTCAATTGCTGTCCGTAATTGAAAATTAGCTGCGGGGTCGGGTATACCGTTACGCGCTGCGACAATAATTGCGCGAGATAGCTGAGTGAAGGTTTTACCCTTTTTTGCATCTACTCTCGCCTTTTGACGTTTAATATTAGCCCATTTGCTGTGTCCGGCCATAGAATGTTTATTTAATGTTCTAGCTTTGAAGAAGCGGGTTATCCTAACAAACCCAATTCTTACACAAAAGATTTTAACTCGTTTGACTCAGTTTTGCTGGCGATCGCCAAATCAACTCTGTTCGTTAATTTAGAAGTATGGTTAGATCAAGAAGTGGCGATCGCTAAACTAGCTTTTATTCTCGATCATAGCTGTCATCTTTTAATTAAAGCGAATCGCTTCTTCACTTTGACTCAAATGAGATGTATCACCGTTGAGTTCCATTTTCCACCCTTCCTCTTCACGAATTATTTTCACCAGACAGCATAAGGAAGCATTAACAGGAGGATTTCCTCCTACCAACCCAGTCGCAGTTCCCAATACTGATGCACCATGTCCTACTAATAAAATATCTTCTGTAAATGCTGCAACTAATTTTTTCACAGTTATTGCAGTTCGTTGCATCACTGTTTCGTTACTTTCGGGATATTCGGGAACTAAACAAGAATCGTAACTCAAATCGATCCGAGGATACTTTTGAGCTAAAATTTCTAAAGGTAACTTTTCTGGCATCGCTGTCATCCATTCTGGATTGAGCCATTCACTCAATCCGGCTTCGATTTTTATCGGTAAATCTAGTGCTTCTGCAACTTGGTAAGCTGTTTGTACAGTTCTGAGAAATGGTGAACAGAAAATATGACTAATATTTTCGTTTTTTAACCTTTGTCCCAATTCTTGCGCTTGGATAACTCCATCATCAGAAAGTGGCGGATCATAGCGATGTTTGGCTGTATTAAACCATTCTGGGTAAACAAAGTCAAGACGATTTCCGTGTCTAGCAATCCAAACTATTTGAGCCATTGTTTTTGTGTAGTTGTGAGTATATTTCTAGCTTACCTGTGACTGGAATTTATCTCAATTCAATGTAGTTTAGATTACATTTTATTAATCTGAATAG
>JAWQFW010000080.1:0-19649 GCA_035968095.1 Oscillatoria sp. PMC 1068.18
CTACCTCTCAACGCGCTTCCGGTACCGGGGAACAAAATCCAAGATAAAAAGAAATTAAAAATGAAAATAGCCAGTAGAGAAGTAACCACAGCCGTAGTAGTTGATTCTCCCACACCCTTAGCACCGCCCGTAGTTGTTAAGCCCCAATTACAGCCAATAGTAGCAATTAAACCCCCAAAAACCAGGGATTTAAACATCGCACTCAGTAAATCACCAACACTGCTAAAATCGCGAACCGAGTTAAGAAATATTGAGTAAGGAATCTCATACAAAAAATTAGCAATCAGCATTCCCCCAAGCAAGCCAGTAATCAAAGATAAGATCGTTAAAATTGGTAACATCAAACAGCAAGCTAAGAAACGAGGAATGACCAAATAATCAATCGGATCTGTTTTGAGCGTATAAAGAGCATCAATTTGTTCAGTTACTCGCATCGTCCCAATTTCCGCAGCAAAAGCCGAACCAACCCGTCCCGCGATTACTACCGCCGTCAGCACCGGAGCTAACTCCCGGCTTAAAGAAAGAGCCAAAACGCCACCAACAGCCGTTCCTGCGCCGAAATAGAGGAATTCTCGCGCCACTTGGATAGTGAATACCATCCCGACAAAACCAGCAGTAATCAGCGCGATCGCCAAAGAATCTGGACCGACTACTGCCATTTGTTCGAGGGTATTGCGACGGTGAATCTTACCCCAAATCAGATGCAAAATCACCTGTCCCCCTAAAAATAGCGCCGTTACTAAACGCTGAAACCAAGTGTTAATACTGCTTTTCCCCTGTCCAATTGTCATTTATTTTCTGAGTTACTTTTTGCGGTTGGAGATAACTCAACAAGTGAGCCGGGATCTTTAACCTAAAATGAACAATCTATTTTTCCTCAGTTCCTTCAACTCGGAAACGTTCCACACCAGCCAAAAGATCTCTTGCCATCGACGCGAGATTTTGCAATGCTGAGGAAACTCGTTGAGCTTCTTGAGAAGTTTCTTGAGCCGTTAACTCTACAGACTGCATTACTTGCGCCACTGCGCGAGAAGTTTCAGTTTGTTCGACGGTATCAGCCGTAATCGAGCGAACCAAAGCATCAATCCGGTTATTAACCTGAACGATATCATCCAGCGCTCGTTTGGCTTGTTCTGCCCGTTTCGTACCGTCAATTACCTGCTGCGTACCTTCCTCCATCGCCGTCATTACCGAACCAGTTTCAACTTGAATTTGTAAAACGATTTTTTCGATATCTTTGAGAGCTTTTGCGGAACGATCTGCAAGTTGACGAACTTCATCAGCAACGATCGCAAAACCCTTACCAGCTTCCCCAGCCCTAGCCGCCTCAATCGAAGCATTAAGAGCCAATAAATTCGTTCGAGAGGCGATCGCCGAAATCACTGCGACAATCTTCGCAATTTCTTGAGAAGACTCTGCCAAACGCTTCACTTTCCTCGCCGTTTCAGCAACAGTTTCGCGAATTTGCAGAATCCCTGCCACAGTTCTTTCCACCGCCTCACCGCCTTTTTTCGCGGTACTCGAAGCCGAACGAGCAACTTCTTCTGCTTCGCGAGCATTATCAGCAACCCGTTGAATCAAATCAGTCATCATCTGCACCGAATTCAGCGTCACCGCCAACTCTTCAGCTTGTCGTAAAGCATCACTGGAAAGCCCGCGCGCAAAAGCCTCACTATTACTCGCCCCCTTATTCACCTCCCGCGCCACCTGAGTCACCTGACGGACAATTTCGCGCAAATTTTGAATCGTCAAATTAAAAGCATCAGCAACCGCACCCAAAACATCAGCAGTCACCTCAGCTTGCACCGTCAAATCGCCTCGCGCGGCACCTTCCACATCATCCAGCAAACGAATCACCTGACGTTGCAAATCCTCCTTCGCCTGCTCCTGTTCATCAGCCTTACGCTGCGCCTCAGTCATCGTCGTCAGGATCACCCGCGCCATTTGATTAAACCCAGAAGCAATTTGACCCAACTCATCTTCCGAATAAACCGTCGCCTTCGCGTTCAAATTACCTTGAGAAACCACATTAAACTGAGTTTGCAAATCCTCAGTCGTGCGGAGAACTTGTTTTGTACCGATGCGTCCCAAAAACAGAGTCGTCCCGAAACTAGCCCCACCAGCCGCCAAAGTCATCAAAATTCCCGTCCGCCGTAAATGAGCGATCGCCGTTCTTTCGGCATTTTCTGGAGCCAAACTTTGAGCCGCCCAACTCACAAAAGCCACCGCGATCGCGCTCATAATTCCCGCCGCACCAGCTTGCAACCAAGTTTTTTTCCGTAGAGGCGCATTTTCAAACGCAGCTAAAGAACCTTGTTCCACCTCAACATTCGCTTCCGGAGAACTTGAGCTAGGTGGAGCAGTAAAGTTAGTCGTCACCGTAGGAGTCGGAGTCGGAGTAGTATCGCCAATACTAAACATTTCTTGCTTGCTACTAACCTTTGCCTCCTCCGCAGAAGACTCTAATTTCAAATCTTTAGAATGCTTAATCTCACTATCAAGAGCAAAATCTTCTTCACCCACATCACCTATATCCCCAATTTCGCTATCAAAATCGGAAATACTATCCAAATCGTCGTTAAATCCCTCAAACTCCTCTAAAAAATCGCCTGTACTATTCGGGATATCGGAAGCAGTACCATTCTCCTCCCCATTTGCATAACTTAAATTTTGAGAATTACTTTGTCTGTAGGTACTGTAATTTTCCTCAACTTCATAATCATTATGGACACCAGAGCCATTTTGCTGCGAAAAATCAGCAAAATCAGCCTCACTTTCCACAAAATCACTATCAACCCCTAATGGTTCAGTTGGCTCGGAATTACCCTCACTAAAGTAACGATAATCCTCTTCATCATCAGGAGCAAAACCATCCTCCAAATCCCCAGAAGCCATCAACAAAGTTTCCTGAATATCTGGATCGTGAGCAGATTCCGGTTCAATCCCCTCCTCCCAATCAGGAGTAAATTCACCATCAGCAGACATTTGCCACTCTTCAAGCTCAGGTTGAATTTCCTCTGAAAAATCATTTTCCCCAAAATCATCTAACTTTTGCGCTTTCGGAGGAATCACAAAAGTCGCATTTTCGCTGTCGTGATAATTATCGAAATGGGAATCTGAAAAAAACTCATCTGGGGGAGAAATTTCCTCAGATGTTGGCAGAGACTCAAATTCTGATTCCGGGAAATCATCACTATCCAAATCAAAACCTTGACCACCTTCCCAACTAGAATCAACTGTCCCCGAAGTAGGGGCAAAAGGATCTTCATAATCAGCTTCCGTTCCCGAAAAATCCGACGGCAGATCTTCAATGACCTCTTCACCAAAAGGATTAGTAAAAGCTTGACCATTCAGGCGTGTTGCCTCATCACCGGGCAAATAATCTTCTTCAGAGTCAAGCTCATCACCATCCAAATCCAAGCTAGCCAAATCCAGATCGCGATCGGCATCCAAATCTGCTAATTCCTGCCAATTCTCTTCATCTATACCTGTACCGAAATTATCTTGTGGTGCTGTTTGGACATCGAAATCATCCAACTCTTCCTCAGACAAAGCAGCAAAATTCTCACTTGATGCTTCATCTTGTAATTGTCTAATTGTTTCAATTCCTTGATTCGCATAATCACACAACAACTGGTCTTGAGTTAATTCAAGAACCTGTTCATACTGCCGTTGTGCCACCTCGTAATCTTGGAAACCATAACAGTAAATATGTCCCCGCAGCAGCACCACATTCACATCTTCCGGATATTCCGAAGCTAAACGGTCAATAATTGCCGCCGCTTCTGGGTACTTACCTGTTAGATATGCTTTCTCCGCCCTACTGTACTCTTGTGCGTAATCTGTACCTGATGTCATTTGCCTCCTCCCGAGATTAATCTGTGAGTAGGGTTTAGGAATAGCTCAATGCTCTTTCCTCACCCTTAAGCTGTTCAACTGTTTGTTTATTTCTTTGTACCTTTTTAGTAGTTAGGACGAAGCCTGAGTGATGATGTGCGGGGATTGAAAAAAGCTTTCTAGCTCTCTTCCCTAAACTTACCAAAGAAAATCATGTTGCCCAGCGTGCCGAGCGCAAGATCGCAACTTGGTCTAGTAAACGGAGATACTTTGGTACAGACGAACCCTCGCTGACTTCTTCCTTATTTAACACCCACTCACCTTTAACGAATTGAGCCATACTATCAGGAACATTGCTTTGCATCTGGAGTTGATCTACATCCAGCCAATCAATATCCCCAATTGCTTCTATGGCTAATCCTAAGATAGTTTCTTGATCCTCAACTGCAATTACCGGAATTTCCGGACGTTCTGTATTTAGGGCGAGATTCTCTCCTAAAAATTGACCCAAATCTGCGACCCAAATCACCTGACCTCGGAAATTTATCGTTCCTAACAATAAAGGAGAAGCATTCGGAATAGGCGCGATTCGGTCTGGAGGTTGTTGGATCACTTCTCTGACACCCATTGCTGGGAGAGCAAACTCATCTCCTGAAGGGACAAAAAATCTCAAATGTAGTTGACCTTCGGGAGCTTCGAGTTCTTGAATATCCGACGATAGTTCTTGACCATTACCACTAAAATAGTTTTCACTTGCCTCCATTACCCCTACTCCATCTTCATAAATATTGTTATCCTCTCAGTAGCTGTTTGACGGTTCCGATCAACTCTGTGGGCTGAAAAGGTTTAGCGATATAAGCGTCAGCACCTTGTTTCATCCCCCAGTAGCGATCGAATTCTTCACCTTTAGAAGAACACATCACCACAGGAACGTTTTGTGTTTTTGGGTCATTTTTCAAACGACGACAAACCTCGTAACCATTCATTCTCGGCATGACAATATCCAACACTACCAAGTCAGGAGGGCTAGATTTTTGAATATGCTCTAAAGCTTCTACGCCGTCGCTAGCAACAGCGACCTTCAAACCACTACCTTTAAGGAGGTCTGAGATCATTTGCCTTTGTGCTAGGCTGTCTTCTACAACTAAAACTATACTCATAACTCCCTACCTGAGAAACCCAATCGGCGATCTAGAAGAAACCGACATTTTTTTTCTTGTGTTTAGTATCTTGTGTATTTGTAATATCTCATTAAATTAACTCCATCACCTCATGCTGTTGCTGTGGATGTATTGCTGTTTTCTTGTCGCTCTCCCCAGGTTTTGACTTGCTCGGTTTGGCAATCTCGGTTCTGCTTTAAGTTTTTACCAGGAGCCATCCCAATATATTTCTCTAATAACATTAATAACTCGCTTTTTCCAAATGGCTTCGTGAGATAGTCAGTTGAACCTACCATTCTTGCTTTTACTCGGTCAATAAATCCTTCTTTACCCGTCAGCATAATAATGGGAGTATGCCGAAATGCTGTTGATTTTCGCAGCATCGCGCAAATTTCGTACCCGTCTAGTTCTGGCATTGCAAGATCGCAAAATATTAGGTCAGGTTTGATTTGAAAAACTTGACTGAGAGCTTGAATCGGATCGCTGATGAGGTGAACTTCGTATCCTTGTCCTTGAAGTAGTTCTTGTACAGTCATTCCTACAGTTACCTCGTCATCGATGCAGACTACGCGAGGTGAGGGGGTTGTTTGTTTAGGTAAGGACGGTTGTGGTTGGGCAAGGTCTGAGTAAAAATTAGGACTAAGCATTTGCACCCAACCTTTTTCTAAGTAAGGATATATTGCTCGCGCGACGATCAGGAGATCGCGATTGAGATAGCGTGATAGCTGGCGCAAGGTAGTTTTGCCATCTGCCCAATAATAAAGGTTTTTATAAGCGTTTTCTCCTAATGCTTGTTGTAAGTTCAGGCGATCGCTAATTACCGGATATTGTTCTGGTGACTGGATGAGAGGATAAAATTGCTTCCATTGCTGCACCTGTTTCATGATTTTAGTTACTAGCGGTGCTATTTCTATGGTAGTTAATTGTGGTGCTAGGGGGGGAGCGCTTTCAAAGATAAATGAACCTTGGCTAATGCTCAAAAGGTCAAATAAAGTTTCGTTTGCCATGCTGTGAATGATACTTCGTCCCTGTTCGGGGTTGATGAGGTGATTTTCTAGTAGTAGCCACAGGTAAGCGTATTCTGGTGCATTTGTCGAGGCGATCGCGGGATTACTTTCTAGTTGAGCAAGTGCGTTTTCTACTTTGTAGCGACGTAGATAGTCACGCAGACGAGATAAGTTACTATTACTGCTGTCGGCGGCGTAAATCATTTGCCCGTTGACAAAGAAGACAAACCAAAATTGTTCGGCTTTTCGGGATTTTCTAGCTAAAACTGGATGATCGAGCATGAGTCGCTCGGAGGAGCGATCGCTACTTCTTTGGTTGCTAGGACGTTCTCGATATGTCTCGACAAAGAGTTCGCCTGTTCGCTGTCCTAGTTCGATCAGTTGTAGGATGCTGCGGATGTCAATTTCGTTTAAGTTTCCCTGCATCTTCTCAAAAATCCGCTCCTCTATACTTTTATCAACTTGGCTTTTTTTGATGCTAATCTTGCTTGGAAGGCTTGAATTATACCAAAACTATTTTGCAGCTTGGTTGGTACATATTACTTAGTTTAATTTAAGAGTAAGCTAAATTGATGGTTCTGGAGACTATCTCTTGTTTATTTTGTTGAGCTAGAGCTTATTGACCGAATTTAACTAGATTTGCGGGTAAAATTAACACTTTGATTCCTGGGCTGATCAGCTTTTTCTCGCCAGGAGAGCGTTAAAATAGCAAATGTATATTGAGCTAGATATTTGCGAGTGGGTAATTTTGAGGTTTCCTTGAAAGCTAAGATGTACTCGAAACAGGCGGGAGGAAATCTCGCTTCTACTTCACGAAAATTGAGTTAGCCTGAGTCAAGTCAGTGGCTTTGGTTCAGCGTCATTCTCGGAAGCAAGAATTCACGGATTTTGAGGACGTGGAGTTGTCAATAAGCTCATCGCTCGTATTAGGATGAGCGAGGTGGTTCGTTTAAACTGAAGAAACTATAAGGATAAAATTTGCTCAAGATTAAGCTCTACACACATTGAGAGGATTATTGAAGAGTGCTGTATCTCGCAGAAGTAAGAAAGCAGAGTAAAGGCTTTATCGGCGGCTCGAAGACGGAATTGAAACTTTTGGCTTGTGAGCGTAATGACCAGACTTGGAGTTCGATCCAAGGTGAGGAAACGATCGCTTCAGAAGAAGCAAGTAATTTTGAGAATGGCGCTCTGGTAATTGTGAATTTGACTGGTAATAGACAAGTTCAGGGTACGCCAGAAGCGGCAGGAAATAGATTGGTTGGTCTGTTGCAAAAGTTCTCGCGGGAACTGGAAAAATCTAAGGGTCAAGAAGAGGAAATTGAGACTTGGAAGCAGTCTTTGACTTATCAAAGTCAGGAGCTTAGTCGCCGGGAAATGGAGTTGGAAGCTGAGTTGGATCAGCTTGAACAGGCGAAGGAAGAAATTGAACGTCTCGAGGAACAACGTCAGGAAATTGAAAGCACTCGTGAGGAAGCGGAGAAGCTTCGTGAAGAGTTTGAGCGTAAAAGTCAGGAGCTTGAGGGTGCTTGGGCGCATTTGCGGGGAGAACAGGAGAAGTTGGAGGCGCTGCAAGGTGAAATTCAGCAGTCTACTGGCTTGAGTGAAGAGGAAACTGCCCGGATTAAGGAGTTGTTGGATTATCTGGATTCGGTGGTGGCTCCTACGGATGTGTTACAAGCACAGGTGAATGAAGCTTTGGAGGCTTTCAATCGCTATCAGGAAGTTGTTGATGGTCATGCTCAGGAGGTGGAGCAGTACCGCAGTGAGGCTCAAGAAAAAGAAGCTGAGGTGGAGCAACAGGAAGCAAAAATTACGGAGATTCGGTCGGTTTTAGCTGAGGAAGAGGCTTCTTTAGAACAAGGAAAAATTGAGTTACAGGTGCAGCAAAAGGCAATTGAAACGAAGCAGTCTTCGGTACAGATAATTAGGCGATCGCTACAAGCAACTGAAGCTCTTTCTGAGTCGATTTCTCAGTTGGGAACGGATTCGGCGGTAACGAAGATTGCTCAGACTGTGGATCTTGAGGCGCTGGAAAATATGCCTCTGGAAGAGTTACAGGAGCAGGTTGATAAGCTGCAACAGGATTTGCATAATCTTCAGCGTTTTGTTGATGACCAGGAAGAAGAACTGAAGCTACAACGGGATGCGGTTGAGGAGTTGAAACAAAAGCTCCAAAAGGCTAGTGTTTATGATGCTTCGGCGGTTGAACAGGAACTTGCTGATGAGCAGGAAAGAAAGGGGATGTTGTCGGAGACGCTTGTTGGTCAACGCCGGACTTTGGGGGAACGACAGGTGATTTTAAATCAGCATTTGCGGATTTTGCGCCGCCGACAAGGGATTGTGGAACCGGATGCTGAAAACCAAGAGCTAGATTTACGACCAGTTTTGAGTCAGCTAGAAGCACAACAAGTGGAACAGCAGGAGAGTTTGCAAAAGCTGGAAAGTGAAATTGAGCAGATGCAGGCTAATCTGAATCAAGCTGAGGAAATGGTTAAGCAGCAGGCTGGTCGCAATGAGGCTAAACGTCAAGAATTGCAAGAGTTGGAGTCTGGTTGTCAGGAAGCACGGGTTGCGGTGGCTCAACTTTGGGGTCAGATGAATTTCTCGGAGTCAAGTTTACAGTCGGCTCAGGAGAGTTTGGGGCAGTTGCAACAGCAACTTGAGGCGATCGCGGCTACGGTTTCTCAGGTGCAACAAAATGGGGAATATCAAGTTCAGGCGATTTCTCAAATGCACGAAGCCATTGATAGTTTGAATTCGGCTCCGGAAATGGCGGCAGGTTAAATAATTATTGTCAGGTAACTATTGACAAATAGACCGAAATATGATCGAATCATTCTCAACTTCAGCGATCGTGCCTCCGGGTAAAGAGGAGGTGCGAGAGCGGTTGGGTGCTTCAATTAGTTGGGTTAGTTGTTCAATTTGCTCGTAACTAGGTGTCCGGAGGAGAACTTGTTTGAGTAGTTGACGCATGACACGGCGCTGTAAGGCTAAAGGAGCTTGACGCAAGCAAGCACGATTTAAGCCGATTTGGTGAGGAATTTGGGCTTGCTGGAAGAGATTGTGAGCGCAAGCTTCGAGATATTCCACATCAGCCCGCAAAAGTTCCGCAGTTTGGGCGATCGCCGTTTCGACTTGGGGATTAAATTCCGCTTTTAAAACCGGAAGCACCTGCGATCGCAAGCGATTACGCGCATAGTTCTGGTTTTGATTCGCCGCATCCTCCCAAACAGGTAAAGCAAATTGCTGACAAAATTCCCCCGTTTCGCTACGGGAAAAATTGAGTAAAGGACGCACCAAACTCAGTTGTGGTGCTAAATCCCGTTCCCAAGAGAGCGCTTGTAAACCATCCGCACCAGTACCTCGAATCAAATTATAAAGCAAAGTTTCCGCGCGATCGCTCTGGGTATGACCTGTCACAACAAGCGTAAACTCATGTTCGCGAGCAATTGTGCTGAGAGCTTGATAGCGCCAATGACGAGCCGCAGCTTCAGTTTCCTGAAGTTGAGTCGTACTTTGAAGATAAAAAGGAAGCTGCCAAGTAGCCGCTATTTCACGAACATGAGTCGCAATCCCCACATCAGTAGCCCAACCATGATCGCAATGGGCGATCGCTAAATCCCAAAACCATTTCGGTTGTAAATCAAGCAACAGTTTCAATAAACACAAAGAATCTTGACCGCCCGAAACAGCTACTAAAACTCGCTTTTGTGGCGGTAATAATTTTCTTTGGCGCAAGGTTTGATGTAATCTCGCGTGGAGAAGCGTCCAGCTAGGGCTTGGAGTCATCAGATTTTAGCTTCGAGAATCCCGACTTGGAGAATAAATTATCGCGCTACTTTGAGAAGCTTAATTGCGGCTCAAGCTAACTATTTTTGCCGACTATTTGCTTAACTAAACTCATTTTCGTTCATATCCTGCCAGACATCATCAAACAACAGATCGTCTTGAGAATTTTTCTGCTCCTGATTATTTTCGGAGAGATTCGGAAAATCAAAGTTATCATCATCTCCAGCCAAATCTGCCAAATCTAAATCTTCCTCATCACTAGAAACATCATCTCCGATACCAAAAATATCTTCATCTTCAGCACCAACCAACTCTAAATCTTCGTCAATACTTTGAGAAAGGACAGCTAAATCTTCTAAACTCTCCTCATCTTCAGTTGTTTCCTCAGTCTCACCAAGGTCAAAAGCTGACTCATCACCAAGAGCATTTGCGAGATCGAGATCCTCCTCTTCACTGGAAAGATCATCCTGCCAATCAAGGTCTTGACTATTATCTTCTACCATACCTCCGAGGTCAAAACTGTCCTCCTCAGCAGTAAAACTAGCATCTGCTTCCAAATCACCACCAAGATCGAAATCTACCTCTGATTCGGCACTAGATTCACCCAAACCCAAGTCCAACTCTTCAGCAAAAGGATCGCCAGTTTCTTCTTCTTCTTCGCCAAAACCACTACCTAAATCGAGTTCAGTTTCTTCTTCTTCTTCGCCAAAACCACCACCTAAATCGAGTTCAGCTTCTTCTTCTTCAGAGAAACCGCTACCTAAATCGAGTTCAGCTTCTTCTTCTTCAGAGAAACCACCACCTAAATCGAGTTCAGCTTCCTCCTCACTAGCAGCTAAATCTAAATCTAAGTCTGATTCTGCTGACTCTGACTCTAAATCTTCAAATCCGAGAACTTCCTCAGTTTCAGGAGTAGTTTCTCCCAAATCTAAGTCTAATACTGTCTCAGATTCAGTTAACTCTAGTTCTACCGCAGAAGTAACTGAGGAAGCGTCTAAATCCAATGCTGCGGTTTCAGGAGTAGTAAGATTTTCCGGTTTTGCCACTGGTGTTTTTGGAACAGAAGTTCCACCATTAGCAACACTTTTCCCTTGCTGCTGCGAAGTTGTTTCACCATCATCAGGGCAAAATTCCAGATTGATTCGGACTTTACCTTTTTTCCATCCAGTAGCGCCATAGCGAAGAACTTGACACTGAACGCCTTCCTCGCTGAACCAGGCATTATTATCTTCGCTAAAGCCACCAATACCGTATTCTAGTAGCTGCTTTTTCAAAGCTTCGGTAAATTCGCCAGATTGGAAAGTGTGATGTGAGATCAAAAATTGATCGGAGTCTCCAATTGTAAGAACTTCACCACCGGAAAGCGGCAAGAACTGATTATCCACGACTATTTTCCCCCATTGAGTTTGTTTTTCCGAGTTACTTGTTGTCGATCGCGCTTAACTGCTAATTTTGCCTTGGGAAAGAAAGCAGAGAACTAAAAGAACCAACCATAGGAATGTAACCCTTTACCAAGTAGATTGACCCCTAGATAGCAAATCCAGACCACAATTAAGCCTGTAGCGGCTAAAATTGCAGGTCGCCTACCTTGCCACCCTTTGGTTATTCTGGCGTGGAGGTAAGCGGCAAAAACTAGCCAGGTAATTAAAGCCCAGGTTTCTTTTGGGTCCCAACTCCAGTAAGATCCCCAAGCTTCGTTTGCCCAGACTGCACCTGCAATAATACCAATTGTTAGTAAGGGAAATCCTAATCCGATGATGCGATAAGAAATATTATCGAGGGTTTCGGCAAGGGTGAGACGTTGGGGAGAGAGGGGAGGAGTAGGTTTGATTTCGGTTTGGGTTTCGGTTTGAGTGGCGTTTCGTTCTAAAACTGCGGTGGTTGTGAGAGTTTGGTTAGTAGTTGAGTTGGAGATACTTGGAGTTACGTCGATTTCTGGGTTAGTTGGATGGTTAACTTTGAGTTGGTAGTTTTTGCTGCGCTGACTATTTGTACCGACGGAACTACCTCGGAGTTCGATTTTTTGTCCGCGAGTGACGATTAAATAGGCGATCGCTAATAGTGAACCTACCATTAAAGTTGCATAGGAAAGCATCATCACGCTGACGTGCATCATTAGCCAGTTGGATTTTAAGGCGGGAACTAAGGGTTCGGCGCTTTGCATTTCGGCGGGTAGCGACAAAGTAGCAAAGGCGGTAACTCCCATTGCGACTGGGGCTGTGGCTACGCCGACTAAACGACTGCGACTTTTAAATTCTGCGAAGAGGTGGACTGCGGTGATTCCCCAAGCTAAGAAAAATAAGGATTCGTAAAGATTGCTGAGGGGAAAGTAACCTGCTTCGAGCCATCTTGCACCGAGTAAGGCGGCGATACAAAGGTTGGCAGATGCCATTCCGGTAGTTCCTAGGGCTTGGAGATAGGGAATTTTGGGAAATGATGCTCCTACCCAGTAGGTCAACATGGTGAGGAAGAGGAGTGCAAATGAAGTATTATCCAGAAAGTTCTGGAGTGTGACCAAATTCATAAAGTTTTCTTTTGTCTAAAACGATTTTTAACTGGTGTTTGATTATTAATACCAAAACCTCTAGTGAGAAGTTTTCTTGGTTGATTTGGCTCTGACTTTTACCGTTGATAAGTTAGTAGTTAGCAGTTTTTAGTTTACCCTTTAATTCCCTTTTAGCTGTCAATTTTTTGTGGTTGAGGTTGTTGTTAATTGCTTTTGTTGTCACTATTGCACCCGGTTAGGGGGCTGGTTGGGGGATTTCTAATTCTGGTTGGGGAGCGATCGCACTTTTTTTGAGTTGCAGGACAATCTCGAAGCGGGTACTGGTTTCGTCGTTGGTTAAATTGGTAAAACCGATGGTACGAATGGCATCCAGTAACATTTGCTGATGGGCGGGTAGTTGGACGATGCCTAAATTCCCGCCGTTGATGGTACGCTCAACATCAAGAAAAAATTGGTTTTCGCTGTTGTTGGTTCCGGTGAGTACCACTTTTTTATACAACTCATTGGAGCGCAAATTAGCTTTTGGTTGAGGTAAAAATTCCTCGGCTACTGGTGCGCCAATGGTGAGAAAAGCTACATCTGATTCTAACCAGCCACGAGTAGCGTTGATTCCTTTTAGGGGTGAAGTCCAGTTAACTACAGGTTTTCCGGCGATTTCAGTTGCTTTAACGCCAAATTTATATTTAGTTGCCATAATGCGGTCGAGTTTGGTCAGGGTTTTTTCGGCTGTTTGGCGATCGCTAACTTCAACCATCAAGGCGATCGCTCCACCTAAATCGTAACCTGAGCGTTGCTGACGACGTTGGCTGGCTGAAGTGGGAATTACTGCTAGAGAAAATTCCGATCCCATCCAAGGTAAAAAATCTTTTTCCCAATCTAAATCTGTCGTTGCTTTGACAAAATCGCTAATTGCGTACGGATCGAAGGGAATTAATGGGAGAAGCTGACTATCGGCGACTAATCCTTCCCAAAATTGCTGCAAATCGCTTCCGGCTAACATCATCCGAGTTTCAATTGGCAGAAATTTCGGCATCCTTTCGGTACTATTATCCAGCAAGTAAGTTTGCTGAGTATCTGGTTTGAGCCAGAGAATACCATCAATTGAGAGTTCTTCACCCTCAATTGAGACTGTACCCGCAATCCCTTGTTTTTGTTGTTGGGCGATTTGTTCGGTGGAGACTGATTTAATTGAACTAGCGGCGGCTTCTTGGAGTGCTGTGGGTACATTAAGATAAAATTCAGCAAAAGGTTTTTCTGCTGTTAGTTGAGTTAATGACTCAGCGTAACCGGGAGTAGTCGCTAGAGAAGCAGCCCCAAAATAAGTATCGATCGCTTGTTCGATCGCTTTGGGATGAGTCGCGACGATCGCGAAATCGCCTAAAATTGTCAGGGAATAATTCAGCGAGTCCGGAGATTGAATTTCTTTGATGGGAATTCGTTTATAGGTTCTCTCTAAAACTTTCGCTGTGACTGGTAAATTGGCGTTATTCCACAATCTTTGGACTTGGATCGGATTTTTGACTGGTAAAATCGCGATTAACGGTTGTTTGGTTAAAGTCTCCTCAGCCGACAATTCTGATGAATTTAAGCGAGGATCGCTTTTGCTAGTTGTGGAAGCTAAAAAGGCGATCGTAATTTCTGAACCTAACCAAGGCTGAATATCGCGATCGTATTTGTAACCATTGATTGTCAGTAACTCACTCTGCAAGCGAGATAGCAGTCTTGTCAAAGCTGCTTGGGTTTCTGGAGTTCCCAATTCCCGGATTTCTTCCCATTTGCGGGAATTAGTCGTCAGAGAAGCTACGAAAACTGCTTCTTGGGGAATTAACTCATCAGCCGCAGAAACTTCGACGGAGATCGACTGTTCTTGATTTTGCCACCAATAGGCTGCCGCACCACCACCCAAACAGAGTAAAACTAAAGTGGAAACAAACCAAAGATGCTTCTTACGTTTTTTTCTGAACATTTACTCAACCCTAGCCAGCACCATTGTCAATTTACCATTTGTGGCAGATTAATAAGCCGTATCTTGGAGAAACTCCAGCAAAACTTGATTTGTTACGTCGGGACACTCGGCGCTGAGATCGTGTCCGCAATGGGGGATAATTTTTAAGCGAGGGTTTAGGAGGCGATCGTGTAGTTTTCTTCCCTCATCTGGGGAAACCAACCATCTTCCTCAACCCAAAGTACCAATGTCAAACAAGTAATTGTTTCTAATTTGTCTTGAATTTTCCTCAACAGACAAGGTTTTTGTTACTGCAAACAGCGAACTTCTGCCGCACCTTGCTTAACATCAATAACTAGCCTCAACTACCTTGGTTGACAGATTAGGAAAATTTAGATTTTACCACCAATCTTACCCATGTTCCATTTTCTAATTATTTAAGCTATCTTAACAACCAAAAATTTGAATTTTACCGCTTTGTTTTCATCTTTTTATGCGTTTGCGTAACCAAATAATTTCAATAGTATAACAAAGAGTCGGTAACAATAATAAAATTAGTAAAAATTGCACAGATTCACTGACATATCTTCCTTGAAGCAACAAAATTATCCCACTAGCTAAAACAACTAAAGCTAATAAAATATCTTCTCGCTGGGAAAGTTGCGGCAAGATCATCGGCAACATTGACAAAATTATTCCTGTTGCAATCATCGCTGTTGCTATTAAATTTAGAGAAGTTGTTCCTAATTTTAACATAAATTATTTACCAATCAAAAAATATTTTTCTCACCCAAAAGGCTTCTGTTATATTTAAATTAACTCCAGCAACAATCAAACATTCATTTCAAAACAATATTACCCTTACACTTATAATTTAAACAATTCATTCCTAATTTCAACATCAATAATTTGCCAATCCAAAAAGAACTTTCTCAATGATTTTTTCTCACCCGAAGAACTTCAGCAACAGCTAAAGTTGCTCCAGCAGCAATCAAAAATTCACTTAGTTCAACTTCCATTCGCAAATTCGGATTTTGGAATAATAGCATTCCACCAGAAATCAAAAAAGTTACTCCAAAAATACTATCATGAATCCGAGCTATTTGGGGATATAACGATCGCAAAAAAAACAAACCTATTCCTATAGCTATTAAAAATACGCCCAACAAAATCAACCAAATATCGGCATTAAAAAATATTAAACCTAATGTACCAGCTAAAGGTAAAAATTGGATGCTGAACAAAATTTTATATAATCTAGATAAAGGATATTTAGTTTTTGATTGATTTTGCTTTGATAAAGCAGAAGATTGAGCCAATGGTTGAGATATTTTCGCTGATTTAGAAACAAATTCGCTGTTTGATTGAGTTCCTTTTTCCGTTTCGCTATTTTCTAGTAAATTAGGAGCAGATTTGCTTTTCTGCTGAGTTATTTCCTTGTTGTTTACAGCAGATTTTTTTTCTGAATTAATTTTCTGATTTGTGGTTGAGTCAGGAACAGATTTACTTTTTTGCTGAGTTATTTTAGTTAAGTTTGAAGCCAACTCAGGATTATATTCGGGAGGAAGAGAAATTACAGTATCAGGAATTGAAACATTTACTGATTCAAATTCAGCTAAAATTTCGCTAGCTGTTTGATAGCGGTCTTTTCGATAATCATAGGCTACCATTTTTTGAATAATTTTTATTAACAGATTACTGACTTTTGTTTGTGGTTCCCAAACAATTTCTCCGGTAGCTGAATCTTGTTTTAATTGCTTGGGATAAATCCCAGTCAAAGCTTGTATAGCTATCAAACCTAAAGAGTAAATATCACTATTTAATTGCGGATTACCTTGTTTTTGCTCCGCAGCCATATAATCAAGAGTACCGACAACTACTGTGTTTGGATTTAGGTTTGCTTGGGTAGTATTGAGTGGTTCTCGAATTTGTTTAACTGAACCAAAATCAATTAAAAATAATTTTCCATCTTGCTTTCTTCTCAGAAAATTATCTGGTTTAAGATCGCGATGGATTACATTGTAGCTATGCACAAATTGGAAAATAGTTAAAACATCTTTTAGGAGTTCGATAACTGCGCTTTCAGTCCAAGGTTGATTAGGTATAAGTTCGCGAGTAAGAGTATGTCCAATAATTAACTGTTGGACTAAATAAAATTCTTCTTCTGCTTCAAAATAAGCTAAAAGCTGAGGAATTTGAGGATGTTCACCCAGCTTTTCTAAAATTTCCGCTTCGTTATTAAATAAACGTCGCACAATTGCTAAATAATTAGGGTCAGAATTGGTAGGTAAAAGGTGTTTAACTACACATTGAGGATTACCGGGACGACGCGTATCTTCAGCAATATAAGTATCACCAAAACCACCCGAACTTAAGCGTTGAACAATTTGGTAGCGTCCATCTAATAACTTACCTAACATCGCGGCGGTTTGCTCCTGTAGAAACTATATTTTTAGTTTTCCCGATCGCTGAAGCAAATTTTACACTGGTGTGGGCGATTTTCTCGTAATGGACACTGGTTGATACAATGTATCTCTTTGCTGGTACGTTCGTCCTAGGGAATTAATCGCTTGTTGTAAGGTTTCTGGTTCCATGCAAGTACCGCCTTTTGCCCCTGCCATTGTGGTAATATGTTCTTCCATCAGCGTCCCACCAATGTCGTTACACCCCCAACGCAAAGCTTCGGTTGCACCTGCTAATCCTAGTTTGACCCAACTCGGTTGATGATTTACGATCCAATTACCGAGGAAAATACGCGCCACGGCGGTTAATAATAAATTATCAGCGAGAATGGGTTGATCTCTGCCTACCCGACGGCGTAAAGATTTGGGTGCTTCTTGCCCGACGAAAGGTAAGAGGATAAACTCAGTAAAATGGGTAGGATATCCTTGTTTAATGGCAGTTTGTTGCAGCGATCGCAGCTTTTCTAAATGTACCATCTGTTGCGCCGCCGTCTCAATATGTCCTGACAACATTGTACTTGTCGTGGGTAAGCCCAATTGATGTGCAGTTTCGACAATTTCCAACCACGTAGCTGTGTTAATTTTTTCTGGACATAAAATCTTTCTCACCTTATCATCTAACACTTCTGCCGCAGTTCCGGGCATAGAATTTACCCCCGCATCTCGCAAAGCCGCGATAACTTCTGCATAACTAAGCTGATCTTCCCTCGCAATAAACTGTACTTCCTGGGGAGAAAAAGCGTGCAAATGTAACTGCGGAAATTCGCTTTTAATTGTTTCTACTAAGCGCAAATAATAAGCTAAACTCGCATCATTAATTTTCGCCGACAAATTCAGTCCACCCTGCATACAAATTTCCGTCGCACCCCGACTAACTGCATCGGCTACTTTCGCGAAAATTTGTTCCGTTTCTAACCAAAAAGCCCCAACTTCATCTGCATCCCGACGAAACGCACAAAAGCTACAATGTTGCTCGCAAATATTCGTAAAATTGAGATTACGATTAACCACATAAGTAACTGTATTTCCTACTTGTCGTTCTCGCAATTTATCCGCCGTCTCGCGAATAGCTTCTTTTACCGCAGGTTCCTTTTGTTGTAGAAGAATAACTCCTGCTTCTGGTGAGATATCTCCTCCGTCTAAAGCAAAATTTAGAATCGACTTAACTGATTGAATTTTCATACAAGCTCAAAAAATCTTTTGCTTACTAAATAATATCATAATTACTTTCCTGCTATGCTTATAATTACACCTTAAAACTCAAGGGGAAATTCGTGCAGTTTGATCCTAAAAAAATTAAATTCTTGATGCAGCAAATTATTTCTCGTTTGAAACCTTATCTACGCTGGCTAATTTTAGGAATAACTTTATTTTTCTTAATTCAAGCCTTAAAAAGTCATTGGCAAGAAGTTGTCACTATCCGACTTGATGACTACGGCTGGATTTATTTAATTTTAGCATTAATAGTAACTTTAGCTGCTCATATTTGGTGTGGATGGGTTTGGTTTTCAATTCTCAAGGAATTCAAACAAACTGTGACTAGCCAATGGGCAATTATCGTTTTCCTCAAAACTAATATTGCTAAATATTTACCAGGAAATATTTGGCACTTTTCAGGCAGAATCTTAGCAGCAACAGCAGCCAATATTCCTTTTTCTGTCGCTACAGTTAGTGTGATTATCGAACCATTATTAATGGCAGCAGCAGCACTTCTAATTGCTTTATTAACTGTTAATTCAGAAAATTGGCTTTTACAATTAACTAGTTTAGTAGTTATTTTTGCTATTATTCATCCCCGCGTCTTAAATCCTCTTATTAAAAAAGTTAGTAAATCTAAGCTCAAAAAAACAGCAACTATTATTCAAAAGAAAGATGTTTTTCAAATTGATAATTATCCAGTACGCCCTTTAATAGGAGAGTTAATTTTTGTTCTTTTACGAAGTATTGGCTTTCTGTTAACTGTTGTCGCTTTAACTACTATTAACCCAAGTAAAATTATTTTGTTATTGAGCGCTTTTAGTCTCGCTTGGTTACTCGGTTTAGTTGTACCTGGTGCGCCCGGAGGTATGGGTGTTTTTGAAGCAACAGCCCTCGCGTTACTCCGAGAAGATTTTTCTACTGGAACAATTCTAGGTGCTGTTGCTTTATATCGACTGATTAGTATTTTAGCTGAAGCTAGCGGTGCTGGGTTAGCGTGGTTAGCTGAAAGGTATTTTTACAAGTAAAAAAACTAATGAATTAGTACCTATAATTTACTATTCATGACTAGATTGTAACCAACGAGAAAGGTCAATTTCTAATATATCTTGTACTTGAAGAATGTCTTCTCGATAAAGCTCAATTAATTCTTTGCGAATCTCAGGTGGCATCTTAATCTTTTGGGTAAGTAAGTTTTGTGTTTTGACCGATAAGTTAAGTCTTTGTTGGGAAGTTGTAAAAGGTTTAACTACAAATTTTAAGACTTGTTTGAGTGAATTATTTTTGAGCAATCTTTGTTGAATATTCTTGTGTTTAATTTTTCCTCCCTTACGCCAAATCAAAGAAGTATCTGGCATAAAGTTTGCATCAACACCGACAAAATCAAAGAAATCAGTGAAAAAGTTCTGTTGCTCTTTGATAAACAAATCAAACAAGAAAAACTTAAATTGTTTTCTACTAAATTCTTGTAAATACATTTTTAGAGGAGCCGCATAAAATCCATTTCTCAAAACTTTTTTTTCGGAAAATATTTCTTGATAATTTCTTGTACGTTTTTTCGTTTCTTCAAGTACATTAAAATGGGAAAAGGCTCTGTCAACTGGATTTCTAAGTATAACTATCAATTTGGCATTTGGCACATATTTTTTAATTGTTTGACAAGCTTTAGCTGAATTTAAGTAGACACTAGAAACTTCACCTGCAATTTGTTCTTGGCTTTTATTCTGATATAAAGCTTGATATTCC
>JAWQFW010000081.1:0-3407 GCA_035968095.1 Oscillatoria sp. PMC 1068.18
ATATGGGAGAGGGGGAGGACTTGGAGGAATTTTTGAACAAACTGATAAGGTGCTAATTCCCAATCCCCAATCCCCAAAAGAAGAGTGTTGGAGGTATGGGAAGTGTGGGAGGTGTGGTCAGAATTAGAAATTACCAACAGACATCTTAACCAACGATTTACTCTTCCAATTCCTCCAATTCCTCCAATTCCTCCAATTCCCAGTCCCCAATCACCAAGGATTACCGATTAAAGTAAATGCACTCCAATAATAAGGATGGTCTAAAGTGCGATCGCTTAAACCTTCCAATTCTGGTGGTAAATCTACCACACCACCAGGAATAACTAATTTACCTCCTTGAATGCGAATCTCTCCTCGCTGCATCGATAATTGCGCTTGTCGCATTGCTTCGGCTTTAATTGGTTTGGTTTTGAGATGTTCGTAGAAACCCGTCATTAATGAAAGTGTACCTTCATCGCTAACGTACCATAAACTACCCAGTGCGGATTTTGCTCCAGCTTGGATTGCTAACCCTGTAAATCCTAACTCAGCTTCTTCGTCTCCTAAAGCGGTTCGACAAGCAGAAAGGACGACTAACTCGACTTGGGGATTATTTAAGTTTAGTTGTCCGAGTTGGTCAAGTCCTAGTTTGCTATTCCAAAACTGGATGTAAGAGTTATTTGGTTTACCTGGTTTAAATTCACCGTGGGTAGCTAAATGAAGGATTCCGTAAGGAGTTTGCGATCGCGCTCTTTTCAGGTTTTCGATGGTAAACTCTTCATTAAGGTATGTTTTTCCTTTCCAAAGGCGATCGGCAATTACTTTGATTTCTACTGGTACTGCGGGAAGGGGATTTTGGTCGGGGAAAACTGATGCACCCATTGCTAAAACTTCGTTGTTACGCACATCGACATAACGAGTATCGGTGAGAGATAAACTCGGCATGATTCCCACACTGTATTTTTCGATGATAAACTGATTACCATCGTTGAGAGCAGCAATGGGTAGCGATCGCAATCCTGTATCCATTAAATAAGCTAAATTACCGATCTCTCTAGCTTCTAATTCTGGCTCAATTGGCGCTACTAACCACTGATATAATTGTTTTGCTGAAGCGAGATACGCATCGGGACGACGTACATTGGTCACATTCCGTCGAAATTCTTCCGCAGTTTGGATTACTTTTGCTCTCGTTGCACCTTCTATTCTACGTCGAATTGGTTCCCCTTTTGCCGTCACTACTACTAACTCTAAAATGTCGCTAGCTTGGGGTGAAACAATTGTCAGATTTTTCTCGAAACTACCACCAATTGATTCTAAACTTTGCGGAACGAAAACTGCGTAAATTAGTGCAGGTTTAATCCCTGTATCTCTTTCGATTGCGCTGAGAATAGTTCTTTCTTCGGAGACACTAACAACAGATGTTGGTTCTAATCTTAGATATTCCTGGTAGACATTCGTAAACTCTTGCTCGATTTGTGCGATTCGTAAATCTAATTCTGCTGTAGGAATAAAATCTGTAATCTCAAATTCTTCTTTTTTATTTTCAGTTAAGTTAACAGGATTTATCTCTATTTGTACTTCTTCTCTTGGAGTTTCTACGGGAGTTTCTACGGGAGTTTCTACGGGAGTTTCTACTGGAGTTTCTACTGGAGTTTCTACTGGAGTTTCTACTGGAGTTTCTACTGGTGGTCTATCAACACTAATTATGCCTACATTTCCTCTGATTTCGGTCAAGAGAAATGAATCTGGAGTCACTGTTATTTCACCGCTAGTAATCGCTCCTGCTGTACCATTAATACTAGGATCGCCGACGATAAAAGGTATTTCTCCGTTTCCTCCATGTCGAATGATAATCGAACCGTTACCGTCTCCTCCTGCTGTGGAAATACTGGCTTCGATTCCGTTACGATTGGTAAATGTTTCTTGACTGCGGAAATATCTTCCGACTGTAATATCTACATCACCGCCGCTACCTTGGCTACCACCTTCGGCGTTGATATAACCTACTTCGATATCTTCGATGGGGTCTAAGGTAACGTTACCACCATCGCCGATGCTACCGCTAGTATCGATTATCCCCGTGTTAATGGCAATTTGAGCGTCGATAAATAAGTCACCACCACTGTTACCAAAGCTGGTGATATTTCCGGTGGAAACAATTCCATTTTCGCTGATTAAGGTGATATTTCCACCTCTAGCGTTGCTGCTGCTGGTGTCGATATCGGCTGTTGTTAAATTACCAGTTGTCTGTAAGTTTACTTCTCCTGCGTCTGCTTCTCTTCCCTGAGTAGTAATTGTGCCATTAACAGTGATTTCTCCGGTTGCGATCGCGGTGAGGCTACTGGCGTTTATTGCCTCTCCTGTGATGTTATTGGCAGCGATCGCTAAATTTCCTAAACGAGTGGTTTCACCCACTGCGGCGGCGAAGTTAACGTCTCCTGTGCCAACATTTATGTTGAGGTCGTTTGCACCGTCAACTGTACTTCCGAAGTTAATGTTGCTATTACTCGTCGTTAAGTTCAGATTATTACCAATTATTAAAGAATTGTTGTAATTCTGCTCATTCGTGGTATTAATATCACCTGCGAGAAAACTGCTACCACCACCAGCAATTGTGAGACTATTTGCGTTAATCGCACTCTCGAAACCGATTAAACCACTGCTAGTTGCAGTTAAATCTCCGAGGGTTTGACTGCTACCGATCGCACCTGTAACGGTAATATTGCCCGATCCGGCGTTTAAGTTCAAGTTTGAGTTACCATCGATTGTACCTTGGATGGCGAGATCTCCAGCACCGCTACCTGTATCGAGGGTGAGAGAGTTACCTAAGCTAACATTGCCATCTATAGTAATATTTTGGTTATTAGTAGTAAGATCGCCGTTGAGTGTTGTTTCTCCAATTAAAGCAATTGAAGCGTTATCTATCCCCGTAATTCCCTCAACAATAATGCTACCAAAAGGCGATTGAATTGTTACTGGGTCGGAGAAATTAACCCTACTTAAATTAATTAAACCACTACCGTCGCTACGTCCAATTATAATTTCCGTAAAACCATCTTTAATTAAGTTGAATCCGGTGTTACTTAAATCAAAATTATCGCTAGCATTTAATGGTTGTAATGTCAAGTTGCCGCTACCACTAATTGAGTCAGCAAGCGTAATATTATTCGCAGTAAAATTAACATCAAATCCTGCATTAATTGCACCGCTTGTTAAAATTTCTCCTGCTGTCGCAGTCACATTTAAATTACCACCAATATTTGATATCCCCAGATTAATTTGAGTTGCGATAATTTCCGCATTTCCTTCGCTACCCGTGGTATTTAAACTGACACTTCCGTTAGGATTTAATGAGTCTAAAATAATATTTGCATTTGTCGCTTGAGTTGTCAAGCTAGCATTTCCGCTTACATTAACTGTACCAC